>VBJI01000111.1 GCA_005880875.1 Chloroflexota bacterium
TGCTTTTGTACCGCACGATGGCGTTCTCTACATCTGGATGCGTTTCGGCCTGGCAGGTATCGTCGGATTCTGGTTCCTGATCGGGTCGGCGATCGTTTCTCTCGTTGCCCTGGTTCGCGTCAGGGACCGGAAGCTGGCGCTGTTCGGCACCGTGGTGCTCTGTGCCGTGGTCGGCTATGTGATTCTCGGCGCCTATGACATGGGCTTCTACTGGTTCCGCGTGGCGCTCCTCATGGGCACCCTTCTTGGCGCCTTGGAGGCAGCGCGGAGGCTTGGCCGAGCGACGCCGATTCAACCTTTAGAGGTTGTGGCCTAGCAGGCTGCTGAAAAAGGTCACCGGCGCTTTGGCGCCCAGCCGCCCGATCCGCGCGTCAGCTTCTGCGTTGCTCGCTCACGCAGCTTTGGCTGCGCTCGCTGTGCTACTCGGCGCTTCCTTCGTCTCGAACGGCTGCACGCCAAACAGCTGCGTCGCTTCGCGACGGGCTTGCCTCCGGTCGCTCGTCGACCTTTTTCAGCACCCTGCTAGGCGGAACTCCAAAAAGCAACGCGGTTTCTCGGCAGTCTTGTGTCAAGCTTCGCCGCCGAATCCGAAACGTCTGCCATGAATATCTCGACCTCGCTGCCGCATCTCACCTCTCACCGGATGGCCTGTCCTACTGGGACGGAGTCGAATGGCGTTCCCTGCTCTCACCGGACGGCAGGTACCGGTGGAACGGCCAGAAATGGGTTCCGCTCGACCTCGCTGACATCCTCGTTATCGCCGAGTCTGACCTCCCTGTCCCCATCCAACCCGAGCCGGCGGGGAGCGAGTTGCGGGGGCGGCGGTCCACCAAGGCCGAGTCCGTCCTCGCCGGGATCCGCGGCAAAACGTGGTCGAAAAAGGCTCCGCCCAAGCTTGTGAACGCAACCCGAGTGCTGGTTGCGCTTCTCGTGCTGGCGACCGGAGCGATTGGGGCGACCTCCCCCCGCTTCGATCCATCGCCAGCGGGGAGCATGGCCGGGCAAACTGATGCCGATCGAGCCGCGTACCTGGTTCTGACCGTGGCCGACGTGGGCTCGAGCTGGACGCTGGCCCCGATCGCGGCTGGCGGCCCTGGCACCTCCGCGGGATCCGGGCCAGTTGGACGAGTCCGCGGTCGTGGCGTTGACCGGCTCACGATCGACGGCTGTCTCGCCCGGTTCCACGGCGACACCGCCGCCTCGAGCGTGACCTACAGACTCAGATCCGATACCAGCAGCCACCAGGGCTACGCTTCGACCGGCGGGCGGACCCTCGCGACCACGAGCGCGGCCGGGGAGATGTTGCAGGCGATGAGCAGCGGCGCTCAAGACAGCTGCCTCGCCGCCTCATTGGCGGACTACGCCTGGAATTGTGGGTGTCACGGGGGCACCACATCGGTAGGAAAACCGGACCTTGCTCAATCCGCTCGTATGCACCTGGCCGATGGGCGGTGGGTGGATGAGGTGGAGATCCACGGCCAGGTGCCGTTCACCACCACAGCCGGGGAGTGGCTGTTCCAGGTCGACCTCACATTGCTGCGGCAGGGTCGCCTGGTGGCGACCTTGGCCTTCTTCCGTTCCGACGGTGCTCCAGGTTGGAACGACCTCGAGCAACGGCTGCTCGACAGGACCGAGCACAAGCTCGTCAGCGCCGGGGGCTGAGCTGTCCCCGCCGCTTCATCATCGCCACCAGGCCACCGAACAAGAGAAAGCCGAGCAAGAGGACGCCGAACACGAGCAGGCCCAGCCGAAGGGACACAGGCTGGTTCGACACGGCCCAGTGGGCAGAGCAGGTGATCGCCGCTCCGCACGGTGCTAAGGCAGCGTTGCGGTTCGGGGCTGGAGCGTTGGTTGGTGAGGGGGAATCCGCCTGGACCGGGGAGGGTGCCAACGCAGCTTTGTGGTTCGCGCCGGTTTGCGCGGGGGCCGACTGGGAAGAGCTCGACCTCAGAGCCAGGTGCGCTTGCCAGGACAGGCCCTCGCCGGCAGTGGGCGTGCCGTTCCAGTCCTTGACCAGGACGTTGTCGGGATGCTGCCATGGATTCCAGGTCCAGGCCAGGTAGCTGAGGCCGTGAGCATCCGCCCAGTTGAAGAAACCGGGTAGGAAGGTAACCGGCCCGGCGCTGCTGTCCCCGGTCTCGGTCACGACCACCGGGTACGTCTGCGTGATCGGGGCCACGTTCTGATCCCAGCAGGCGGTGTCCGCACAGAGCTCGCCGGGGTAGCTGTGCCAGCCGGCGATCAGCTGGTGCTGGGGATCGCTCGGCGCATGGCTCAACCAGCCCGACATGTCGTTCGCCCAGTCGAGGCCATTGGCCATGATCGGCTGGGTGGCGCCGGTCGCGCGCACGGTGTTGATCAGCTCCTGCATGCCCGCCGTCTGCCAGTTCAGGTTGACGGTGTAGGGATTCCCGCCGGTCTGGTATTGGGTCTGGGTGTCGCCGTTCAGCCAGCCCGCCCAGGGATCGGGGTTGGTGCCCCAGTAGTCGAAGGGCTCATTGAAGAGCTCGAAGATCACGGCCGGGTTGCTCTTGTAGGTCGTGGCCACCGATTGCCAGAAGGCCGGGGAGTGGTCCTGGTCCGGCTCCGGGTTCTGGGCTTGGGCCGAAGCCGAGCCGGGGGCGCTCCAGTGCAGGTCGAGAATCGGGTACATGCCGGCCTGCTGGATCAGGTTAACCTCGGTCTGGATGGCATTCCGGTAATTGGCGCCGGAGAAGGCCGGATCGACCTGGTTGATGGAGAGCCAGCAGTCCTCGTTGAGCGGCACCCGGACGACGTTGATGCCCCAGGCCTGCATGGCCTGGTAGGTGGAGAGCTGGTCGAGCGGCTGGCCGGCGTAGATGCTCCAGCCGTAAGGCGCTGTGCTGCCCTGGTCGCAGGAGTACTCGGTGCCTGACACGTTGGCGCCTCGCAGCTGAATCGTCTTGCCGGCTCCGTCCACCAGGTGGTTGCCCGACACGTGGATTGCGAGCGGTGCCGCAGACCCGAGCAAAGGCAGAAGAGAGAGCCCCGCCGAGATCGTGATCGCGAGGGCCATCACGCCTGCCAAGAACGGTCCCTCTCGCTTCAGATACCTTCGCGATGAAGACACAGGCGCCGGCACAGACAGCTGCGGCGGCAGCCTCACGAGGCTTTCGGCCCCTGGCTCGATTGCAGGCGGCGGTTGAGTACGTCGAACGCAAGCGCACCGGGCTTACCAAATTCCAATGGTCGCCAAATGGTCAGCATCGTCACGGCCTCCAATCCGGCCGACGGCTCAAAAGGGCGGTTTCCCGCCGCTGCCGGCCTGTTTCGCGGCTACTAACGCTTACCTGACGGCAGACGAAAGGATTTCTTGTGCGCTTATGCGGGAGCGGACTGCCGACGCCTGTGTTAAATGCTGTTGGCGCGCGGCTCGTAAACCCTGTGGATAACTGGACGCAAAACGCCACTTTGAGATGCCCTCAGTGGCTGCGGGTCGGTTGCGCAAAAATGTTTGAAACGACGCGATTCTTAGCAGGCGACGGTCAGGCGATCGGCGCCCGCGGGAGCACTTCTTGGACCGTGATTCGGTCGCTGGTCCGCTGTCCGGGATGACACCTGC
>VBJI01000112.1 GCA_005880875.1 Chloroflexota bacterium
CCTGACCCTACCGACCCCCGCGGGTGCCATGCGAGCGATCCACGTCTCGACCGCTCGGGCGGGCACCGCCCTGCGCGGCGTCGAGGCCCGCTACCTGGACGACCCAGCTGGCGATTACGAGACAACCGACGGCGGCTGGTAGTCAGGGTCCGTCACGCGGCATACACATCGAACGTCGTGTGGGTGACTGACACATACCTCGTTCGGTCTTACCTTCGCTCATTGTCGGTTTCTGTACCCGACACAACCAACCCACAGGAGAGGATCCGTATGAATATCGACAGTGCGCGTACAACCCCGCGTTCACACAGGCGCAGAACCGCGGCGCGAGCCCTGGCGGCTGTAGTTGGGCTGCTGGCCATCTCGCTCAGCACTGCGCATTCCGTGGTCCAGGCATCTGCTTCAGAGCCTCAGGCTCGCTCCGCGCTAGCCGCGGCGCAGAAGCGGTGGCCGAACGCCAGACCTATTCTCTCGACGGCTCGCTTCGGGCCGGGGGAGTACCTGGTTCCCGCGAGCAACGGTCATTTCGATCACATCGCTCTGCGCGTGAGGTCCACACGTCTGTCCCACTCCCCGACGAAATCGGGATCCGGTTCCAGAGCAACGCTGCGATCCGCCGGGTACTGCTATGGGTGCGTCTACGGGGTCACAGCAAGGGTGTCCCTGGACTCATTCCTGTGGGGCCATCAGCAGATGGATACCTATAACGGCGTGTCCTACGGCCGGTACGCCTGGAATATAAGCAATTCACCATGGTGCTATGGGGCAGGCTCGTGCCAGCAGCCGGTCTATGGCGCGATTGGTAACCATACGGCCACCGTGAACCCCTGGGCGAACATCATTGTTAACTACTGGGGGTGCTGCACCCGCACCGCGTTCCTGCGAGTGTACGTGAACAAGTGGAACCAGGTGTCCGGCTGGGCCGTCATGCACTAGGTCAGCAGATCGACTGGCCGCAACCGCAGCTTGAAGCCCCGGCTCTTGATACAGGAGCCGGGGCTTCGGCCTGAGCCCTGGGCATGAGGGCTGCTAGTTGGTGCTGAGCGGATGCTGCGTCGATTCCAGCGCGGCCCGCGCCGCCTGCCGCCCGAGGTCACGAGCGCGGTCGACCTCGTCAAAAGCGAGCAGTCCGATCGAGGAGGTGTCCGGGTGTATGACGAGATCGGCGAAGCGCTTGGCCGCCTCGGCGGTGTCGCGGCTGCCGGAGAGGATTGAGCGCATCATCGTTTCGCGCAGTCCGGGGCGCGGCACATCGTCACCGACGGCGGCGCGACGCAAACGCGCGCGCATCCCCCGCGAGCCGGGCCGGGCGAACCCGGCGCGTCTCGACCGGTTCGCGGTGACGTCGACGGCGACGATCGGCCCCTCGCCGTAGGAGGCCATTGCCTCGACAGGTAGATTGTCGATGAGGCCTCCGTCGACCAGCAGGCGGCGATCCATTACCACCGGCGGCGTCGCGCCGGGAATGCACATGCTCGCAGCGACCGCCGGCCAGACGAGCCCGCGATCGTGAATTACGAGCTCAGAGCTGATCAGGTCGGTCGACACGCAGAAGTACCCGCGGTCGAGATCTTGGATCTCGCGCAACTTCTGCCCGCGGAGGAGAGAGACGACCGGGACCGTGTAGTCAGACCAGGGACTCCGAGACACAAGCTCCTCGCGGCAGCACTCATAGATTGCGTCGGGCTCGAGCCCGGCGGCGAGCTGGGCGCCGATGAAGGCGCCCATGCTGCAACCGGCCACTCGATCGACCGCGATACCTGCGCCCAGAAGCTCCTCGAGCACCCCGATGTGCGCGAGCGCACGGGCACCGCCACCCGAGAGAACTACGCCCACTGAGCGGCCCGCCAGCCGTCGCGCGATACGCGTCGCCGAGGCCTCGAAGCGAGTGCCCGAGTACACGAGGTGCGTTGCTCGCGGCGCCAGCGCGTCCTGCCACGCGGCGGCGCCGGTGCGGTCCGGAACCCAGTTACAGCACACCACGTCCCGCTCGCGGCCGATCGGCGTCAGGGTGGCCTCTCGAGAGATCGGCGCTTCCCCCACCAGGGCCAGAGTGCGATCAGCCTGGCGCGTGCAGAACTCGGTCCAGCGGTCGTCGACGCCCGGCTCCTCCCCCAGGAGCAGTACCTGCCGGGCCGTGCGTTCGCAGCGGTCGAGCTCCGCGGCCGCGCCCTCGAGCCCGTGCTCCCGGCGGCCTGCTAGGGAATGCCGATCGAGCGAGGCGACGGGATGCCAGCGCCCCATCGCGCGCGCGAGGCAGTCGACGAGCTCGCGCGCGGGGAGGCCCGGGCCCAATGGGACGATGGCGATCGTGGCCGGGAGGGGCGGCCGCTCCACCGTGAGTCCGCGGCTGACGCGCAGCTGGTCACCAAGGATCCGCGTGAGGGCCAAGCTGAAGCGCGGCTGGTTTTCGAGCAGTTGCACGAAGTCCGCTCGTGTGAGCGCGAGCAATTCCGTGTCCCGCAGCGCGCGTACGCCAGCCGACCGCGGAGTGCCGGTAAGAAGGGAGAGCTCCCCCACCGTCGCCCCCTGTCCGAGGATCCGAATGACAGCTTCCTCGGGTGATTCGACAATCACCTCGAGCCGGCCGGAGAGCACCACATACAGGGCGTCCGCGGCATCGCCCTGGCGAAACAGCCACGCATGGGCCGGTACCTGCAGGGGCTCGCAGCGACTTGCCAGCTCGACCCGCATGGCCTGTGGGAGCCCCGCGAATATCGGGGCCTCGCCGAGCGAGTCCGGACGGACCGTGCGAGTCACAGGCAACATGATTCTCTCCGCGCCCCAGGCTGAGCGCAAGCGAATGCGAGCGTGGGCCTGGCTCGGGGCACGCCGCGAACTGTCACGACGTTGACGTTCCCACGGTCGTCTCCCTGCTAGCCGGGTGGGTGGCACTCGGCGATTCTGCGACAGGCTTACGTAATGAGGAACTGGCGAGATCGACAAGCCCCGTGTCGGAGTCCACTGCGAGTGGCGCTGCTAGCGATCGCGGTCTCGCTGGCCCTACTCGTCGGACCCGCGGCGGCGCGTGCGGCGACCCAACTCCAACCGGTGTCCTACACCGACTTCGATGGACATGCCGAAACCTTGGTCCCCTGGCAGGGAGAGAAGGTTGTGGTCTTAACAGATCCGCGGACGGCACGCGATCCTGATGTGATGACCAGGCTGGTCGGGGCGCTCGACCGGGCATACGGCTACTACGCAGACACGACCGGGCGGACTCCGGCCCTGAACAAGTCGTTGAACGGACGCGACACGGTCGCCGAGGTCCCGCACACGTGTGGCGCTGGCTGCGGATACCTCGGCTCCACGGGCATCGAGGTGCAGACCGACTACTTCGAGTCGATGTACCGCGAGGTGGCGCAGAACGATCGTTATAGCCAGATCCCGTTCTACGAGCTCGGCCGCAACTTCTGGTTCTGGAGCCCACAACTCGAGTTCAAGCCTCCCGAGCAGGACCCCGTAATCACGGGCTTCGCCGTGTGGATGCGGTTTCGCTCCATGACCGCTGCCGGAGTTAACGGCGCGCCGTTCAACGGAGTGCCGTCGTATGGAGGAACCGATTTCTGGGCATCCCTGATGATGCAGCTCGCTCGGCGTCACGGCGGGCAGGAGTTCGTCACGCAGTTCTGGCACAGCGTTGCCTACTTGCCCGCCGCCACCTCGACGGCTGGGGCCGTCGCAAACTGGGTCAAAGCGGCGAGCTACGCCGCAGGCGTGGACCTCAAACCCGTCTTCTACCAGCGCTGGGGTTTCCCACGGCCCGACGGCAGCGTCACCGAGCGTCCTCCGGCAAGTGACGTACCGGAACCAACGGTTGCCCCTGCCACGCGACCCGTCGGCACCAACGCCGACGGTCGCCAACAGATCTTCCTTATCGGCTCCGACAGGCAGCTCTACACCAAGTATCAGGTCCAGCTCAATGGAGGATGGTCCGGCTGGACCTCGTTCGGCGGATCGTGGCCGGCGAGCGACGCAATCGGGGCCGGGCACAACCTCGACGGCCGTCAGGAGATCTACCTGGTCGGCAACGACCACCAGCTCTACACGAAGTATCAGACGCAGGTCAACGGGGGCTGGTCCGGGTGGGTGTCGCTCGGGGGATGGTGGCCGAACACCGACTCGATCGGCGTCGGGATGAGCCCCGACGGCCGCCAGCGGCTCTACCTGATCGGGTATGACCACACGCTGTACGTCAAGTATCAGACGCGCGTCAATGGTCCGTGGTCGGACTGGGCCTCGCTCGGGGGACGTGCACCCAACGCCGATGCGGTGGGCGTCGGCCGAAACGCCGATGGCCGCGAGGAGGTTTACCTCGTCGGATTCGACGATCGACTGTGGACGAAGGTCGAGCGACCGCGCAATGCCGGGTGGTCGCAGTGGTTCCCACTCCCAGGGCTGTGGCCGAACGGCGATGCGGTG
>VBJI01000084.1 GCA_005880875.1 Chloroflexota bacterium
ACCTGGCCGGAGAGCCGCAGGACCTGAGCTCCATCCCGCTCGACCTGTCGCGGGCGAGCGAATTCCACCGGCGGGTGTACGAAGCGGTCCGCGCGCTTCCCGCGGGGAGCACGGCGACGTACGGCGAGATCGCCGCGCGGCTGGGAAAGCGCGGAGCGGCGCGCGCGGTGGGCCAGGCCTTGGGACGCAACCCGCTGCTGCTTGCCGTCCCGTGCCACCGCGTTCTCGCTTCCGAAGGAAAAGCGGGCGGGTTTTCCGCTCCGGGCGGCGTGGCGATGAAAGCGCGCCTGCTGGAGCTGGAGGGCATCGCGCGCGGCTCGTTGTTCGCCAGCCGCGATCCGGGCGCGCTGCCGTTCGATGCCGGCGAAGCCGTGCGCCACCTGCGCGAACGCGACGGACGGCTCGCGCACGTCATCGATCGCGTCGGTCCGTTTCGGCTGCGCCTCGCGACGATGCAGACACCGTTCGAGGCGCTCGCCGAATCGATCGTCTATCAGCAGCTTTCCGGCCGTGCGGCGGCGAGCATCCTCTCGCGGGTCGTCGAACTCTTCGGGCCGCGCCGTTTTCCGCGTCCGGCGGATCTGGCCGCGGCGCCCGAGCCGCTCCTACGCGGTGCCGGCCTGTCGCGCGGCAAGATTGCCGCGCTGAAGGATCTGGCCGCCAAGACCGAGGCGGGCGTGGTGCCGCGTCTCTCCGAGTTCCGCGACCTGGCCGAGGAGGAGATCGTCCATCGGCTCACCGCGGTCCGCGGCGTGGGACGCTGGACGGTGGAGATGCTGCTCATCTTCCGTCTCGGCAGGCCCGACGTGCTGCCGGCGAGCGACTACGGCGTGCGCAAGGGGTTCGCTCGCGCGTTCCGCCGGCGGCAGCTGCCCGCGCCGAAGGCACTTCTCCGGCACGGCGAGCGCTGGCGGCCGTTCCGCACGGTCGCGAGCTGGTACTTGTGGCGTGTGCTCGAGCTGCCCGACCTCTGAGCGGTCTTGCCTACCGGCGCCGCGGCGCCGGCGCGCGCCCGACGGCGCGAGACTCGCGGCCGGGGATCAGCTCGATGCGGATCATCGGGTCGCTCGGCTCGGCCAGCGGGATGTCGGCGCGCAGGAACATCGGCGGCGAGGGCCGGTAGAACCAGAGGTACTGGTCGGGCGCCTTGACGAACAGCCTCGCGATCCACGGCACCTCGGGGTGGATGACGTATCGCTCCGCGGGAAGCTTTCGCCCCGCCATGGTCAGCTCGCCCAGCTGGTCGCGGGAGACGGTCACGGTGACGGTGCGCGGCTTGGCGGTGAAGACCACCGCGGTCAGCTCGATCTTTTCTCCGTTGTCGAGCCGCTCGGTGAGGTTCTTGATCGCGTACATGAACCCGACGCCGACGTATGCGCCGGCGGTTCCGTCGAGATGGTCGTCCCAGGTGTCCCAGCTATCGCCATTGCGCTTGCGGACCGTCGCCTGCCCCGTGGTGAGGTCCACCGCGTAGGAGCGCAGCAGTTCGCCGCCGCGTCGCTCTTCCCAGCTCCAGGACAACTGCCGCAGCCGCGGATGCTGCTCGAAGAGCGTCACCTCGCGGATCTGCCGCCCGTCGCGGAACTCGTAAGTACCCTCCGCCCGCAGCTTGCCTTCTTCGATCACCTGCGTGAGCGCGCCATCGGCGATGGCGCGGCCGTCCATCGCGCGCACGATGGGAAATCCGCGCAGCGTTCCCTCCGGCCACCGCGTGGGGATCCCCGGCGCCGACACCGACGCGGCGAGCAGCAGGACAAGCAAGTTCATCCGCGTACCTTAAGCACCGCCACTCGCCCCAGCGACATGGATGCGGCGGGGCCCAGGCGGCGACGTGCGCCGCTACGCCCTGTTCCCGGCCGAGCAGACGAGCCACCGCGCCGGCATCGCCGACGAGGCCGCACCCGGATCTTGATTCGGCCCGTGCCCGGCGAAAAAAGCGTAGCTCCCGCGGACCGGCCGCGACTAGGCGAGGTCGAAGAGGAGGACTTCGGAGCTCTCCCTGGCGGTCAGATCGAGACGATCTTCGTCGGAGATGGCGGCGCCGTCGCCCTCGCGCAGCGACTGGCCGTTCACGTCGACTGTACCGCGGGCCACGTGGACCCAGGCGTGCCTCGTGGAAGGCAACGAATAGGAGACCCGCTCGCCGCGCTCCAGCAAGGAGGCGTGCACGAGCGCGTCCTGGTGGATGGTCACGGAGCCGTCGCGGCCGTCCGGAGAAGCGACGACGCGCAGCTTTCCGCGCCGCTCCGCATCCGGGAAGAGCTTCTGCTCGTATCCAGGCTCGTGCCCGGATCGATCGGGCACCACCCAGATCTGCAGGAAGTGGACGGGCTCGGTGCGCGAGGGATTCATCTCGCTGTGCACGACGCCGGTGCCGGCGCTCATTCGCTGCACCTCGCCGGGGCGAATGATCGACCCGTTCCCCATGCTGTCCTTGTGCGCCAGCTCGCCGGAGAGGACGTACGTGATGATCTCCATGTCGCGGTGCGAGTGCGATCCGAAGCCGCGCGCTGGCTGGACGCGGTCGTCGTTGATCACCCGAAGCGCGCGGAAGCCGAGGCGTTCCGGGTCGTAATGATCGGCGAACGAGAAGGAGTGGTGGCTGTCGAGCCAGCCTGCCTCAGTGTGGAACCGCTCCGACGATGGAAGCACCGTGATCACGTGCCCCCCTTTCCCCCGGCGCTGCCAGGACCACTTGGACGCACACGACGGGATTGCGATTCGGCGAATGGCCTTCGCCGACGGGCGCGATTAAGCTTTCCGCCCATGATCACGATCTTCTACTGCAACTCCTGAGGCTACAAACCGAGGGCCGCCCGGGCGGTGGCCGCACTGGAGCAGGAGTTGGGTGTCTCCGCGGACATGAAAGTTGGCCCGACCGGATCGTTCTTCGTGGACGTCGACGGAAAGGTCGTCGCGGAGAAGCGGTTCGACGGATTTCCGAGCGAGGACGAGATCGTCTCGGCGGTGGGCAGGGCTCTGGGCAAGGAACGCTGAAGAACGCCTTCCTCGCTCAGGCCTTGGTTGCCTCGCCTGCCTGCTGCCGCTCGCCGAGGACGCGGCGCACTTCGTCCATGTCGAGCGCGCGCACCTTGCGCAACAGGTCCTCGAGGTCCTCCCGAGACAGCGCGCCGGGCTGCGCGAAGAGCGGAACGCCGTCGCGGAAGATCATCAGCGTGGGAATCGAGCGGATTCCAAAAGCCTGGGCGAGCTGCTGCTCCTTGTCGGTATCGATCTTCGCGAAGGTGACGTCCGGATTCTCCTCGGAGACCTTGTCGTAGACGGGAGCGAACGCGCGGCAGGGTCCGCACCATTCCGCCCACCAGTCGATGAAGACGATCCCGCCTTTTTCGACGGTATCCTTGAATTCTTCGGTCGTCAGAGCGCGCGCGGCCATCGGGTCCCCGTCCTTTCCGCGAACGAGTTCCGGCAAGCCTAAACACGGTGCCGTCGCGGCGCCGCTCATTCCGCGTCGGCCGGCCCACCGCTGCGTGCCACGTCCTCCGTGCGGATTTTCGCCGGGTCCATCCCGCGAGCCCGCTTGGTCATCGTGGCGAGCAACTCGTCGAAGGGCGGGACGCTTCCTTTCATGAACCGCAGCGGATTGATGCGCGCGACGACGAACGCCTT
>VBJI01000085.1 GCA_005880875.1 Chloroflexota bacterium
ACAGTCGAGCTCAGACGTCACACGGCCAGCGATGGTGACCGCCTCACCGCCGAGGGCATCCGGGCGGCCGTCGAGATCGGCAGCCTCCTAGCCGACCAGTACGATCTCCTGATCTCATCCGGCGCCCAGCGGGCGACCCAGACGCTGGCCTGCTTCCTCGCCGGCAGCGGCAAGCCGTTCGCCTGCGGTGTCAGCGTCGAACCGGCGTTCCGCTCGTCGGTGGAGGATCGCTGGTTCGCGGCGGCCGAGCGGTCTGGCGGCGGCGGCCTGGATGGCTTCCTCAAGACGGACCCGGCCCTGGTCAAGGAAGAGGCTGACCGCTTCGGCGGCAGCTTGCGGCGCGTCCTTGATTCCCTGCCCGACGGCGGTCGGGCTCTCATCGTTGGACACTCGCCGATGCACGAGGTCGCGGTCTATGGCATCACGGGCAGGATGGTCGCGCCGATCTCGAAAGGGGCGGGAGTCATTCTCGTCCAGGATGGCGATGATGTCCGTGTGGTGGCAGGACCCTCGATATCCCTGGAAGCGCCTTTGCCGTCGTCGGTGTCGGGCCCGAAACGACGGTAGGAGCCAGTCGTCGTGATCAAGCTCGTCTACTGCATCACACGCCGTCCTGGCATGTCCCTCGAGGAGTTCTCGCGCTACTGGCGCGACGTCCATGGACCGATCGGGCGGCGCATCCCTGGGCTTCGCCGCCTCGTCCAGAGTCATCCAGTCTCTGATCCAGACGGACCGTCGCCGGCCGCGTTCGATGGGATGGCCGAACTCTGGTTCGATGACCAGGCGGCCCTGCGAGCAGCCCGGCGATCTCCCGAATGGCAGGCCTCCAGCGAGGACGAATCGAACTTCATCGACCACACGCGCACCGCGATATTCCTGACCGTCGAGCGCGAAATTCCCGACTAGCCGTACGCGGCATAGAACTCGTTGGTGAAAAGCTGCGCCGGATCATATTTCCGCTTGAGCGCGAAGAACGCCTTCACCCCGGGGTACGCGTGCTGCAGCTGGTCTGGCCGATAGTCGAGCTGATACGGCAGATAGAACGTCCCGCCCTGCCGGGCGGTGGCGTCGACCATCGCCTGGGTCAGCGACGTCATCTGCCGATCGCCCTCCGGCGTCACCTTCTGGTCGATGAACAGCACCAGCGAGAACATGTCGTGGCTGGCGTAATCGAGCTGAATGTCGCCGGGGTGCACCACCCGTACGGAGGCATTGAGGACGACGGCGTGATGTTGCTCGAGGACCTGCCGCGCGCTATCGATGAACGGCACCAAGCGATCCTGGGGAACAAAGTATTCCTGCAGGATTTCGGTATCGGCCGGTAGCTTCGTCTTGAGCGCGCCGAGGCTTCCGTAGAGCGCCTGGTTTCGGGATACCAGGCAGCTTTCGGCCTGCAGCGCCTGGCTGCGCGGAACGTAGCACGGCCGAAAGAGCGGCATGATCTTCTTCTCGGCGAACCACTTCACCTCTTGCCCGAGGGCTCCCGTCTTGGCGAAATTCAGGAAGAACCGGGTGGGAGCGACCTGGCTGGTGTCCTTGAGTGCCGCGATCGGATCCGTGTAGCCGGTGGCATCGCGGTAGGTGTAGATGAGCATCTCCTTGAGGAAGGAGCCGGGGGCGGTCGAGAGGTGACCGTACATCAAGCGGTATGGATCCTGACTGAGCTTCTGGGTAAAGAGTTGCGGAAACTGCTGGTAGTCGATCGTCCGCTGCTCGTACTGATACATGACATCGGGGACGACCTCGAGCTGCGCCTCCAGGACGATGCCAAACAACCCGTAACCTCCCATCACCGAGGCGAAGAGCTCCGGCTCGCGCTCGCGGCTAACCTGATGAACGCTCCCGTCTGACAGCATGACGCTGAGCGAGCGAACCGTGGAGGGTCGCTCCCGCTTGCACGGTGAGCAGTTGGTGTGTCCCATCGAAAGACATCTGCTTGAGGTTGCCGGTGTTAATCACGAGCGCATTCGTGAAGAACGCCTGACCGCCCATGCTGTGGCGCGCGCCCGCGATCGAGAGCTTCAGACCATTGTCGCGCGCAAACGCGACGACCTTTCGGAGCGCCTCCTCGTCGGCCGGTTTCGCGATGCCGTAAACGGGTGTCCGGTTCAGGCAGCTCGCATCATTGATGGTGCCGCCCTTCTGGGCAAGGGAGATTGGTGGTTCGACGATCTGCAGCGCCGGAGCGGTGGGCGGTCCGGCAAACCGCGGATTCGCGGCACAGTCCTTCTCTCCGGGAGGAGCGGCCGTGTACTCGTAGACCTTCAGCCCGGCGGCAACGCCCAACGCCAACAGAAGAAGGACGACGCCGACGGCGATCCGCCGCCTTAGTCCGCTTCCCCGCTTGCGGGGGAGGGTCAGGGAGGGGGCCGCCGTGGCACTAATTCGCCGCCGCAGTTCGGGCACACGTTCTTCATCCCGGTGGCGCATGCGGAACAGAACGTGCAGTCGTAGCTACAAACCCGCGCCTCACGATCCGGCGTGAGGAGCGATCCGCATTTCTCGCAGTGAGTCTTCATCGGCACCTTTGCACGGTAGCGCAACCCAGCCTGGCGTGCCGAATGGACGGCCTCAGTGGGCCGAATGACCTAACCGGCGTGCCACAGATGACTAGATGATGACGATGCAGTGAACACCGCCGCCGCCACCGCCGGCCTCGCCCGCATCCTGCTCATTGCCGACGACCCGACGCTGGGCCAGAACTATCGCGGGGCGCTCGAGGTGGCCGGCTACGACGTGACCCAGGCCGAGAGCTTCGTCGATGTGCTCGGCACCGCGATGCCCGACCCCGATGTCATCGTTCTTTGCGAGCTCGCCGTGTTTGCCTATCCCGGTCAGGCAGGGCTGGTGATCAGAGCCACGGACCGGATGATGCCGGACGATCTCGTCGCCGAGGTGCATCGCCGGCTCGCCCTGCAGGCGACCTTACTCACGACCGTCGGGTAATCCACGGGCAGCACGGCCGAACGACCCGAACAATCGGCGTGCCCGTTGTTGCTGGGCACCGAGATATGTCTGGAGCTCTTCGCGCACCTCGCCGGTAGTTCGCTTCCACACCCGCGGCAGGCTCGGTTCGGCCGCTCGTAGCCAGGCGTCGACGCCGGCGCGATCGATCTCGACGTGAAACTGCACGCCCCAGGCATGCGTCCCGAATCGAATTGCCTGGGCTGAGACGTCGTCGCCGGTCGCCAGTAGTTCGGCGCCCTCGGGCAGGTCGAACGTGTCTTCATGCCACTGGAAGACTCGTTGCTCGCCGTTGAAGGCGGCGAGCAACCGATCGTGTATCCCCGCCTCGGTCAGGCGCAGTGGTTTGAAGCCGAGCTCTCCCATTGGTGCGCGATAGACCCTGGCATCGAGTGCCCGCGCCAGTATCTGCGCGCCCAGGCAGATCCCCAGCACCGGCAACTGGGCCTCGAGCGCCGACCGCATCAGCCGCCGTTCCGTCATCAGATACGGGTATCGGTGGATCTCGTCCGCGTTCATCTCGCCGCCGAATACGATCAGCCCGCTGATCTTCTCGAGATCCGGCCAGGTCGGGCCCGCATCGAAGGCGTTCAGCCGCAGGATCGGCACCCCGGACTCCTCGAGCACCGCCTCTGTGATGCCGAGCGTGTCATCCCGATCATTTCGAATGCAAAGCACCGGCTTCATTGGTGTCGTTGCATCATAAGAAGGTCGTTATCCCCTCCCTCGCTTGCGGGGGAGGGCAGGGTGGGGGCTTCTTGGAAGGAGGCGTAATGAAGATCGGATTGACGATTCCAGATTTCACCTGGCCGGCTGGGCCGACCAAGCTGGGCAGCACGCTGGCTCAGATCGCGCGAACCGCCGACCAGGCGGGCTTCGAATCGATCTGGGTGATGGATCACTTCTGGCAGATCCGTGGGAACGGCCCGCCCGAGCACGACATGCTCGAGGGCTATTCCGCCCTCGCGTTCATGGCCGGGTTGACCTCCCGCGCCCGACTGGGCACGATGGTCACCGGGGCGGTCTATCGATATCCCGGCGTGCTGGCCAAGACGGTCACCACCCTCGACGTGCTCTCCGGTGGCCGCGCCTGGCTCGGGATCGGCGCCGCCTGGAATGAAGCGGAGAGCCGCGGCCTTGGCATTCCCTGTGAGCCGTCCGCATCCGCCGATCCTGATTGGCGGTGGCGGCGAGCGCAAGACGTTGCGAATGGTGGCCCAGTATGCCGATGCCTGCAACCTCTTCCCCAGCCCCGAGCTGCCGCACAAGCTCGACGTGCTCCGAGATCATTGCAAGGCCCTGGGGCGCAATTACGACGAGATCGAGAAGACCGCCATGTTCAGCTTCGACGTCGGCGAAAACGGCGAAAAGGTCGGGCAGGTGATCGGTGGGCTCCGCTGGCTGGCCGGCATGGGGATCCAGACCGTGATCGGCAGCGTGCCGCGGATCGACCGCATCAAGCCGCTCGAGATCATCGGCGAGAAGGTCATCCCCGCGGTGGCCAGTCTGGAGGCTTCGGCGGCCGGCGCCACCCGCTAAAAAAGAAAAGGGCCCCGCATTGGGGCCCTTTCTCTTTGGGTGTCGAAGCCTACTGGCCCAGACCGCCCGAGATGTTGCAGAAGACGTTCTTGACCTGGTTGCCAAGAATGATCAGCACGACGATGACTACGACTGCGATCAAGACGAGGATAAGGGCGTACTCGACCATACCCTGCCCTTCCTCACGGTTGAGCAGTGCGCGCAGACGGAGATACAGGTTCGCCAACATGGTTTTCACCTCCCGTTTTAGAGGACTGCCGATAGTCTGCCAGCGATCTCGACCCGATGGGTTAAAAGCGCGAATCGGGGCTGTGCAGACGGCGTAACACCTGCGTAAACCGTTGACACGTTTCTCCCGCAAATTCCGTAGATGAGCCCTACCGCCCGTTTAGCTGGTAGATGACCGCCCGCCCGCCCAGGTTCTGAATTGGGTGGAAGTGCTGGTCGAGCCAGCCGCGGTAGCCGGGGACGCCGTCCAAGCGGAAGCTGTCCTCCAGCACCCATTGAACGTGGTAGTGGACGCGGGTGGCCTCGAGGTCGCCGACGGTCAAGAGCCCGGCGCGAGTCCGCTGGCTCGAGGTGTCGACCATGGGCCCCGGAATGTCACGGCCAGCAGCCGCGATCGCGTACGGGTTGTCGCTGATCCAGAAGTCTCCCGGCCGGCCGACGGCTTCGACGGCGGCGATCATCTCGGCATTGTGAAGGTCGGGGACGAGTGCCAGCTGGATGTCGCGGACGGTCACGATTACGCCAGCCGCGGCGGTCGCCAACATCAGCCCAAGGGCGGCAAGCCCAGGGAGCATTTCCCTCCCCCGCTTGCGGGGCGGGCCCGTCGGCCCACGCGAGCGGCGCTTTAGTGCCAAGCGAACGAGGACCGATGGCACCAGCCAGGCCAACGGCACGAGGATCGCGCGATTTCGACGGAACAAGCCGTTGAGGACCCCTAGCCCCGCCAGGGCCTGAAGGGGAAGTTCACGGTGCAGGAGAAGCAACTTTAGATTGGCGCTGAGGTTTGCCCGGCTCGGATCGCCCGCCCGAAGGTGCGCCAGCACCACCTGATCAAGAGCTGCCCGGGGTGCTCCGATCACCGGCAACAGCATCAGAAGGCAACCGACCAGGGTGCCCACAGTGGCGCTTACCAGAAGTCGGGTGCGCCCGCGACCGGCGGAAAGCAGCACGATGACAAGGGGCACGAGCGTGACAGCACCCAGCAACTTGAGCCCGGTCGCCAGCACAAATGTCAGTCCGGTGGCGGCCGCCAGCAGGTCGCGCTTCCTGCCGTCCGCCCGCACGGCCAGGAGGGCGAACGCGACGGACACCGTGCTGACGGCGACCGCTGGACCGTCGGCCTGGACGACGGCGGACTGATGGAGATACAGCGGGCTGGTCGCCGCCAGAAGAACGGCCACAAGCCCCGCGATCGGGCCCGCGAGCAGACGGCCGATGACGTAGGTAGCGGCCAGCCCGACCAGACCCAGGATGAGCACGCCCAGTCGAAGGCTGGCCGGCGCATGGCCGGCGACGTCGAAGGGCAGCAACGCGTAGTAGAAGGCCGGCGGCTGAGACGCGAACACCGAACTGAATAGCGGCTCGCCCCGCGCCAGCGCTCGGATCGACTGCCAGTAGACCCCCTCGTCATAGTCGCGGATCCGGACGTTGAGGACGATCGCCTCGATCGCGGCGAATCCAATGCCCACGACGACGGCGGCCCACGCGGTCATCCGCGGCCGTGCCATTGACCCGATCCTAGTGCGTAGGGTCGCCCGTTCCCTCGCGTTGCATTGGTGGATGATGTCGATCCATCGTCATCGAGCGCTGTTGCTCGCCGCCATCGCCCTCAGCGCGTTCCTGGCGTCGTGCGGACCGGCGACCGGTGATCCGGCCACCCAGGTGACCGCGAGCCCGTCCCCCAAGCCGTTCGACTTTAGCCCCTGGACGGTCTCCGCGATCGGTACGGGTCCGACCGCGACGGGGGCCGGCAGTGGGGTGGATTTAATGATGCCCGCCAAAGCCCAGGGCGATCCCGCGCAGGCCCAGAAGCTCGAAGTCCGGCTGACGGCCAGGTGCCAGCTGACGGCCGACTTCGACGTTCGGGCGGATTACACGCTCATCGCCTGGCCACCGCTGAACGGCGTGCACTTCGGCCTGGTTGCCGGAGGCGATTCAGCGGAGCGAGCCAGCAATCCGAATGGGGATGACAATGTCTACGCCAGCTACCTCTCGGGGCATGTGACTGCCGCTGGTACGCAGGACACCACGGGCAGGCTGAGGCTCACGCGAGTTGGAACAACGATTAGCAGCTACTACCTCCGTGACCAGACATGGACGCAAATCGCATCCACCACCGGGCCTGCCACGCCACTGACCCTGGTGATCGGCGCCTGGACCGACTGGTACATGTTCGACCACCACGACGTCAGGGTCAACCTGAAAAACCTCAGCACCACCGGCTGCTCCTAACAAAAAGCCCCGCGCCCGAAGGCGCGAGGCTTTTACTGGTCTTCTTTAGACCTTAGGCGTCGACGCGAACATTCGTCGCGCGCGGACCCTTGGGGCTCGGCTCAGTAACGAAACTGACCTTGACGCCGGTATCCAGGCGATCGAAGTCGGCCGTGCCGCTGCGGTGGAAGAAGTAGTCATTACCGTCTTCGGCGGTGATGAACCCGAATCCACGCTCGGCGACGAGCTTCTTGATGGTTCCAGACATTTGTATGGACCTCCTTTCCCGAACGTACTGCCTCGCGCTGTCGAGGCCTGTTCGAGCGGGGCCCACGGCGAGCGCACCCTCGGCGGGTGCACCTTGAGTCGTACCCGGTCCGCACTGAGTTGAAACCAGTCAGATTCCCTCCCCCGCCGGCGGGGGAGGGTAGGGTTGGGGGTATGAACTTCGGCGCCTTCCTCGGGATCTCGCTCCTGGTCATCCTTTCGCCCGGCCAGGACACCGCGCTCACGATCCGCAATACGCTGGTAGGCGGTCGAGGTGGCGGGATCGCGACCGCGGCGGGTGTCGTCACCGGACTGGCCACCTGGACGCTCGCGAGCAGCGCCGGACTCGCGGCCCTGCTGGTCGCCTCGCAGCCGCTGTTCCTGGCGGTTCGGTTGGTCGGCGCCGCCTACCTGGTGTTCCTCGGGCTGCAGGCCTTGTATGGGGCGCTCGCGCGACGGGATGATCGGCGAAACTCGATCGGCGCCGTCCTCCCAGCTCGACTCCGGCGCCTGGTCGCGTACCGGCAAGGTTTGATCAGCAATCTCAGCAACCCAAAGATCGTCGTCTTCTTTCTGAGCCTGTTTCCGCAGTTCGTCGATCGCGGTCAGGCGCCCTTTGCCCGGCTCCTCTTGCTCGGGCTGATCTTCTGCGCCATCACGCTCACCTGGCTGACGCTCTATGCCGTGGTGGTCGCGCGAATCGGCGATTTCCTCCGCCGCGACCGTGTCCGCCGCGCTCTGGAGGCGACCACCGGGCTCGTGCTCATCGGGCTTGGCCTGCGCCTGGCCGTGGAGCGCCGCTAACGGCCTTCTGGCAACTGTGGTAAAGTGCAGGCCGATCGTCCGGCCTTCGGGCGGTTTCGCGTGCGGCCGGCATTCTTCTCTCTCGAACAGGCCGATGCGTCAAGGCGTGGTTCGAGAGGAGGAGAACGGGCAATGCCAAAAGGCACCGTCAAGAAAATCGTGTCCGACCGCGGATTTGGGTTCATCGCCGCCGAAGATGGCAAGGAGTACTTCTTCCATCAGAGTGGCGTCGATGGCACACTGAGCTTCGACAATCTGCGTGGTGGCGAGGCCGTCAGCTTCGATATCGAGCAGAGCCAGAAGGGTCCGCGGGCGAACCACGTCCGCGCCGCCTAACGAGCGGTCTCGACTAAGAGAAAAGGGCGCCCTGGCGGGCGCCCTTTTTTTCTCGAAACGATCTCCTACCAGTAGTACCAGCGGCTCGTCCCGCTGCCCATCCGGAGCAGGAAGCCCAGCAGCCACAGCACCACGGCGGCGATCAGGACGTACCAGAGCACGTTCCACACGAACCCGCCGCCCCCGAAGAGAAGAAGCAGTGCAACCAGCACGAGCAGTGCGATCAACGGTGAGTCACCTCCATCTCAGATTCCGCCTCAACATGATATCAAGGATATCACATTAAATACCTTGGGCGCTGACACCTCCCGGGACCCGAGCCG
>VBJI01000086.1 GCA_005880875.1 Chloroflexota bacterium
CGATGCGTGACCAGCGAGTAGATGGTGTCCGCTGGATCAACAAGCAGAAACGGCAACAATCCCAGCATGACGATGAAGGCGGCGCCTGCCGCCAACCAGCCCGCCGCGCGCCATCGGTGCCTGGCCAGCAACAAGAGTCCCAATGAAATCAACGGAAGCGTGGCGACGGTTCGCGTCAGCATGGCCAGCCCGAAGCTGATACCCGCCGCCAGGGGTCGTTTGCCGGCGAGGCTGCGCACCCCAAGGAGAACCAGCCAGAGCGTCATCGGCTGTTCGACGTGACCATAACCGAGAACACTCAGCCAGAGGGTCGGAGAGGCGACAAACACCCCGTACGCCAGCACCCGAGCGAGTCCGCCCAGGCTGGTCCCTCGCAATCGATCGATCGCGGAAACCGCTTCCCGCGCCATCAGCAGGCTAAAGATCGAAAAGGCAGCAAGGATCACCATCCGCCGCAGACGCTCGTCGTCAAGCCACCCAAGCCGGGCCACAAGAGCGGCGACCGCCGTGAGCGGCAGCAAGCCGAGCGGTCCGTTGTCGATCGCGAGGACCGTCCTGAAACGAACCGCGTAGACCATGAACGGATGGCCGCTCAGCGCGATCCGCACCGCCGGCAAGAAGAAGTAGTCGAGGTCATTCAGCGGGCCCGTCCATAGCCATCCGGCAATCGCCCAGGCCACCGCGTAGGCGAACCCCAGGGCCCAGTCGGTAGGACGTCTTAGCAAGCCAGCGTCCAGTATCTGCGATTTAATACCGGAATGCCGGCGCCGTCCCAGCCTTCCGCCGACCTGCTTCCGGTCCAGCGGCGGGCGACCCTGGCGTACCGGGCGCTGCGGCTATGGGCGGTGCCGCTTCTCCACTTGCTGTTTCGCATCGATGTTGAGGGGCGTCACCGCATTCCGACCGACCGCAATTACGTGCTGATCGCCAACCACCTCAACTGGCTCGACTCGTTTGCGATCCTCGCCGAATTTCCCGCCGAACCGCGGGTGCACTTTCTTGGCGACACCACGATCCTGATCACCCGGCGCTTTCAGTGGGCGATGGTCAAGAGCGTCGCCGGTTTCATTCCTGTCAATCGCAAGCTCAGTCCCGACACCGTCCTCTTCGATCACGTCAACAGGTGCCTCCAGCGCGGCGGCGTCGTGGCGCTCTATCCAGAAGGTAACTACGGTCCCGCCGAGGGCGAATTGCTGCTGCCGTTCAAGAAGGGCTTCGCGCACTTCGCCATCGACAACCGCGTTCCGGTGCTCCCGGTTGCCTTGTCCGGAATGAAGGACCTCTGGCTGCGAAAGAGCGTGCGAATGATCGTCGGCGAGCCGATCGAGTCCACCGGCCAGACGGTCGACTCGCTGGTGGCGGCTTCCGAGGTCCGGATGCGCGAGCTGCTCCCGACCTACCAGGATCCCGGCGGCGTCAAACTGCTCCGCCACCGCCTGACGCACCTTTTCTAACCGCCGCCCGTTACTCCCGTCGTGAAGGGCTGGATCGCTCAGCTCGCCGGGGCGCTCCTGGTGCTGGTCTTCGCGGTCGCGATCGGCGGCTTCGTGCTGCTCTTGCGAGCCCAGCAGGCCGGCCTCGCCGCGACCATGGCCACGGCCCACATCCGGGCGGTCAGCCCTCCCGATGGGGCCACGAACGTGCCGCTGGCTGGCGAAATCCGCGCCGACTACGTCAGCCGGCCCGCCAATGACCCAGCTATCAAGCTCGAGCCACCGGTCGGGGTTACTCTGGACAACCCGCACTGGGATGGCACGGCGTTCGTCATCGACGACCACGGCTGCGCGAGAGCAGCCTCTACCACGCCGAGCTTGACCAGGACGATTGGACCGGCAAGGGCGAACACAAGCAAATCAAGGTCCGTTGGGCGTTTCGAACGGGGACCCTGCGTGCCGTCACCCCTACGCCGACAGTCTCCCCCACTCCGATACCCACGACGGGAGTCTCTCCCACCCCCACCCCTTCATCGTCGCCTTCCGCGACGCCGGATCTGATCTGGTACAGCGGCCCAAACGGTGCCGGCGGCAATGAGGATAACGGGGTCGACTGGAACGGACAATTGGTCAAGACCGTAAGGTGGGTCGGCACGACGCAGGCTCCGGACGGGCTGCGGATCTACGACTCGATCACGCCGAGCACCTGGATCTACGACGCCAACGGCAACCGCGTGGGGTCCATGGCCGGCTCTGCGGCTTCGGTGTGGGCCGACGACAGCGCGCGGTTTTGCGGGATCGCCCGTCAGTCGACGTCAGCACCCTATAGCCTCGTGACGATGCCGCTGGACGGCAGCATCCATACGGTCGGCACGATTTCGGTGACGCCCGGTACGACGCAGACCCCACAGGTCGCCGCCTGCAGCGTGCTGAGTGGCCGCGCGATCATCGTTGGCGAGTCCAACGGCTATGTCTGGAGTCTGTCGCTGGTCTCGTTAGTCGACGCCAGCGTGATTTATAGGCGGAACTATCCCAACCCCCTCACCCGCCTGATCGCGAGCCACGATGGGCGATACGTCGCCGAGCAGCTGGCCGGTAGCGCGAACGGCAGCCCGACGACCCTGATCCGCGAGTTGCCGAGCGGCAATGTGGTGAGCCAGCTCACCGGCATCAGCGTCCAGGGTTTCTCCTGGGATGGCTCGATGGTCGCTGGTGGCATCCAGGGCAACGGCGGACTTACGGGCGCCGAGGTCATCCGCTGGCAGGACCGACAGGTGATATGGAACCGCTGCGGCTGCCCCTCGCCCTACACCATCCGGGTAATCGCCCAGCCCGGGGGCAGCAAGCTCGTCATAGCCGCCTACGACCAACACGGCGTTGGAACGTTGACCATCGTCGATAGCAACGGGGCCGCTCAGCCGGTGTCAGTCGGCAAAGGGTCGATGCTGCCGGCCTTCTGAGCCACCACTCCGGCCGCGCCCGCCGTCGGAGCGCGACGAACGCCCCGACGGACAAAGCGACCGGCACGTTTCTCTAGGTATGCGGGGCGATCAGGCAGGCTCCAGAGGTCTGGTTGGCCGCGCGGAGCTTGTTCACGGTGTTGTCGTCGGCGTACGCGATGTGTGCGCATCCCTGTGGGTCGAGCGTTTCCATGATGAAGTCGAGCAGGTTGCGGTTGGAGCTCGGTGCCAGGCAGAAGATCCCCAGGTTGCAGATGTCGCCGACGTGCACCGGGGTCGTTGTGATCTGGGTCGGGGTCCAGGTCGCCGTCGCGGGCGAGTTCGTCAGGTTGATCGACTGAGCCGCATAGAGATTCCACGGGCAGGCCGGCGGATAGGTCGTTGGATTGCCATTGCTCGGCCCAGGCCCGGCGCAGCCGCCGGGATTGGCCTTGCCAAGGGGGTCGGTGGGCAGGATTTCTGTAGTGCGCAGGTACGCCACATCGACGTGGCCTGGATCGCCGGCGGCAATCGCCGGGAACCAATGCGTACCGGTCTCCTGCGGCAAGTTGACCCTATAAGGCAGGGCGGCGCTCCCCGGGATCAGGCCACCGCCGCCGTCCCACGTGTTCCCCCCGTCGTGCGACCACACAACGAACATGTCGTACTCGCAAGAGGGGTCTGACTGGACCGTCCCGGCGGTGGACTC
>VBJI01000055.1 GCA_005880875.1 Chloroflexota bacterium
CAGTGCGATGGCTCCTGATGTCCAGCCCGGCGTGATGAAGAACGAGACAACCGCCGCGATCGCGCCGAACGGCTGAACAGTGCGGGCGATCTTGAGGACCTGTCGCGAGCGAGGTCCGGCGAAGGGCACCAGCCGCAGCCCGAGGGGCACGATCACGAGTAGGGCGAGCAGCAACAACAGGTCCACCAGCGTGAGAGGTCCGACCAGCGCCGGGAAGACGCCGCTCATACGCTGCGAATCCCCCTCGTCAGAATTCCTCGCACAAGGCTGCCACCGATCAGCGCGTAGCCCAACGCCATCATGAGTGCCGCGCCGTAAAAGAGGACGGGGGCGATTGAGCCGGGACCAGCGATGCCATAGAGCGTCAAGATGCCGGCGACCCCGACGATCACGGCAGCGTTACCCACACCGAGCGCAAGACGCGCCGGCCACGAGGCACCGAGCCAGAATCCGACGACCACCGCGAACAGCAGAGGTAGTGGCGCGAAGACCGCGACTTCGATCATCGGATACCAGATAATTCCGCTGGCCAGGACCAGAGCAGACGCAAGGAGCCCGAGTCCATTGAAGATCGCGAGCGCTCTTGGTCTGCTCATCATCGGTAGTGCCTCCCCAGCTCCGACGACCAGCGAACCCCAAGTTCCTCCCGGTGTTCACCGGCCCAATCGCTGAGCCTGGTCGGGCAGGTGGACGGCTGGTGGGAGATGAGCAGCTCCGCCATCAGGCCGCGCACCTCCGCGCCGGTCAGCGCCATGTCGCGGACCGCGACGCCGACCAGCATCGCGCCGGCCAGGGCGACTGCCGGAGGCACGCGCACGAGGACGGTGCGGCGAGCCATCGCATCCCGGAGCATCCGAACCAGCCCTTCGAAGGTGAAGATTTCGGGGCCGGCGACATCAACCGTCAGGTTCTCCGTTGACGATCCAGCCGAAACGATCCGGTCGGCATAGTCCTCGACGAAGACCGGCTGCAACCGGTACTGCCCGTCACCCGGGATTCCAAAGACGGGCAGGTGCCGGATGAACCACGAAATGTTGTTGATTAGAACGTCGCCATGGCCGAACAGCAAGGTTGGCCGGATGATCGCGTAAGACAAACCCGATTCCCTCACCCGCTGCTCCAGCTCCGCTTTTCCGCGGTAATAGGGAAGGTCCGATTTGTCGGGATTGGCGATGCTGACGTGCACCAGGCGGCGAACGCCGGCCTCGCGCGCCGCGTCGATCAGCACCCCGGTGTTTCGCACCGCCGCGTCGAAGCTGGCTGCACCGTGGTTCGAGCGAACCCAATACGTGTTGTAGAGGGTGTCTACGCCATGCAACCCTTCGACCAGGCGCGCCGGCTGCGCGAAATCGAGCGGAACGACCTCGACCTGGGCGGCCAGTGGGCTTTTCGGATCCGGATGGTTGGTCAGGGTCCGCACCGTCCGGCCGCGGGCCAGCAGGCGCGGCGCGACGAACCGTCCCGTATAGCTGAAGGCGCCGGTGACCGCATCGAGGGTGCTCATGCCGTGTCTCCCACCCAGGTGGCGGATTGCAGCAGGGCGTCGGCAAGCGGCGCGAACCGCCGGCCCGTGGCGAAGAGGGTCTCGGCTCTGCCACGGTCGCCCCCCAGGTTGGTGATCGTCTCGATGCCGAAGTACAGCGCGACGGCGGAGAAGGCGAGGTCGTCGACCGGTACCAGTTTGTCGACCACCGTGCCGGCGGTCAGGCGGGTGATGACCTCTTTGGCGAAGCCGATCCACGGCTCCATCCGGGCCAGCACTTCTTTGCGCAGGGCCGGCACCGACGACCCCGCCGCCACCATCTCCTGCACGGCCGTGATATGGCCGGAGAGGACGTCTTCTTTGTAGAGGCGCGCCATCGCCTCCACCAGATCGGATAACCGGCTGATCTGGGCGAGACCAGCTCGGTACCGGTTCAGCCGATCCTGGCTGGTGGCATCGAGCGCCGCCAGTAGCAGCCGGTCGACGCTGCCGAAGTGATAGAAGATCAGGGCTTGGTTCAGCTTTCCCGTACGGGCAATGGCCCGCGCCGTGGTCCCGACGAAGCCCTCCTGCGTCAGCGTCTTGAGCGCCGCCCGGACCAGCCGTTCGCGCGTCGAATCCGCCGCACGGGTTCCCGGACGGCGCCGTTTGAGCGTCCGGTTTGAGCGCATGCTTAAATTATGGCCTGATGCGAGCGCTGGCGCAAGCGAATCACCACACCGTTACAACCGTCGGTGGCGGCTGGAGCGCTATGAATGCGTGGGCCCACTGAAACCTTTTGGCCCGCCGAGCCGTCTGAGGGGTGGCATGGTTGCAGCTCGCCGAATTGCGATGCTACTGATCCCACTTCCCCTGGCGGCCTGCGCCGCTCTGAGCGGCGGCAATTCAGGGAGCACCCAGCCGCAGCCGAGCATCGCGACGAACGGTGCCAGGGCTGTCTCCATTGATGAGCTCCGAAAGCGACCGCTTCGACCGCCCCGCGCCAATTCGAGCTGTCCAACGTTGCCCACGCACGAGGATCTCCATCCCGTTCTCTCAACTGGCCTTGCTCCTGGGAAGCCGCCAGTTGGGCCCAATTACGGTTACGGCGACGGCCCCGTCTATTTGAGCGGACAGTCCGACTTCTATCCGGGCGCGTTCGACCTGGCGATCTGGTTGGTAAAACCGCCGGCTGTAGGACCGCTGCTGATTCGTGGGCAGCAAGTCAACGGTTCGGCACGCGCGGCGTTTTCGAGACAGATGGACGACTATGGGAAGCCGTTCGGCCCAGCACCGGCTCAGTCGGGGACGACGCAGTCGGCCTACGGGATGTCCATCCCCTTCTATAGCGAACTCGATCTGCCCTCTGGGGCGCGGCCCCCCTACTGGGGCGCCTATTTCGCCGACACGCATTTCGACGTGGCGGGCTGCTACTTCATCCAGGTCGACGGAACGACGTTCAGCGAGCTCATCCTGATCGAGGTGCCGGACGCCGCCCGGCCGCCGGCATAAGCCCGTCGAAGGCGGGTTCGGATGAATGAAGACCGCCGCCCGTGGTTCGATCCCCTGGTCCGAACGCTCTCGCATCCGGCGCTGAGGTATGCGCACATGTTGGTGCTGAACCATGACATCGCCCAGGAAATCGTGCAGGAGGCGTTCGCTCGGGTATGGGCCTCTCCGAACACGCCGTCCGGCGAAACCGAGTTTCGCCGCTGGCTCTACCGGGCCATCGCCAACCTGGCAACTGACTACCATCGGCATCAGACACGCGGCGCGCGGCTGCCGATCCCGCGCCTCGTCCCCCTCGATCCAATGGAACAGGTCGAGCAGCGCGATCAACGTCGGCTGCTGCTCGAGATGGTCAAACGGCTCAGCCCCAAAGCGCGGCAGGCGGTCTATCTGCGCTACTTCGAGGACCGCTCGATCGCTGAAACGGCTCGCATCCTCGGCATGCCCCAGGTGAGCGTTCGGGTGATCGTTCATCGCGCCCTTGGGAAACTGCGCCAGGGAATGGCATCGCGGCGGACTGACGAGGTGGCGGTTTGATGCTGACCTTTCTCGAGCTTGAAACCCGTCTGCGAGAGTGCGCCGAGCTGCACGAGCGAGAGACAGGCGCCCCGCCGGACCTCAATCGACGGATCCTGGCGCGAGTCGCCATCACGCCCGCATCGGAAGCTGCGCGTCCCACGGTCAAGCGCGATGTGCTGCTTTCGGCGCTGGTCGCCGCGGCGATCCTGGCGCTGGCGATCGTCATCACGGTGGGTGTCAGGTCGCACTTCGTGCAACCACCTGCTCCCGTGAAACCAGCACCGGCACCCACACCCAGCGCGCCCGCGGTTCCAGGGTCCGTGGTGCTGATCAACAAAATCCAGCTCAGCTCAGGGCAGGTGGGCTGGCTCAACGCGGCTCGGACGACGCCGGCCGGCCCCTCGGTCGTCTTCAAAACCACGGATGGCGGCCGGCACTGGCAGCAGCGGCTCCAATGGGATGGGCCCGGCGCCCAGCAGATGCTGTTTCAGGGCGACGACGGCGTAGTCGTCGGCCAGGGAGGCGTTCCCCTTTTCCACACCACGGATGGAGGCGGCCACTGGCAACGGATGTCGCTGCCGCAGATCGTCCAGGGGGAGGCGGCGGGCACCATCTACTTCCGTAATTCGCGCGAGGGATGGCTTTTGGCTTACACCGCGGAGACCTATTCCGATGCGGTGTGCGCCCCGGGCGGGTGCCCGTCGCTGGGCGTTTTCCAGACGACAGATGGCGGCCTGCACTGGACCCAAACGGCGAAACTCAAGCCGATGGAAGTGTTCCCGGGAGCCCATCTTCAGGGACCGCTGCGGTTTTGGGATGGGCTCAATGGCTGGCTGGTCGGCGACTCAGGATCGCAAGGGTTACCGACTGTCTACGCAACCCACGATGGCGGAAGGAGCTGGCGAGGAGCTTCGCTGCAATCCCCACAGCTGGGCAGCGATGAATCCGCGATCATCGGCGAGCCGCCCCATTTCTTCAGCCGCGAGCAGGGATTGCTGGTGGTCGAGACAACGGTGCTTTGCCAGGCTGGAGCCTGTCCATCTCCGCAACCGACACCGAGGTCCTTCCTCTACACCACTAGCGATGGGGGCGACCACTGGTCGGCTCCTGCGGAGCTCCCGCCAATGGGGACGTTCGGCTTCAACCGGGTCTTCTTCCTCGACGCCGCTCACTACTGGATGGTGGGCGGGCCAAACGTCGCCAGTACGGTTGATGGCGGTCGGCGCTGGACCGTCCACCGCAACGTCGTCCCAACCGATCTGTTCTTGAACCAGCCGGTTTTCTCATCGCTCAGCGACGGCTGGGTGATTGCGACCTCGGCGAAGGCGGCGGTGCCGACCATCGGCCTCTATAAGACGACGGATGGTGGCGCTCACTGGGTGGCCGTCCCGACCCCTTCATTCGACCAGGTCCCGTAGGTTCTAAGGCCGGGGCGCCGCAGCCGCTGGCAAATGGGTGTCCACCCAGTTGCGAAGCGCCGGCGCACCCAGCGCGCCGACCACTCGTGCGATCTCCTTCCCGTGCTCCATTAGCACGAGGGTAGGAATCCCTCGGATGCCGAATCGTTGCGAGAGACTGGGCGCCGTGTCGGTGTTGATCTTGACCAGCTTCAGCCGGCCCGGGCTCTGCTGCGCGATTTGCTCGACGATCGGTGAGACCACCCGGCAGGGTCCGCACCAGGGTGCCCAAAAGTCAATCAGCACCGGCAGAGCGCTGTCTTCCACGACCGCCGCATACTCCGCCTCGCCGGTTTCGGTCAGCCAGGGCAGGGCTGCTCCGCAGACGCCGCAGTGCGGCACACCGCCGGCCGCAGGCCGAACACGGTTCTGCCGGCCGCAGTTCGGACAGCGCGTGAGCGGCGCCTCGTCCGCCATCAGCTCACGAGCTCGTCAGGCTGACCGTGCGAAGTTGATCGAGCGGGGCGGCGGTCACCAGGACAGCCGCGATCTGCTGGTAGGGCGCGAGGAGATCCTGCCGGTGCTCGACGATCCTGACGTCGACCCCGTGTAGACGAGCGATCTCGATCAACTCGTCGATGACGTCCTCCGCGTCCTGCAGGGCCTGGTTGTCGAACGGACAGGAGCCCGGCTTCATTGACAGGTAATGATGGTTGCGGCAGACGTAGCCGGGCACCGCCAGCTCGTTACTGACGAAGAGCCGGCGCATCAAGAAGAGGTTCGCGGCGCCCATCACCATTTCCAGTCCGGCTGCCAAGCGGTCGTGCCCCTGATAAAAGCCGAGCTCGCCAACCTCGGCCTCCTCTTCCCTCTTGCGCTGCTCCGCCAGCGCCCCCTCGAGTGCCGACCGGCGCTGATTCGGCCCGGCTTCCGGCGACACGCTGAGCCGCGCGAAGGTCCGCTCGTGGAGCGCTTTCGGCAGATAGTCTTCGAATTCCTTGACGACGATGTCTTCGCCGATGAGCGCGAGCAGGTCACAGTCTCGCTCGCGGAAGAGACGGTCCGCCAGCTGGGCGGCCGCCTTGAACTGCCATTTCACATGCAACCGCCGGTGACGTTCTTCCTTATCAGCTCGGAACGCGTCCTCGGACTCCCGGGGAAGCTCTTCGGCGATGGACTGGATCGGTTCTTCGTAGCCGAGCTCGTAGATCGAGAACCGCGTCTTGTCCATTGCGACGTCGAGGACCAGTAGTCGATGTTGCTCCTCCATGATGGCCTCCAGCGGTTCGATGAAGCCATCGGCATCGATCGACAACGAGTCGGCGACTCGGACCGGCAAGGGCATCACCCGGTTGAGCTGCGTCCCGCTCTTGAAGAGCACCACCGCCCGGGCACCCTGCGGCCTATATGCCTCGAGGAATTCCTGCACCTCACGCAGGTCCTCGGGGACCCCGAGCCGTTGGGTATGCGGAAGGGCATCGATGTAGCCGGTTCGGGCTTCGAGCGTCTGGTGTCGCAGGCTGCTGAAGACGCTGAGAAAGACCGGACGGTCCGCCCGAACCAGCCGCTCGGGCGGAAAGTTGAGGTAGAGCGTGATGACCGGGCGCTCGTAGGCTTGCCGGGCAATCGCCCGTAAGTCCTCGCGGTTGATGAAGGGTCGCTGCGCGAAGGCCTCCCTGAGCGTTTTTCCCTCGGGTACCTGTTCATCAGCTCGAGCCATGGCACCCGTCGTCCTGGTGCCACGCACCCGCCGCTCGCGCTCCTCAATCGATTCCCAGGTTGTAGACATGCCCGCTCCTTTTTGCCTATGCGTTATCTCTTTCGATGATAGGCTGCGGTTCTCGGGCGGCGAATCCGACCACCGCGGCCAGGATCAGCGCCAGCGCGGCGGCCACGATCAGCCCCGCTTGAGCGCCAGCGGCAGAGGCGATCAGGCCGCCGATCAGCGGGCCGAAGCCAAACCCGATCGAGACGGCGCTCGAACTGAAGCCGAAAATGGTGGCCTGCACAACGGGCGGAACTTCGAGGCCCACCATGGTGCCGAACGCGGGAATCATGGTTCCGCTGACGAAGCTGCTCAACACGAACGTGACGATGATCACGGCCGGGGTTCGGCCGGCGGCGGTAAGAAGGAGCGTCACGCCCAGCAGGGTGGCCGCCGTGGTGATGACGGCGCGGTAGCTGCTCCGGCGCAACAGCCGCGAAAAGGTCACCGCGGCCAGGGCGGTGGCGATACCGGCCGCCGCGAACGTGACGCCGGTAATCGACTGCGCGTCGCGAGCGTTCGGCATCAGCTGCACGAACCGCAGGACGACCAGCTGCTGGGCGGCTCCATAACTGGTTTGCAGAAGTGCCTGGGCCACCATCAGGACGATCAGCGCCTTGATCGTCCCCGGCCGCGCCGCCCGCAGCACTTGCAGGGTCGGCGGGGTCACCGCCCGGCTGACGCGCCGCGGACTCTCGCGCACGGCCAGCAGCACCGGGACCATGGCCAAAAGGAGCAGCACGCCGCCGCCAAGAAAGATCGCCCGCAGCCCAACGAGATTCGCCGCCAGGCCACCGGCGGCGGGACCCGCCGCACTCCCAAGGGAGATCGCGGAATTCAAGATGCCAAGCCCCCACGCCAGGTGCTCGGCGGGCGTTTCCGTCGCGACCAGCGCCGTCGCGGCGGCGACCGTGCCGGAGCTCGCACCCTGGATGCCGCGCAGCACCGTCAGCTGCAAGGCCGACTGGGCAAGCCCCATCAAGCCAACCGAAATCCCACCACCGACCATGGCGCGCACCAACATCGGCTTGCGGCCATATCGATCGGCCAGCCGGCCCCAGATCGGACCCGTCAGCGCGAGTGCGAAGCCCGTGATGCCGGCCGAGACGCCGGTCCAGAACGCCAGCTGGGACCCATTCGGGATATGGAGCTCGCGGTGCAGGAAGAGAGGCAGGAATGGGAAGGCAAATGAGAAGCCCAGAATGGCGGTGAACTCGGCCAGCCAGAGCGCGGCCAGGTTCCGCCGCCAATCCACCACATTTATAAGGATGACGGAGGCCCTACCTAGGCGACGGTTTTTGGATACGGACCCGTTGCGATAGCGACATGGCCCGCTTGGGCCACCGCGGGGGGACGTTCGTCCTTTTGCTGGCGGCCGCCGTCATTGCGCTGCTCATCCCCGCGGCTCCGGCCGAGGCTGCCGGCCTCTGCGCCACTCCCGGCCGGGACGGCAGCGCCAGCCTGACCGGCATCGTCAACACCTACTACCCCGGCCTCGCCACGGCGACCGCCGGCTCGACCACCATCACCCTCGGCCCGGCGACCGGAGCCTCGACGCCGATCGCCATTGGCGACCTGTTGCTCGTGGTCCAGATGCAGGACGCCGCCATCAATTCGACCAACACCGGCGCGTACGGTGACGCCGTCGCCGGGGACCCGGCGACCGGCTGGACGGCGCTCAACAGTTCGGGCCTTTACGAGTATGCGGTGGCCAGTAGCGCGGTGCCGCTGATCGGTGGCGCCCTGACGGTCAGCGCCGGATTGGTCAACACCTATACCAGCGCCTCGTCCACTTTGACCCAGGGCCAGCGGGACTTCCAGGTCGTCCGGGTGCCGCAGTACGTCGCCGCCACCCTGACCGGGACACTCACGGCGGCGGCATTCAATGGCTCGACCGGCGGCGTGCTGGCGCTCGACGTCAACGGCGCTCTCAACCTGAATGGCGCCACGGTCAGCGTCAACCAGGAGGGGTTCCGTGCCGGACTCGGCCGCCAGCTGGCCGGCGGTGCCGGCGGGACGGGGACGGATTACGTCAACCTGAGCGCCAACGCGTTCCATGCGCAGAAGGGCGAGGGGATTGCGGGCACCCAGCAGTTCATTTACGACTCGCGCACCGGCACGACGGTCAACAACGGCGCCGACGGCTACCCCAACGGAAGCACTGCCCGCGGCGCACCAGCGACGGCGGGTGGTGGCGGCACGGATCCGCATCCCTCCGCCAACGACCAGAACACCGGCGGCGGAGGCGGGGCGAACGGCGGCGGTGGCGGCATGGGCGGCAACTCCTGGAACACGAACCTCGGGATGGGCGGCTTCGGCGGAACGGCCTTTCCCGCAACGGCGGCGCGGGTGACCGCCGGCGCCGGTGGTGGGGCGGGAACGCGGAACAACGCGGGTGCCGCCAATGCGAGCAGTGGCGGCAACGGCGGGGGGATCGTCATGATCCGCACCGGCAGCGTGACCGGCACGGGCACCATCACCGCGGATGGCGGCATCGGGGTGACGCCCCTCAACGACGGCGGTGGTGGAGGCGGCGCCGGCGGCAGCATCGTCGTGGTGACCCAGACCGGCGGGCTCGGCGGCCTTACCGCCGATGCCCTCGGCGGTGCGGGAACCGACGCCTGGCCGCTCGATGCCGGCGGCGCGCCCGACTATCACGGCCCCGGTGGCGGTGGCGGCGGCGGCGTTGTCCTGACGACGAGCGCGCCGACCGCCAGCAACGTTGCCGGTGGCCTGAACGGCACCACCACGACGAACCGCGTGGCCTACGGCGCCACGCCTGGCGGGGTTGGCGCGAGCTCGATCATCAGCGCGAACCAGATCCCGGGCGCCGGCTCGGGGGCATCGTGCGCCTCCGACCTCACCATCGGCAAGAGCCACACCAACCCCTTCGTGCGCGGCAGCACCGGAACCTACACGTTGACCGTCACCAACCTCGGCGGTACGGCCACCAGCGGAACCGCCACCGTCAGCGACACCCTCCCGGCCGGCCTGGTCCCGACCGCCGCGTCGGGGACGGGCTGGAGCTGCGGCATCGCGGCTCAAACTGTGACCTGCACCAGCACCGACGTGGTTGCCGCTAGCGCGGCCTATCCCACGATCTCGATCACCGTCAATGTCGCCCAGTCGGCCGCCAGTTCCGTGACGAACACGGCCACGGTCGCTGGAGGCGGCGAGGTGAACACGGCCAACGACAGCGCCAGCGATCCGACGAATGTCGTCTCCCGGGC
>VBJI01000056.1 GCA_005880875.1 Chloroflexota bacterium
GTACGAGGATCCAGCGGTAGTTACAGCCTGACCGTCAGCAACATCGGGCCGGTCGCCTCCAGCGGTCTGGTGACGGTCACGGACAGTCTGCCGGCCGGGCTCACGCCGACCGTCGCGTCGGGCAGCGGCTGGAGTTGCGGCATCGCGGCGCAGACGGTCACCTGCACCCGCTCCGACTCGCTCGCCGCGACGGCCTCCTACCCGGTCATCACCATCACGGTGACGGTGGCGCCGGCGGCGTCCACTCCGGTCACCAACACGGCCACGGT
>VBJI01000057.1 GCA_005880875.1 Chloroflexota bacterium
ACCCGTTCGAGGCGGTCGAGCGCTTCGGGGCGGAGGCGGTACGCTATCTGCTCCTGCGCGAGCTGCCGTTTGACCGTGATGGCGATATCAGCTGGGAAACGATGACCGACCGGTTCAACGCCGACCTGGCCAACGACCTGGGGAACTTCGTCTACCGGACCCTCTCCATGCTGCAACGCTATTTCGATGGCAAGGTCCCGGCGCCCGATGCCGACGAGACGGCGCTGGACAAGCAGCTTCGGGCGGCTTTCGAGCATGCGGTGCGGGGTCAGGACAAGCACATGAAGGCGCTCGATTTCACTGGCGCACTGGACCTCACCTGGCTCGCGATCAACCGCGGGAACAAGTACATCGAAGAAACCGCTCCCTGGGTGCTCGCCAAACAGTCGGACCAGCGCAAGCGCCTGCAGACCGTGATGTACAACCTGGTGGAAGCGATCCGTCTGAGCGCCTATTTGATCTCCCCGTTCCTGCCGGAGACCGCCTCGAAGATCGCGGCACAGGTAAAGGCCGATCCGAAGGCGCCCTGGGCTACGGTCCGGGACTGGGGAAGGCTGGCACCGCGAACGCAGACCGCGCTGGCCGGGGTCCTGTTCCCGCGGATCGAAAAGCCGGAGCCGGTCGCCTGATCGATTCACATGCGCACCTCCTTCATCTGCGCGAACCGCTGACCCCGACCCAGGCGCTGGCCGACGCGAAGGACGCCGGCGTTGAGGTGGTGATCAACATCGGCGACGACGGGAGCGACAACCGTCAGGGCATCGGGCTTGCCGAACAGATCCCCGGCCTGCGAACCACGATCGGCCGCCACCCGCACTCCGCCGGTGCCGCCATCAGCGCCGCGGAGCGGCATGAGCTGCGCGAGCTGGCGAGTCATCCAGCGGTGGTCGCGGTGGGGGAGATCGGTCTCGATTATCACTACACGGAGTCCCACCGGACGCCGGCAACGGCCCAGGCTCGCGTCTTTCGGCAGATGCTGGGGCTCGCCCAGGAGGTCGGCAAGCCGGTCGTCCTCCATACCCGGGATGCCTTTCCCGACCTGCTCGCGATCCTCGACGAGTTCCCTGGCGTCGAAGGCGTCTTTCACTGTTTCAGCGGCAATTCGGCGTTCGCCGCCGAAGCGCTCGCGCGAGGTTTCTATATCTCATTTGCCGGTACCGTCACCTATCCCACCGCTCACGGGGTTATCGGCGCGGCCAGTATCATCCCGCTGGACCGCATGCTGGTCGAAACCGATTCGCCCTTCCTTCCGCCGCAGGGCCGCGGAGATTGCCGACCGAACGAAAGCGAACACCATCGCCCTTTTCCGGTTGAGCTACGCCGGCTAGCAAACGACCCCTGGATCTCGCCGACCCCACCATTATTCGGGGGGTCGCTCGTCGCTTTCAGGTTCGGTTTCAGCGCCGCTGGGGACAGAATTTCATCGCCGATCGACGGCAGCTGGAACGCATCGTCGAGGCGCTGGAGCCGATGCCCACGGATCACGTGGTCGAGGTAGGGCCCGGCCTGGGTGCGCTGACGGTCGAGCTGGCCACTCGAGTGCGCGCCGTGGTCGGGGTCGAGATCGATCCGGCCTGTGTAAAGGCCCTGCAGCTCACGCTGCGGGATTGCTCCAACGTCCGCATCGTCGAAGCCAACATCTTGCGCACTTCGGTGGCTGACCTCCTCCCGGCGCCGTACCGGGTCGCCGGAAACATTCCCTATAACCTGACCGGCGCACTCCTCGCCCAACTGCTGGAGCATCCTCGCCCGCCGGCGCGAATCGATTTGCTGGTGCAACAGGAGGTGGCCGAGCGCATCGTGGCGCCGCCGGGTGCCTGGAGCCTCGCCACCCTGAGTGTTCGGGTGTTCGGCCGCCCCGAGCTCGTGCTTCGCGTGCCCCGAGCGGCCTTTCTCCCGCAACCGCAGGTGGACTCCGCCCTGGTCCGCGTCGTTCCCGATGCGCAGCCGGCCTTGCCCCGCGCCGCCTTGCCATCCTTCTTCGATTTCGTCACACCCTTCTTCCAAGCCCGTCGCAAGCAGCTGCCGTTCGCGCTCGGGCGTAGCCGCCGGCTGACCGGGGCGGAGGCTCGCGCCCGGCTCAGCGTTATAGGCATCGACCCCGCGCGGCGGGCCGAGACCCTGACGCTGGAGGAATGGAGGCAACTCTTCGAAAGTGAGCACGGGACGTGACAACTAGCTACGATTTAGGCGCCTTGAAGGAGCCAGGGGAAGAAATCAGTGCGGGGCGTGACCCCCGCGACATCATCCTTCCCCGACCGCCGGGCTTTCGCACCGTGCTGGGGAACCGGGATTTTCGGTTGATCTGGTTTGCGCAGATCTCCTCCCAACTGGCAGATAAATTCCTGATGTTTGCGCTGCTGATCCTGACCTACAGCATCAGCCGCGCCAGCACCCATGGGGCCGCCCTCTTCCTCGCTTATACGTTTCCCTCGATCTTTTTGAGCCCGCTGGCCGGCGTCTACGCCGACCGGCACGACAAGAAGCGACTGATGTTCTTCACCAATGCGATTCGCGGCGGGTTGATCTTGCTGATCCCGCTCAGCCAGGTAGTGCCGTACTTTGCGCACGTCACCTGGCACCTGCTGGTGATCACCTTCCTGTTTGCCGCGGTTGGGCAGATCTTCGCCCCAGCCGAAGCCGCCTCGATCCCCTTCATCGTCGGCGCGGAGGAGCTGATGACGGCGACCTCGATGTTCACCAGCACGGTGATCGTGACGCTGCTGGTCGCGGTGCCGGTCTCAACCCTGGCCGTCCGATTCCTGGGGGAGAACTCACCCTACTGGATCGCCGCCGGGCTCTTTATCCTGGCGGCCTGGCTGATCTACCTCGTCAAGACCGACCTGCACGCGCGCACCCACCAGTTCAATACGAGGGACAACGACATCCTCTACGAGCTGCGCGAGGGGATCAGCTACATCGCCGGCCGGCCGCTGGTGCGATTCGCGGTCATCCAGCTGAGCCTGACCATCACCGTCATCTTTTCCGTATTCGTGCTGGCCCCCGGCTATATGAGCACGGTGCTTCGGCTGCAGGTCACCGATGTCTACCTCTTCCTGGCGCCCGCCGTCATCGGGATGCTGGGCGCCGCCTTCTACCTCGGCCAATATGGACGCCACTTCCGCCGCAGCCGGCTGTTGATTGGCGGGCTGCTGTCGGCAGGGGTAACCCTGATGCTGATCGCGGTCGTCCCCTACCTGCTGGAGCAGCTGTCGGCCACCTGGCTGCTCGTCTGGTTTCCCGTCGTGTTCGGCTTCATCGGTGGCGTCGAATTCGGCATGCTCTTCATTCCGGCCTTTACCGTGCTCCAGGAGAAAACCGAGGCCGAGCTGCGCGGCCGCATCTTTGGCGCCATGTTCACCGTCGTCAACGCCGCGATCGCCATCCCCATCCTGCTGGCCGGCGGGCTGGCCGATCTGTTTGGCGTGACCCGGGTCATCTTTGGTATGGGCAGCCTGCTGGTGGCCAGCGGCGTCATCTCGGCGCTGGCCGGCCGTCGCAGCCCGCTGGTGCCGCCCAACCTTTCAACGAACGGGAAAGCGCGGGTATAATCGCGGGCGAACGTCGGGCGCATAGCTCAGTTGGTACGAGCGCTTCCATGACAAGGAAGAGGTCACAGGTTCGACTCCTGTTGCGCCCACCACCCCGGCCAACGACTGAGGACCATTTGGAAAGGCACTAGCCTTGGATGGGTGGAGGTTGCCGGGTCGGTCGCACTGGTCACCGGGGCAGCTTCTGGTATTGGCGAGGGAATCGCTCAACGCCTTGCCGCTGAGGGCGCCGCGATTGTCGTCGCCGACATCGATGAATCGCTGGGCAAGCGGCTCGCGGCACGCCTGCCGAGCGCAGTTTTTGCCGGCTGCGACGTGACCGATGACTCGCAGCTGCAAGCGGCGGTCAATCTGGCTCGGAGCCATTTCGGGCGGCTGGACATCCTGATCAACAACGCCGGTGGGGCACCGGACCCGCAGTATCCTGAAGCTCCGGTCGAGCACTGGTCGCGGGTACTCGATCTCAACCTGCGATCGGTGATCCGGGCCGTGCAGCTGGCCCTTCCGCTCTTATCGCTGCGGGGCGGCGCGGTGATCAATATTGCATCGATCGCCGGCATCGGCCAGGCTCCGCATTCTGCCCCTGCCTACGCGGCGGCGAAGGCTGGCGTGGTGCGCTTCACGTCGAGTCTGGCATTTCTGGCTGAGCGGAATCGGGTGCGCGTCAATGCCATCTGTCCCGACTGGGTGGACACCCCGTCCAGCCGCCGGAACCGCGAAGGCATGACCAAGGCGGAGCTCGCTGGTCTCCCACCGATCCTGACCCCGGCCGAAGTCGCGGCGATGGCCGTGACGCTCATCAACGATGAGAGCGCCGTCGGCCGCACCACCGTCATGGTGGGCGGAACGCAACCATGGACCCTGACCTGACGTTGTACAAGTGATGGCGACTCGAGTCCGGCGCTTTTTGGCCCAACTGCTCGACTACGTGCTGCTGCACGGGTTCTGGAATTAGGACGCGGTAACCGCTACCGTCTAGGGATGGCGGTCGACGCCGACGTCCTGTCCCTGGCTCAGATCCAGGCCGCGGCCGAACGGATCGGACCGTACATCTTGCCCACCCCGACCCTGTCGAGCGACGCCCTGGTGGGGGAGGGCGGGTGGCTGAAAGCCGAAAATCTACAGCGGACTGGCTCCTTCAAGATCCGAGGGGCCATGAATGCCGTGCTGCAGCTGGGCCCTGAGCAGCGTGGTCGGGGAGTGATCACGCTTTCAGCCGGCAACCACGGGCAGGCGCTGGCCTATGCCGCGCAGATCGTCGGCATCCCCTGCGTGGTCGTCGTCCGCGACGACGCCCAGCTGGCAAAGCTGCAGGCAATTCGCCGCTATGGGGCGGAGGTCGTATTGGTGCCCATCGCCGAATGGCAGCAACGACTCGAGGAAGAGCAACAGCGGCGCGACCTCTACCTCGTGCACCCGTTTGATGATCCGGCGGTCGCAGCGGGGCAGGGCACCGTGGGACTCGAGATTCTCCAGGCGGTCCCGAATGTTCGGACGGTCATGGTGCCAGTCGGCGGGGGCGGATTGATCTCCGGTGTTGCGGTGGCGTTGAAACAGCAACGGCCCGACATCCGCGTCATCGGTATCGAGCCCGACAAAGCTCCGGCCGTGACGGAAAGCCTGGCGGCCGGTCACCCCGTGCCGCCGTCACGGCTGGACACCATTGCCGACGGCCTGGCGGCGCCCTACACCCGGCCATTCACGCTGGCGATCATCCAGCGCTACGTCGACGAAATGCGCACCGTCACCGATGACGGCATCATCGACGCCCTCAAGTCCATCGCGCTACGCGCCAAACTCGTTGTCGAAGCCGCGGGCGCGGCAGCGGTCGCATCGCTGTTGCTCGATGCGGCTGTCGAGCGGCCGGTGGTCGCTGTCCTCTCGGGCGGCAACGTTGATGGCCCGCGGCTGGGTGCCTGGCTGAGCAGCTAAAAAAATCCCCGGGTGGCGTCCCGGGGATTGAGCGAAGGGCGGTTTGTCTGTGTTAACGCAGTCGGTGCCGATCACTTACGGCTATGGCGCATGCCATAATTTCGGTCGACCATGGCCATCGCCCCGGACGGGAAGACCGGCGCCACCGCCATCCTCATCTTTGAGAACGATCCGCATCAGGCGATCGCGTATGCCGAGCTGTTTTCGGATTCGGGGTACCTCGCGGAACCCGCGCTCCCCAGCCAGGACGTCCAGGAAGTGTGCGAGCGGTTGCGCCCGGCCGCCGTGCTCTTCGACATGGCCATCTGGGAAGCCGATACCGCGTACGTGTTCGGGGTGCTCAGCAGCGCGCTCGGCTTCGAGCGACCGGTGACCCTCGCCCTCTGCACCCTTCCCCACCAGGTGCGGCGGGCGAAGCGGTTCGGCGCCGACGGCATCTGGATCCGCGGCGTCGATGACGCCGCCTCGCTCCCGCAACTGATTGCCGATCTCCTCGAGCAACGCCGCGCGGGAAAACTGAAACCGAAGACGCCGGCGACGCCGCTCTAGCGGTCGTCACCGTCGTTTTCCCCAACCCGCCGCATCATCGGTGCATTGGTGTGGATAAGCGCGCTCGAAGCTTGACACGCTTGACGCGGGGAGCATAATCAATAGGCGCGTCAGGGGAGACGGTCTCGGCAGGGACCGTAGCAAGCAAGAGGGAAACGTTGATGGGAATATCGGAGGTCGCTCACGGCTTGAAGCAAACCGCTCTGTTCAAGATCTGCGCTCGGCCAGGATGTGACGCCTCGGTCAATAAGGCCACGGCCAAGTACTGCAGCATTCGTTGCTGTGCTGTCGACCCGAACCGGCAAGAGCGGCTTCGACGGCAGGCGCGGCGAGCGCCGATCGTTCCCCTGGCGCACCAACTCTCGATCATCTTCCAGGTCCATCCCGACATCGAGGCGTCGCTCGACGAGCGAACGTTTGGCCGGGACGACATCCCGGCCGGCCTCCAGCGTCTCCGCGCCGTTTAAGCGTTTTCCAATACCCTCCGTATAATCGGCTGACCCTTTTTGGGGAACAGCCATGAGCGAAGATCTGGAAGTCCTCCGCCATTCCACCGCGCACGTGATGGCCGCGGCGGTGCTCGAACTCTTCCCCGGGACGGTGATCGGCATCGGTCCCGCCACCGACGAGGGCTTCTACTACGACTTCGGTTTCAGAGAGCGACTCCAGCCCGAGGATTTGCCGAAGATCGAGGCGCGGATGCGCGAGATCGTCAAAGCGGCACCGACCTTCGTGAAGCAGGAGGTGCCCCGGGCCGAGGCGACCGCCCTCTTCGAGGGGTTGCACCAGCCACTCAAGGTCGAGCTGATCAAGGACAAGGTCACAGACGCTACGGCGCGCCTCTATCGGACCGGCGATTTCGTCGACCTCTGCCTGGGCCCTCATGTCGCGAATGCCGGCCAGCTCGGCGCGTTCCGCCTGCTTTCCATTGCCGGCGCCTATTGGAAGGGTAGCGAGAAGAACCAGCAACTGACCCGCATCTACGGCACGGCGTTTCCAACCGAACAGGAGCTCGACGCCCATCTCAAGATGCTCGAGGAGGCGGCCAAACGCGACCACCGCAAGCTCGGCAAGGAGCTGGATCTCTTTCTCATCGATGAGATGGTCGGGCGCGGCCTGCCGCTGCTGACGCCGAAAGGGGCCACCATCCGGCGGCAGATGGAGGTATTCGTCCTGCGGCTGGGGCGCAGACAGGGGTACGAGTACGTCAAGACCTCTGACATCGCCCGCTTCGAGATGTACAAGATCTGCGCGCACTTCGAGCGCTAGCGCGATTCGATGTACCCGCCCTCCGAGATCGAGGATGAGCAGTGGCAGCTCCGGCCCATGAACTGTCCGCATCACATTCGAGTCTTCCAGCGCCGGGCCTACAGTTTTCGGGATCTGCCGGTTCGCATCGCCGAGCTCGGCACGGTGTATCGCTACGAGAAGTCGGGCGAAGTCTCCGGACTGATCCGCGTTCGGGCCTTCACCATCAACGATGCCCACATTTTCTGCCGGCCCGACCAGCTCAACGAAGAGTTCGAGCGCGTCATCCAGCTGATCTTCCAGGTATATCGAGCCTTCGGCATCACGGATTTCTTTTTCCGGCTCTCGCTGCGCGATGACACGAGCGGCAAGTGGATGGGTGACCCGGCGGTCTGGCAGCGCGCCCAGGATGCGGCTCGAGCGGCGCTGCGCGCCTCCGGCCATCCATTCGTGGAGGCACCCGGTGAGGCCGCCTTCTACGGCCCCAAGCTCGACGTACAGATCAAGGACGCGATCGGGCGTGAGTTCAGCCTCTCCACGAACCAGATCGATTTCCTGATGCCGGAGCGCTTCGGCCTCGAGTACGTGACCTCGGATCAGCGCATGGAGCGGCCGGTGATGATCCATCGCGCGCCGATTGGGTCGATGGAGCGGTTCATGGCCTACCTGATCGAGCACTATGGCGGCGCCTTTCCGGTCTGGCTGGCACCCGTCCAGCTGGTCTTCATTCCGATCGCCGACCGTCATCTCGAAGCCGTCTCCGGCCTGGCGGATCGGTTCCGCCAGCGCGACCTACGGGTCGAGATCGACGGGCGAAGCGAGCGAATGCAGGCGAAGATCCGAGCTGCCCAGCTCCAGAAAGTCCCTTACATGGCGGTGGTCGGCGACAAGGAGCTCGAGGCCGGCACGCTCAACATCCGGCGGCGGGAGGGCGGCGACCAGTTCTCCATCAGCGCCGACGAGTTTCTCCGCCAGCTCGAAGAGGAATCACGGTTACCGTTGTAGGCCCGGGTTTGTTCGTCGAGTGGCGTGGTATACTCCCGCCTGCCAAGAGAGGCTGTCCCAGACTCTCACCTCCAGGCCGGCGCCGAAGAGGTCACCGGGACGAAGATAGCCTCGAGGCTATCTTTTTTGTTTTCGAAGGAGGCTTGATCCACGGCATTTAGGGAACTTCGGATCAACGACCAGATCCGTGCCGGCGAAGTCCGCGTCATCGACGATCGTAACGAGCAGTTGGGTGTCATGGCCACCGACCGCGCGAAGGCTCTCGCGGTCGAGCGGGAGATGGACCTGGTGGAGGTCGCGCCCCAGGCGCAGCCACCGGTCGCCCGGATCATGGATTACGGCAAATTCAAATTCGAGAGCATCAAGAAAGAGAAAGATGGGCGCCGAAAGCACAACGTCATCAAGGTCAAAGAGATGAAGCTCCGTCCCAAGATCGGTGAACATGACTTCCAGACCAAGTTCCACGCCGTCAGGTCCTTCCTCGAGGAGGGCGACAAGGTCAAGCTCACGATCATGTTCCGTGGCCGCGAGATGGTGCACCAGGATATCGGCAAGAAGCTGCTCGACCGGATGGCGCTGGAGCTGAAGACCATCAGCACGGTGGAGCGGATGCCGCTGCTGGAGGGCCGCAACATGATCATGATCCTGGCGCCGGCTGGTGCCGCCGCCGCGCCTCCGCCTCCGGCTCAGGGGCGGAGGAATTAAGGGAGCAGTCCATGCCGAAACTCCGTACCCATCGCGCCACGGCCAAACGGTTCCGGGTGACGAAAACCGGGAAAATCGTGCGGCCGCACGCGCAGAAGAGTCATCTGCTCGGGCATAAGAGCCCGCGTCGCAAGCGGCAATACAGCAAGCTGTTGCTCCTCAGCGGTAAGGATGCTCGGCGGATCCGCCGGGTCGCGCCCTATCTGAAGGAGAAAGACTGAGATGCCACGCGTAAAGCGCAGCGTGCCCTCACGGCGCCGCCACAAGAAGATCCTCAACCTCGCGAAGGGCTTCCGGATGACCCACCGGACACTGTTCCGGCCGGCGAACGAGGCCGTGCTGCATGCGCTGGAATACGCCTATCGCGACCGGCGGGCCCGCAAGCGCGACATGCGCAAGCTCTGGATTGCCCGGATCAACGCGGCGTCCCGCAGCCAGGGATTGCCTTACAACCAGTTCATGCACGGTCTCAAGCTGGCGGGTGTGAGCATCAACCGCAAGATGCTGGCCGACCTGGCGGTTCGCGATGCCCAGTCCTTCAGCGAGCTGATCGCGGTCGCCAAGGGGGGCCCCAAGTCGTAACATGGCGAGCACGATGCGCCAAGGGCAGCGCTTCATGTTTACTTGGCCGGCCCGGGGCCGGCTCGAGCTGAACTAGCGCCGGTCAGCTCACGCCTCCCGACAGCCGGCCTCTTTCTTGACTGATGAATCAGGCGCGGCTGGAGGTGTGATGAGCGTAAACGTTGGCGACCTAGATGCGATTGGCATCGACGCGCGCCGACGCATCGCCAGCGCGCCGGATGAAGCGGCGCTGGAGCAACTGCGGGTCGAGCTGCTGGGGAAAAAGGGCGGGTTGACAGCCGCCCTGCGGGGCCTCGGCCGGCTTCCAGCAGATCAACGAGCGGCGGCGGGCGCCCGGGCGAACTCGCTAAAGGCAGAGATTGAGGGACTGTTGGCGACGCGTGCGCAGCAGCTGCAGGAGACGCGAATCGGGACGCTTGCCGATCGTGAATGGGTTGACGTGACCTTTGTCCCGAATCCGATTAGGCGCGGCCACCTTCATCCCCTCACGCTCATCCTGCGCGAAGTGAAGGCGATTTTTTCACGAATCGGCTACGACGTTGCCCTTGGTCCACAGGTTGAAGACGAGTTCCACAACTTCGAGGCCCTCAACATCCCCCAGGACCACCCGGCGCGCGACACGATGGATAGCTTCTACCTCGAGGATGGCAAGCTCTTGCTGCGGACCCACACGTCACCAGTGCAGATCCGCTACATGCAGTCGCATACGCCCCCGATCCGGATCATCGCTCCCGGCGCCGTGTACCGCCGTGACGCGACGGATCCGTCGCATGGATCGCAGTTCTACCAGTTCGAGGGGCTGGTCGTCGATCACGACATTCGCCTGTCGGATCTCAAGGGCACGATCGAATACTTCGCCCGCTCACTGTTCGGGTCAGATCGACGAATCCGCATCAGCGGCGATCACTTTCCGTTCACCGAGCCGAGCATTGGGGCGTCGGTCTCGTGCGGGCTCTGTGATGGCGCAGGCTGCCGCAGTTGCAAAGCGGGCTGGCTCGAGATCCTCGGCGCCGGCATGGTGCACCCGCAGGTCCTGCGCAACGGAGGCATCGACCCCCAACATTTCTCCGGCTTCGCCTTCGGCGCGGGGCTCGACCGACTAGCCATGCTGAAGTACAACGTTAATGACCTGCGGATGTTCTTGGACAAAGACGTCAGCTTTCTGAGGCAGTTCTGATGGTTATCTCACTGAGCTGGCTCAGGGAGCTTGTTGACATTTCGGTTGACGTGGCGACGCTCGCCGAGCGGCTTACCCTCGCCGGCAACGAGGTGGAGCGCATTCATGATCAGGGTGCTGACTTCGAAGGTGTCGTCATCGCCGAGGTGAAGGGGCTTCGCCCTCACCCCAATGCCGACAAACTGCAGCTAGCCGCCGTCTGGACCGGACAAGCCACGGTTGAGGTCGTCACCGGAGCCACTAACCTTTCGGTCGGCGACCGGGTGCCCCTGGCGCTCGAGGGAGCCCGGTTAGGCGAGCGGCGCATCAAGCGCCAGGTTTTCCGCGGAGTTTGGTCACAGGGCATGCTGTGCTCCCCCATTGAGCTGGGATTGGGCGAGGACGCCACCGGGATTTTGATCCTGGACGACGGCATCGAGGGCCACGATCTCCACGAGGTCTACCCAGCCGACACGATCTTGGTACTGGAGATCAAATCAAACCGTCCGGATCTCCTTTGCCACCTCGGAATCGCCCGGGAGGTCAGCGCCATCTTTGGCGTCCCGTTGAAGCCGCCAGCGGTCCCATCCGACCGGCCACCAATGGCGTCGAAGCTTACAACGATCGAGGCTTTGGACGGGTGCCGGCGCTTCGTTGGCCGTCTGATCAAGGGCGTCAACAATATGACGCGCCCGCCTGCCTGGATGACCGCTCGGTTGCGGTCGGCCGGCGTCCGGCCAATCAGCATTGTCGTTGACATCACGAACTACGTGATGCTCGAGATGGGTCAGCCGATGCACGCCTTCGACTTCCAGCACCTCAATGGCGGCCGCGTCGTGGTTCGACGGGCACATGAAGGTGAGGAGCTGCTTTGCCTTGATGGATTCAAGAGGCTTCTACGAGCGACAGACCTCGTGGTTGCCGACAGCGAGCATGCTCAGGGCTTGGCGGGAATCATCGGCGGGGAAGAGACGGCTATCACGCTCCAGACGGCTGACGTTCTCCTGGAGGCGGCGACCTGGGAGCCGGGCTCGATTCGCCGGACGGCGCGAGCTCTTGGCCTGCGCACGGAAGCATCCCAACGCTTCGAAAAAGGACTCAGTCCGGCGCTGGCGCTGCCCGCCATCGACCGCGCAGCGGCTCTCATCGGCGAGCTTGCCGGGGGGAAGCCAACCAGCTCGGTCGATCTTTATCCCGACCCGCTCAAGGCGATCTTGATCGAGATCGCGCCCGACCGGATCGACCGGGTGCTAGGCCTCAGCATCAAGCACACCGACGCCGAATCGATTCTGGAGCGCTTGGAGTTCAAGATTGAGCGATCGGACGGTAGGCTCGCAGTAAGACCGCCAGATTTCCGACTGGACTGCTCGATCCCAGAGGACGTCGTGGAAGAGGTCGGTCGCATTTATGGCTATGACCGGGTGCCAAGCACCTTGCCCGGTGAGCGGGTTCCCGTTCGTGACCTATACGAGCGCCAGGACGCCGATGAGATCGCTCGCGAGGTGCTCGCCGGTCGCGAGGTCGATGAAGCGGTGACCAACAGCCTCATCAGTGCGGACGGAACGGCGAACATTCGCCTTCCGGCCGCGCCCGCATCGCTTGCCCGAATTACAAACCCGATGGCCGAAACCCGCAATGCCCTGCGCGCCAGCCTCCTTCCGGGGCTACTCGAGGCGTTGGCATTGAATGCCCGACAGGACCAGGCTGGCGCCCGCCTATTCGAAGTGGGTCCGGCGTTCTGGCGGGGCAAACTGGACCGCGTCGACGAGCCACGAATGCTGGCGGTCGCGCTGCATGTCCCGTCTGGTGGTGCGCCCGCGGCGCTTATCGAGCTCCGCAATCTTCAAGCGATCCTCGCGACAGTGCGCGACCGGCTAGCCATCGAATCAACCGAGTTCCGGCAATCGCAGGCCACGGGCTTTCATCCTGGTCGTACCGCCGAGATCGTCGATCAGGGAGAACCGATCGGCGTCGTCGGTGAGGTGCATCCAGACGTACTGGCGCAGCTCGATCTGCCCGGCCGCGCGGTCGCCGCCGAGGTGTTATTCGACCGCCTGACGGCGGACGGCCGCCGGGTTCCGCAAGCCCGTCCATTGCCTCGGTTCCCGGGCGTCCGGCGCGACCTTACGGTGGTAATTCGAGGCAAGATCGCGAGTAACGATCTCGTGCAAGTAATCCGCCAGCTGGGCGGTTACACGTTACGGGACATCTCTATGCAGAGTGAATACCAGGGGCCACAGGTCGGAGCCGGTGCCCGTAGTCTGTCATTCCGCCTGCTCTACCAGGCGGACGACCGCACCCTGACCAACGACGAGGTGGCGGGCATTCAGCAGCGTATCGTCGAGGGCCTCAAGCAGCGGTTTGGTGCCGAGGTGCGGTCCTGATGGACTTCCTGGACCTGATCATCGTCGTGATCCTGGGCGTGAATGTGCTGCTGGGCTGGGCGTTTGGCCTGGTGCGCCGGGTGGTCGCGTTCGCGGGGTTATTCGCGGGCGTAGGCGCCGCGACCCTGACCAGCGCCAACACGTCGACGTACATCGCGACCAGCTTCGGCATCACCTCGGCGCTGTGGGCGCACGTGGTGACCTATACGGTGATCGTGACCTTTGCCGTTTTGCTCTTCGAGGTGCTCGGCGCCGTCTATCAGCGCTACCTCGACATGTTGATCGCGCCGGCATTCGATCGTTTGACCGGGACGCTGGCCGGCGCCGTGGTCGGGACCTTCCAGGTGACGGTCGTGCTGATCGTAGGCGTGGGCGTCGTCAAGGCCCAGCTCCCGCCTGGATACAGCTATCCGCCGGCCTTCCTGACCGCGCAAGACTGGTTCAACGGCTCGCTGCTGGCGCAGCACTTCTACGGGCTCGAGCCGTTGACCCGGACGATTTTCTCGCTCGTGCTGCCCGGTAGCATTAGCTCGTACTTCACCCAGCTTCTGACTCACTAGTCTCCCCGAGGCTGCCCAGAAGCTTCTTCGCCCGAGATCCCGTGGTGCTCGCGCGCGACTTGCTCGGGCGGATCCTTTTCTATCGCACGGCTGAGGGCCTGCTTGCCGGCCGCATCGTCGAGACCGAGGCCTATACCGGCGAGGCGGACCCGGCCTCTCACGCCTTCCGCGGCCGAAGCGCGCGCAATGCCGTCATGTTCGGGCCGGCTGGCCACGCCTACGTGTACTTCAGCTACGGCATGCATTACTGCCTGAACGTTGTGGCCGACCAGCCGCGGATGGCGGGGGCCGTGCTGCTCCGAGCCCTCGAGCCGCTGGCGGGCATCGACGTGATGCGGTCGCGCGGTGACCACGGACCCGAGGCCAGGCTCCTGAGCGGGCCGGGCAAGATCGGGCGCGCCTTCGGCTTGACGCTGCAAGACAACGGCCGCGATTTCACCCGCGGGTCGCTCGGGATTGCCGCCGGCACGCCGCCAGGCCATCGTCAGATCGCAATCTCACGACGCATCGGCATTGCGCGCGCCGTCGAGCTGCCCTACCGTTTCGCCGTCATCGGCAGCCGGTCGGTGTCGGCTAAGGGAGCGTGACGGTGATCGTTTGCACCGCCGGGGGATTCGCCGGGTTGTAGTCGTACGCCTGCACGATCAGCTTGTGGGTGCTGCCGGAGGCGCCCTTCACCGTGAAGCTGTACGGCCCCTGCGTCAGGCGAACCGGCTTGCTGGCTCCGTTGAGGTAGACGTCGACCTCCTTGATGGCCTCGTCATCGGTGGCGGTGATCGTCACCAGGACACTGCCGTCGGCCTGCGGCGCCTGGGCCAGGGCGAGCGTTGGCGGGATCGTCTCGGTCATCAGCTGGCAGTTCTGAGTAGGCGGCTGCGGGTTGTTCTTATCCTTCATATCGTCGGGATACCCGGGTGGATAGACGACAAAGGTCTTGACGGTGATCAGGTTCGCCGGGATGTCCTGGGTGGCGAGCAACCCGTCGGTCGTGCAGACGCGAATCGGCTGGTACCAGTCATCCTGGCGAGTGGGCGCGGTGCCCGCGATGAACCAGTCGGTGATCGTCTGGCCGGCGCA
>VBJI01000197.1 GCA_005880875.1 Chloroflexota bacterium
GTGGTGAGGCCCCCCGGACTCAATGACACGGTTGCCCCGGAAATCGACGCGCCCGTCAGACTGGCGACGACAGTTCCAGTGACGACCCCAGTCGTGGGCGCGGGCGTCGGGGTCGGCGTTGGAGTCGGGGTCGGGGCTGGCGTAGGCGTAGGCGTCGGTGTCGGAGTCGGCGTCGGCGTCGGCGTCGGAATGGGGGTGGGTGTCGGGATCGGTATCGGCGTCGGGATGGGCAGGGGCGTCGGCGTTGGCGTCGGGTTAGGCGTCGCGGTTGGTGCCGGCGTCGGGGTCGGCGTCGGGGTCGGCGTCGACCTCGGCGTGGGCGTTGGAGTAGGCGTCAGCGTGGTGATCGGTGTCGCCGCAGGGGTTGACGATGTCGCGGGGGCGATTCCTGCGTCCGCTCGCGCCTCATCGAGGATCTGCATCGAGAGGGGCGCCAGGGGTCTGTACGGATCGGCGCTGTAATCGCCCAGGCCCATGGTATGCACGCTCGTCCCAAGCGCGACGATCCGCGGCACTCGCGACGCCAGCTGGCTCGCCGTCCAGAACAGCAGAAGGAGGAGCAGCGCCGGGCCCCCACGGCGGACGACCGAGCGCCAGGTTTTCATGAGGCTTTCTCCAGCGCCATCTGTTCGGGCTGCCGCGCGGCCGCTGCGGCCTCCTGCGCGCGCTGTTGCCGGAGGACGGCGACGATGCGATCGGTCCTGGCCTTGAAAGCCTCGACCACGGCCGGGTCGAATTGCCGGCCGGCCTCGCGCGTGATCAGCTCCACGGCGTCCCCAATCGACATCGCATCGCGATAGGGGCGGTCGGATGTCAGCGCGTCGAAGACGTCAGCGACACTGAGAATCCGAACCTGCACCGGAATCGTTTCGCCGCCCAGCGTGTCCGGATAGCCCGTACCGTCCCAGCGCTCGTGGTGGTGGCGGATGCCGCTCAGACTCGAGTGCAGAAACGGGACATCTTTCAGCATCTGATGGCCAATCAGCGGGTGTTGGCGCATTTGCTTGACCTCGGCGTAGTTGAGGGCGCCAGCCTTGCGCAGAATGTGGTCTTCGATGCCGATCTTCCCGATGTCATGCAGCAGCGCCGCCCGGCGCAAGCCCTCTCGCTTCTCTTGCGGAAAGCCGAGCTCGTCGGCGATCTCCAGCGCGAAGAGGGCGACCCTGGAAGAGTGGCCGTAAGTGTATGGGTCGCGGGCGTCGATGGCGCGGGCCAGTGCCTCGATGGCCGCAAAGTATGTGTCTTCCAGCGCCTGAGTCTTTTCTTCAAGGCCGGCCGTCATCAGGTTGAAGACCTGTCCGAGGTACCCGATTTCGTCGGACGGTCCAGCCGGGGCGCGCTGGGCCAGGTCTCCGGCCGCGACGCCGCGCATCGCACTGACCAGCCGTTGGACCGGACGAGCAATGGCGCCGGCCAGCATCAGGCCGATCGCCAGCGTGATCAGGGCCGCGACGCTGAAGAGAATCAGGAGAAAGAGCCGCAGCTGGTCGATCCCGGCCTGCAGTTGGGCGGTATTGAGGGCCACCGCCAGGTAGCCAAGCCGCATCTTGCGCATCGTCCAGTCGCTGAGCAGGTTCATGTACGCCTGGCCGCCGGACGACTGATTGAAGCGCACCGGCGCGTCAGGCTGAACCTCTCCGCGAATCGACGCCGGCAGCGCGCGCGTTGACGACAGCGTGGAAAGGAGAACATCACCGGTCGGTCCGTAGAAGCTCACATACTCGGCGCCAGAAGATCGGATCCCGCTGGCAATCGCTGAGAGCGGCTGGCCGACCAGCACGACGCCGACCACCTGTCCGGTGAGCCCTCGGATCGGTCCGGTCCAGTACAGGGTGGTGCCGGACGTATCGGTTCTGAGGAAGACGTACTTGTCACCCTGGGCGTCGACCTGTCCGGCGAGGACGGCCGCCACCGCCGGCTCCGACACGAACCCGTCACCTGGTGATTGGGTAACGACGGGACCGTCGGGTCCGACCACGACCACCTCTCTGCCCTGCCGATCGAGGACGTGAAGCAGGAGGCTCGGCACGGCGGCGTTGGCGACAACCGGCGTGAGCAGCCGGTTCAAGGCGACGGGGTCCTTCGCGCTGGTCGCCTCGGGCACGCCCGTGGTGGCGGCCGCGGCCCGCAGCGTCGTCAGCCGCGCGGCCTCGAGCAACGAGAGATGATCGTTGGCCAGCAGGCTGGCGCGGAGAAGGCTGCCGTTGAACTCGGCAACGGCCTCATTGGTGACAAGGGTGACAACGGTCGCCGTGCCGATGATCCCCACCAGCGCCACGACCATCACGAATGGCCCAACGATTTTGGCACGCAGGGAAAGGCGCATCCGGCCCACCTCCCAGATCATTTATCAGGGTGCTTGCGCCCGGCGTTGCTGTGGGGCGGCTTAGCTTGCGGGAAGCCTTACGTCCCGATCCCGGTGGCAAAGAGCACGATGTCTTCGTGGCCGCTGACGAACCCCCGACGCTGTAGCGCGATCAACGCCGCCCAGGTCGCGGCCCCTTCCAGGGAGGTATAGATACCGGTATGGCGAGCCATCTCGCGTTGCGCCGCGCGGATCTCGTCGTCGGCTACAGCCAGCGCCGTGCCTCCACTGTCCCGCACCGCCTGCAGCACCAGGTAGTCGCCGATGGCGGACGGCACCCGGATCCCGGCGGCGATGGTCGCGGCGCCTTGCCATGGTTGCGCGTGCTCGGCTCCCTCTTCAAAGGCGCGAACCAGCGGGGCGCAGCCGGTTGATTGCACCACCACCATCTTCGGGCGCTTCGGTCCAATCCATCCGAGCGCGCCGAGCTCCTCGAACGCCTTCCACATGCCGACGATCCCGGTGCCACCCCCGGTCGGAAAGACGATGACGTCTGGGAGGCAGTCAGGCCCCCAGCCTCCCTGCTCGGCCAGCTCGAATCCGAGCGTTTTCTTCCCCTCCTGCCGGTAGGGTTCCTTCAAGGTGTTCAGCTCGAACCAGCCGTGCTCGACGGCGTGCTGGTGCTGGATGCGGCCGGCCTCGTCGATCAAGCCGTCGACCAGGAGGACGTCGGCGCCGCTCATGCGCATCGCATCCAGGTTCAGCGGCGGCACATCCCTTGGAACCGCGATGTGCGCCTTCATGCCGGCGGCCGCGCCATAGGCCGCGGCGGCGGAGCCCGCGTTCCCGGCGCTGGCCAGAGCAATCTCGGCGACGCCCAGCTCTTTCGCTTTCGAGATGGCGGCCGCCATGCCGCGCGCCTTGAAGCTGCCGGTCGGGTTTTTCCCCTCATCCTTGATGCGCAGGCGTCCAACCCCGAGGCCCAGCCGAGCGCAGACGCGCCGATCGACATCCAGCAGCGGTGTCGCTCCCTCGCCCAGGCTCACGACGTTCGCGGCATCGAGGACGGGCAGCAGCTCGTGATAGCGCCACATGTCCCAGCGGCGACCGCGCAGATCGTCCGGCGATGCGGCGTTTCTCAGGCCGACCAGGTCGTAACGGGCGAAGAGCACCTTGCCGCA
>VBJI01000058.1 GCA_005880875.1 Chloroflexota bacterium
GAGCGCGACCGCGCCCTCGACGCGGTGATGACGATCGTCAATGATCACAGCTTTGGCACCGCCTTCCTGATCGATCCACAGGGGGACTTCGTCACGGCCGCCAGCCTGGTCAGCGGCAGTGCCAGCCTTCGACTGATCGACAACACCGCGGGCATGCATCCGGTGCGGCTGGTGGGCGTCGACGCGGCGCAGGGCATCGCGCTGATCCGCACCCCGGTCTACGCCACCCCGCTCGCCTTTGGAAATCCGGACACCTTGCTGCTCAACGATCCCGTCGTGCTCCTCGCCAGCCCGAAGATCGAGAATCTCGCATCCGCGACACCCGCGGTGGTGACCGATCCCGGCGAGACCCGGCTGGCGCTGCGGGTCAACGACGTCCCCGGCAACCTGGGCGGGCCGATCGTGGGGCCGGGGGCCACGGTGCTGGGGATCCTGGTCCGGACCGGCATCGCCTTGCCGATCACGCAGGCACAGGCCGACATCGCGCAATGGCGCGGCCAGCCCGGCTCCCTCCTGCCGCTCGCTCCGATGCCTGCCAACCTCGTGTTGCGGGGCAGTGACGACACCAGCGCGCCGACCGCGGGTATCAGCGTGCAGTCCGTCAACCCCGCCCGGGCTTCGGCCACCCGCGACACCCTGGTCACCATCCAGGGGAGTGGCTTTGTCGCCGGACCGGCGCTTCGGGTTCGGTTCATCCCGGTGGCCAGCCAGGCCGGTGCGTTCGACGGGCTGGCCCCCACGCTGGTGAACCCGTCGACCCTGACCGTAAAAGTTCTCGCCGGCCGGGCAGTGGCCGACTATGCCGTTCAGCTCGTCAACGGCGACGGCACCGTCATCAGCTCAGGAATCGCGTTCTCCGTCACGTTCTGAGGCCTGCCGCGACTTAATAGGGATGTCTAGACTATCGCCGTGTCGCCGGCGCGAAGCTCCCCCTTGCTGCTGGTCGTCAGCGCGCTCTTCGTGACGGTCCTGCTGACGTCGAACTTGATCGCGGTCAAGCTTGTCGCATTCGGCCCGCTGACGCTGCCGGCCGCCGTCGTCGTCTTTCCCCTCTCCTATCTCTTTGGCGACGTCCTGACGGAGGTCTACGGCTACGCCGTCGCCCGACGCGTGATCTGGCTTGGTTTCGCCAGCAACCTCGTCTTCGTTCTCTTCATCCTGGCGGCCGGCGCGCTGCCGGGTGCACCGGGCGCCTGGAGTCCCAACGACCAGGCGGCGTTTGAGCGCATCCTCGGCTTCACCCCGCGACTGCTGGTGGCCTCCCTCATCGCCTATGTTGCCGGCGAGTTCCTCAACTCCTTCATCATGGCCCGGCTCAAGATTGCGAGCGAGGGCCGCTGGCTCTGGAGTCGCACCATCAGTTCGACGCTGATCGGCCAGGGCGTCGACTCGGCGATCTTCATCACGATCGCCTTCGCCGGGGTGCTTCCGAATGGGGTGCTGCTGCGGACCGTCCTCTATCAATGGGGATTCAAGACCGCTTACGAAATCGTAGCCACGCCAGTGACCTACGCCGTCGTCTCGTTTCTCAAGCGACGGGAACGCCAGGACCCATTCGACATTGGCACAGACTTCAATCCGTTTCGGCTGGCGACCTGATGAAGCGACTCATTCTGTTGGCCGCCATCGTCACGGCCGCGTGCGGATCACCAGCCGCCTTGAAGCCGACGCCGTCGAGCCAGCCCGCAAGCGCCTCGCCCTCGCCGATCGCGTCCGCCAGCTCGACCACGATCCCGCTCGGCCGGTCCCAGACCGCGATGGCCTATGACCAGACGCATCACAATGCCGTGCTGTTCGGTGGGCTCGGCGATCAGACCCGGCTGGGCGATACCTGGACCTGGAACGGGACCGACTGGACGCACCGTCAGGGGCTGACCGCCAATCCCGATGCGCGACAGGGCGCGGCGATGGCCTACGACGAGGTAAACCGACAGGTCGTTCTCTTCGGCGGCGTCACCGCCACCGGCCAGCAGAATGACACCTGGGCCTGGGGCGGCACCGCCTGGCAGCTGCTGCATCCGCTGCACGCCCCACCACCGCGGGAAGGCGCATCCATGACCTACGACGCCGCGCTCAGCGCGGTCATCCTCTACGGCGGGATGAACGACAGCACCGCGATGCCGAGCCCGCTCCACGACACGTGGTCGTGGACTGGCGGCGACTGGGCCCCGCTGACCGCGAGCGGCCCACCCGGCGGCGTCCGCCCCCGACTCGCCTACCTCAGTGGCGCCAACCTGGTCGAGCGGTTCGGCGACTGCATCGAGAGCCACGACCGCAACCTGTATGGGTTCGACGGGCACCAGTGGTCGCCCCGACCGGCGGCCGGGATCTGGCCGCCCGCGCTCTGCATCCCGAGTCTCGCGGGCGATTCCGTGCGCCACCAGCTCGTGCTGTTCGGCGGCAACCTCGGCACCGGTGTCTCCCCGCCACCCGCCGATACGTGGGCGTATGCCGGCAACGGCTGGTCCAGGCTGTCACCCAATCAGAGCCCGCCGGCCCGCTACGACGCGCCCATGGTCTACGACACCGACCATCACGTGATGGTGCTCTTCGGCGGCCAGGGCCTCACCCAGGGGCAGACCGGACCCCTGAACGACACCTGGATCTGGGACGGTTCCAACTGGGCTCCGCGCCAGTAGCATTACGGCTATGAAATACGGCGCCAAGATGATCGCGGAGTCGACGCTCGAGGCGGTCGTCAACGACAATCCACAGCGCGATTACGAGATCGACTTCACGATCCCGGAGTTCACCTGTCTCTGTCCGGAGTCGAACTTTCCTGACTTCGCCACGATTCGCATCCGCTACATCCCGGACCAGAAGCTGGTGGAGCTGAAGTCGCTCAAGCTGTACATCAACAAGTTCCGCGACCAGGAGATGTTCCACGAGACCGCGGTCAACCGGATCCTCGACGACCTCGTCGCCCTGCTCGATCCGCGCTCCATGGAGGTGGTCGGCGACTTCAACGTGCGGGGCAACATCAAAACGGTCGTGACCGCACGGCACGCCCAGCCGGGCTACCCGCCAAACGGAGCAAGCCGCAACTAACTTTCATCACGTTCCGTGATGACGGCCCGGCGCCGGGGACCTACGGTGAGCTGGTCGAATTCAGGCTCACTGGAGGTTCAGCGATGGAAGAGACGGGCGGGCTTACGGCGATCGCCGATCTCCCCTCGACCCCGCAGGCTGCGGTCGAACCCGTACCCCCAAATGGCGTGGGGCCGCCTCGGGCGCGTCGGCGAAAGCGGCCCTATCTGATTGGCGCCGCCATCGCCGCGATTCTGCTCGGCGGTGCGGCGCTGGGCGCCAATCTGCTGCTGGCCGGGACCTATAGCCCGCAACAGACGCTTTCCGATTACCTGCGTGCCCAATCACGCGGCGACGTCAACGGGATGTGGCAGAACGGCAGTTTCCAGGGCGGCGAAGGCTCCTACCACGCGTTCTTCGGCAGGGACGCACTGGCGGCCATGATGAGCGATTCTCGCAACACCCGGGTCTCCGGGGTGAGGGTCACGAGCACGAGGCAAGTCGACGCGAACACCGCCATCGTGAGCGCCTCGCTCGGCTGGTATGGCTCGCGCCGCAGCATCGACTTTCGGGTGGTGAAAGACACCAGCCAGATGCACTGGCTGCTGTACCCCTCGTGGCGCGTCGTTGCGCCGACCGGAACCATCAACTTCACCTATCCGAACCAGGGTGGCGCCATCACCATCGATGGGGTGACGCTTCCCGACTCGAGTGGCTCCGCGATCGCGGTGATCAGCGGCGAGCACCGGGCCGCGATGGCCGCCACCGACATCGTCGCGGGCGAGACCCACACGGTCGACGTGAGCGTTCCGTCCAGCACGGCCTCGGTCGAGTTTCACGATCTCCTGACGCCGGCGGCCTCCAGGGCCGCGGCTGATGCGGTCAAACAAGCCTTTGCGAGCTGTGACGCGGCCAAGGACGACTTGTGCCCGAATCACACCTACAACGCACCGAATGACGGCAACCTCTATTTCTTCGTCGCGCCTGATGGCAGCCACGTCTTTTACCGGCATTACACGGTGAGCCTGGTCGGCGACCCGACAGCGAAGATGACGACGACCTTCGAATCCCAGGATGGTCACGTCAGGGTCACCGGCGCCTGCACCACCCGCACCGCCACCGGCGCCCGTAACGTGGACCATGCCGGGACCTTTGACGGCAAGTTGACCTGGACCGGCAGCGGCTTCGACAGCGACCTGACCTGGAACTGCTGAGCCGAAATTCTTCAGCGCCGATGCTGACGCCCGGTGTCGCCGGCTATTTGAGCCGACGGGCCGGGCGTTTTCGCAGCTTGCGGGCTGCGCCTCTAACTATCGCCCAGGCAGGCATCTATAAAAATCATCGATAGATACAATAGAAGCGATTTTGCACCGATTCCAGCCACCTCCATTCCAGGAGCCATCATGAAAGTCGAGCAGCGACCCGCCGAAAGCAAATCGCCAGCCACGCTTTCGGACAAGGCGACACTGCTCAAGCTCCACCGGGAGATGCTCCTGGTCCGCCGCTTCGAGGAGAAGACGGCGGAGATGTACCAGGCGGCCAAGATCGGTGGGTTCTGTCACCTCAACATCGGCGAGGAGGCGACCATCGTCGGCACCATTTCCTCCCTACGGCCGGACGACTATGTCTACAGCACCTACCGAGAACATGGGCACGCGATCGCCAAAGGGATCGAGCCCAACGCCGTCATGGCGGAGCTCTTCGGCAAGGAAACGGGCACGTCGCACGGGCGCGGCGGGTCGATGCACCTCTTCAGCCAGGAGCATCGCTTCTACGGGGGCTATGCGATCGTCGGCCAGGCGCTCCCGATCGCCTGCGGCACCGGCTACTCCATCACCTACCGGGAGAGAGACGAGGTGGTGATGAGCATCTTCGGCGACGGTGCCACCAACATCGGCGCCTTCCACGAGTCGCTGAACGTCGCCAAGCTCTGGCACCTGCCGATCGTGTTCGTCTGTGTCAACAACCTCTATGGGATGGGCACCGCCGTCAACCGCGCCTCCGCCGTCACCGAGATCTGGAAGAAGGCGTGCGCCTACAACATGACCGGCGAACGGGTCGACGGGATGGATGTGCTGGCGGTGCGCCGCATCACCGACCAGCTGGTCGAGCAGGCCCGTGCGAAGCACGAGCCCAGCCTGCTGGAGTGCGTCACCTATCGCTATCGCGGGCACTCGATGTCCGACCCGGACACCTACCGGGGAAAGGACGAGATCAAGGAGTGGCAGGGTCGAGACCCGATCCTGACTTTGGGCGATCACCTGAAGCAGCAGAAGCTGCTCACGGATCAAGAGATCCAGAAGATCGACGAGGAGGTCACCGCCGAGGTGGAGGCCGCCGTCAAATTCGCGGAGGAGAGCCCGGAGCCCGATCCGAAGGAGCTCTTCCGCGATGTCTACGCCGAAGCGGGGGCGGCCTGATGCCGGTCCTTACCATGCGCGACGCCCTCAACCAGGCCTTACGCGAAGAGATGAAGCGCGACGAATCGGTGTTCTTGCTCGGCGAGGACATCGGCCTCTACGACGGTTCCTTCAAGGTGACTCGCGGCTTGATGAAAGAGTTCGGCGAGAAGCGCGTACTGGACACCCCCATCGCCGAAGAGATCATCGTCGGCGCCGCGATTGGCGCCGCCATGTCCGGGCTTCGGCCGGTGGCCGAGATGATGACCGTCAACTTCATCATGGTGGCAATGGACCAGGTGGTCAACGCCGCGGCCCACATCCGATACATGTTCGGCGGCGGCACCAAGGTGCCGCTCGTCATCCGCACGCCCGGGGGCGGCGGCCACCAGCTCGGCGCCCAGCACTCGCACAGCCACGAAAACTGGTTCGCGCATGTTCCCGGCCTGAAGGTGGTTGCCCCGGGCACCCCCGCGGACGCCAAGGGCATGCTGAAATCGGCGATCCGTGACGACAACCCGGTGATGTTCATCGAGAACGAAGGCACCTACGCCGTCAAGGGCGAGGTCCCCGACGGCGAGCACCTGGTGCCGCTGGACAAGAACGACGTCAAGCGCCAGGGAGACGACATCACGATCTGCGCCCATTCGCGGATGCTGATCGTGGCGATGGATGCCGCCACCGAGCTCGAGAAGGAGGGCATCAGCGCCGAGGTCGTCGACATGCGAGCGCTGCGACCGCTCGACATGATGCCCGTGATCGAGTCGGTAAAGAAGACCAGCCGGCTGATCACCGTCGAGGAGGGGTGGCGTTCCTATGGCGTCGGCGCGGAGATCGCCTCCCGCGTCTACGAAGAAGCGTTCGACTACCTCGACGCCCCGGTCGCCCGGATCGGCGCCGCCGAGGTCCCGGCGCCCTACAACAAGCGGCTGGAGAAGATCGCCTTCCCCGGCAAGGCCGACGTGGTGGTGACCGCGAAGGCCCTGCTCGGAAAGAACTAAGAGGCCGGCCCCCATGGCAAACGTACAGATGCCCCGCCTGTCGGACTCGATGGAGACCGGCAAGATCCTCCGCTGGCTGAAGAAAGAAGGCGAAGAGGTCAAGAAGGGCGAGCCGCTGGTCGAGATCGAGAGCGACAAGGCCAATATCGAGGTGGAGGCCTACGCCTCGGGCAAGCTGAGCAAGATCGTCGTTCCCGAAGGCGAGAGCGCCCCGATCGGCGCGGTCATCGCCGAGATTGGCGGCGCCGGCGAGGCAGCGCCAAAAGCCGAGAAGGCCGCAGCCCCGCAAGAGCAGCCGGAGGCCGCCGAGCCGGAGCAGAAAGCGAAGCCGGCGGGCGCGGCCCCGACCAAGCCACAGGCCACCAACGCACAAGCGCACGTGGAGCAGGCCGAAAAGGCGATGGCGACCGCGGCGAAGAAGCAAGACGCCGCTCCCGAACCTGGCGGCGGTGAGCAGTACCCCCAGGGCGGACCGGACGATCGGACGGAGGTCGGTGCCGCCGCGCAGGCGGCGCTTAGCGCCATCCGCCGTCCCGCGGAGCAGCAGGATGGCGAGCGGCAGCGAGTCTCCCCCGTCGCCCGGCGCCTCGCTGAGGAGCAGGGCGTCGATCTGAGCCGTGTGACCGGATCCGGCCCGGGTGGCCGCATCACGAAAGAAGACGTCGAGACCGCCGTCCAGCAAGCGGCACAGCGCCCGAAGGCGGCACCGAGCGCGCCGGCGCCAGCGGAGCGTCAGACGGTCGCGCGGCCCAAGGACGAGGTGGAAGTCGTCGAGCTATCGAAGATGCAGGCGACCATCGCGATGCGCCTGGCCCAGAGCATGTTCTCCGCCCCGCATTTCTACGTCACGTCGGAAATCGCCATGGACGACGCGGTCCGTCTCCGGCAGATGTTCAACGAAGCGGTGAGCAAAGACGAAGCGATCAGCATCAATGACCTGGTCATCAAGGCCGTCGCGCTGGCCCTGACGAAATTCCCAGAGGTCAATGCCTCCTGGGCGGACGGCCGGATCGAACGAAAGCGCGACATCAATGTTGGGATCGCGGTCGGGCTCCCCGACCGGCTGATCGTGCCGGTGCTGCGCAATGCGGACCAGAAGTCCCTCAAGGACATCGCGCACGAGTCGAGGCAGCTCATCGAGCGTTCCCGTACCAACCGGGCGGCCGCCCAGGATTATGTCGGCAATACCTTCAGCATCTCCAACCTCGGGATGTATGACGTCGACCAGTTCACGGCCATCATCAATCCACCCGACTCCGGGATCCTCGCGGTCGGCTCCATCGAGGACAAGGCCGTGGTCAAGGACGGTCAGGTGGTGCCGGGGAAGCGGATGCGCGTCACGCTATCCGTCGACCATCGGGTTTTCTACGGAGTGACCGCGGCGCAGTTCCTCCAGGAGGTCAAGCGGTTGCTGCAGAGCCCGATGGCGCTCGTGCTCTGACGATCCGGGTTCTCGCGCTCGTTACGCTCGCGATGCTGATCAGTTTTCACGTGCTGCGGGTTCTCGCCAGCAATTGCGCCGGAGCCGGCTGCGACTGGTTTATCTCATTGTCTTTGCTGTTGCCGCTGCTGATCCTGGTGGCCACGGCGGCCACCGGTCTGGCCGCGTTCTCGGACGCGTCCCGCGAACGCGCGTCGAGCGCCTGGGCCATTGGGCTTGGCGTCATCACCCTGATTGGCGTCCTCGGGCCGGTCGCCAGCCTGGCGATCTTCCGAGATAGCCCCGACCGGTTCATTCCGGTGGTCACAGTGCTCGCGGCCCTCGTCCCGATCTCGGCGCTCGTCTACACATTCAGCTCAAGTGGCGACCGTGGCGCCGAAGGCGGATAGAACCTCCAGTTCGATTCCTCCTGATGGATTACAAATGGTCGCCCAACGTGATACACCGGCGTTCGTGAAAAGCGTTCGCCTTGGTGCCAGAATTGAAGCACGCCTCCGCGAGGCCGCTCGCCTGGCGCGCATTCCGGAATCGCGCATCATTCGTGATGCCGTTGCCGAACGTACAGATGACATCCTTGCGAATCGCCTCGATTACCAAATCGCCCGCGTGTTCACGCTCGATTCCGATTTCTCGATCTATCGCTTCCGCGGCCGCCGTGCCCTCGACCTGATACCTTCCCGCCGCTAGGTCACCCTACCGCCGCCGCCGCCGACTGACCCGCGGTCCGGCCGGAGAACAGGCAGCCACCCAGGAAGGTCCCTTCCAGCGATCGGTAGCCGTGCATGCCGCCACCGCCGAAGCCCGCCACCTCGCCCGCGGCATAGAGCCCAGGCAATGGGCTGCCGTCCAAGCGGAGCACGCGGCCTGACAGATCGGTCTGCAGCCCGCCAAGCGACTTCCGAGTGAGGATCCGTAAGCGCACCGCGATCAGCGGACGGGCAGCCGGGTCCAACAATCGATGCGGCCGCGCGACCCGAATCAGGCGATCACCGAGATAGCGCCGCGCGGCACGGATCTCGTGCACCTGCGCGTCGCCGGTGGCGGGATTGTCGATCTCGCGATCACGGGCCGCGATCGCCTCCTCGAGCTTTTGCGGGTCGAGTCGGGCTTCGGGCTGCAGCGCATTCATCCCCTCGACCAGCTCGGCGAGATTCGGCGCGACGACAAAGTCAGCACCGCGCTGCTTGAAGGCCTCAACCGGCCCCGGCCCCGCCTTCGATATGGCCCGTTGCAGGAGCAGCCGGATGTTTTTGTTCGTCAGATCGGGATTCTGCTCCGACCCCGAGAGGGCGAACTCGCGCTTGATGATCCGCTGGTTAAGGACAAACCAGGAGTAGTCACAGCCCGTCTTTCTGAGGTACTCGAGCGTGCCCAGGGTGTCGAAGCCCGGAAACAGCGGGGCCGGCAGGCGGTTGCCCAACGCGTCGAACCACATCGATGACGGACCGGGCAGGATCCGGATGCCGTGGTTGGGCCAGATCGGATTCCAGTTCTGGACCCCTTCGACGTAGTGCCACATCCGGTCACGATTGATGACGCTGCCACCGGCCGCTTCCGCAATGGCCAGCATCCGGCCGTCAACGTGCGCGGGAACGCCGGTGAGCATCTGACGGGGCGGTTCGCCCAACCGCCCCGGCCACATCTTGCGGACCAGGTCGTGGTTGCCTCCAATTCCTCCCGAAGTGACGATCACCGCCTGCGCGCGCATGGCGAACTCGCCGACCTGGACCCGCGAGCTCGGGCGCCCGCGTTCGATAGCGGTCGCTTCGAGAACAGCGCCCTGGACTCCGTCCACCGTCCCATCGGTCACGGACAAGGCGTCGACTCGATGCCGGAATCTGAGCACCACCGTCCCGCGTCCAACCGCCGCCCTGACCCGCCGCTCGAAGGGCGCGACCACGGCCGGGCCGGTACCCCAGGTGATGTGAAATCGCGGCACCGAGTTACCCGGGCCATTGGAGCCGTAACCGCCGCGTTCGGCCCAGCCAACGATCGGGAAGAACCGAAGGCCCTGCTGACGCAGCCACGACCGCTTCTCGCCGGCGGCGAAGGTTACGTACGCCTCCGCCCAGTGCCGCGGCCAGGCGTCCTCGTCGCGGTCAAAGCCGGCCGTTCGCAGCCAGTCTCCCATCGCCAGCTCAAAGGAGTCGTGGACACCAAGTCGCCGCTGCTCAGGAGAGTTCACGAGAAACACGCCGCCGAACGACCAGAACGCCTGACCTCCCAGCCAGGGCTCCGGTTCCTGCTCGAGCAGGATGACGCGCCGACCGGCATCGGCCAGCTCGGCAGTAGCGACCAACCCGGCGAGGCCAGCCCCAACCACGATGACGTCAGCATCCATCTCGAGACGATTTTCGGCGACCGAGCACCTGCTGGCCAAGGCGCGACCTCGCCACCAGCCGGGTCGAGGCATCGTTGGCGCTGGGCAAGACCTCAATCGGCCTCGTCGGGGCGTCGCGCGATGCCTGCGGCGGTGCCGACGAAGAACTGGAGCGGCGTCTCCACGATCAGGGGCTCGAGTACCACGGTGAAGAGTCACCTGGGATGGCTCTCGCCTTAACCATCATGCCGCTACTTGAGCAGACAAGACGTTTTGTAAAATCGGACCGGTTATGAAACAGGGGACGTCCGAAGCTGTGATCAAGACGACGCGCACGCTCGAAACTCCCGAGGCCGACATCGTCTACGACGTCCACGGGCCGCTGCCCACCGCCGATGGCCGTCCAGTGCTCTTCATGATCGGCCAGCCCATGGACGCCAGCGGGTTCCAGACGTTGGCCTCACACTTCCCCGACCGCAC
>VBJI01000213.1 GCA_005880875.1 Chloroflexota bacterium
AACGTGGTCCTCGAAGCCATGGCGAGCGGCCTCGGCATCGCGGCGTACCGCTATGCGGCCGCGCGCGAGCACCTGCGCGACCGCGAATCGGCGCTGCTCGCGCCGCTCGATGATGAGGCGGCATTCCTGGCCGCGGCAGTGCGCCTCGCGTGCGACCTGCCGCTAGCACGGCGCCTAGGCCGTGCCGCGCGCGCAGTGGCCGCGGACATCACCTGGGAGCGCATCGTGCGCGATTTCGAGGCGGTGCTCGCCGATGTTGCCGCTTGACCTGACGATTTCGCGGCTGCAGCGCTGCGACGAGCGCCTTTGCCTCGCGATCAACGGCGCATCGCGCCACTTCAGCGTGCTGCAGCTCTTTCGCGCCGTGAGCTGGCTCGGCAACGGCATCTTCTGGTACATGCTGATGCTCGCGCTGCTGATCGACGATGCGCAAGGCGCGCTGTTCCCGGTGCTGCAAATGATCGTTGTGGGCGCCGTGTCCACGGCCACGTACTCGGCGCTCAAACGCCGCACCGGGCGCCGCCGCCCCTACGAGGTGGTCCCTGCCGTCTACGCAGGCGCTGCACCGCTGGATGCATTCAGCTTCCCGTCGGGCCATACGCTCCACGCCGTCGCCTTCACGCTCGTGGCGGCGAGCTACTTTCCGGCGCTCGCCGGCCCGCTCGCCGCCTTTACGCTGCTCGTCGCCGCGTCGCGCGTCGTGCTCGGGCTGCATTACCCGAGCGATGTGCTCGCCGGCGCAGCAATCGGTGCCGGCATTGCCGGCGCTTCGTTCTGGATCTGAAACACCACCCAAGGGAGAAATGCCAGATGAAGAAGGTTGTCGCTTCCGCAGTCGTTATTGCCTGTTCGTTGATGCCAGACTCGGCGCGGCTGCTGATCGACTCGGTGAACGCCGATCCGCGCGTGAGCCTGGTACTGCACGTCGGCGACATCCATTCGGGCAGCATGCCGTGTACCGGCGCAGGGCTGAATCCCCTTCCGGCGGGCGCGAACCCGGGCTGGAACCCGCAGATCTTCAACCTCTTCGAGCAGTTCCGCGACCCGCTGGTCTACACGCCCGGCGATAACGAGTGGACCGATTGCCACAAGACGAAGGAATTGTCGAGCGGCGCGCCGCTCAACGAGCTCGCCGCCGTGCGCCAGCTCTTCTTCGCCGATCCCGGAACTACGCTCGGCGTGCAGAAGCGCCGTGTGCTAACCCAAGCGGAGCGCTTCAACCGCATCTATCCTGCGGACTCGCAGTACGTCGAGAACGTGATGTGGCGCGACTCGCAGGTCCTGTTCGTGACGGTGAACATGCCAGGCTCGAACAACGACGGCTTGAAATGGACCGCCCCCTTCACCGACGAGACTGCTCGCGGGCGCGAGGCCGCACAGCGCACCGGAGCGGCGATCCGCTGGCTGCAGGCCGCCTTCGCGCGCGCCGAGCAGGAAGGCGCCAAGGCCGTGGTGATCGCCCTCCAGGCAGACATGTGGGATCCCGCCGCGGTCGCGCCAGGTGGCGACGGCCTGGGCAACTACACGCTCTTCGTGCACGAGCTCGCAGCCCTGAGCTTGCACTTCGGGCGCCCGGTGCTCCTCCTCAATGGCGACTCGCACGTCTTCGGCGCGGATCGCCCGCTCGCCGATCCGGCGAGCCCGAGCGGCAGGATTCACGGCACGCCGGCAGTGCCCAATCTCACGCGCATCACGGTGCAGGGCTCGACCAGTGCGCCGGCTGAATGGCTGCGGCTCACTATCGACCCGCACGCGCCCGGCGTCGTCAGCTGGGAGAACGTGGTGTATTGCAATAACCCTGCAGTGAGCTGTCCTTGAGGAGAGCCGTTCCTTCGGGATCCGCGCTCACCCAGTCGGTGTACTGGCCGGCGAGCGCGGGCTCAAGCTCGCCGAGCCCCGTTCTGACCGCATCGAGGTAGCGCTCGAAGCGATAGGCCGGGTCGCGGTAGTACGCGTCGACGATCCGGCGGCAAAGCCGCGGCAGCACCGATGCGCGCAAAGCGCCATCGGCGCGTGCGAGGAAGGCAATGGCCCGTTCGGCGAGCGCGGCGTCGCAGGGGAAGATGCGCGTGACAAAGGCGATGAGCGCCGGCCGCTCTGCGCTGAGCGCGGTGGTAGGGCTCATGCTGAGCTCGCGGCGGATGTGCTGGTCCATGGCGAACTCGGCAATAGCGTGCGTCACATGGGGCACGCGCGCGATGCGCCGCTCGTGCTCGGGCACGAAGACGTTGTGCGCGACGATGTCGGCGAGGAGATGGCTCGCATAGCCGATGGCGAGCGCGCGACCGGTGTCATCAGCAGGCGCGGCGCCGATACGCCGCAGCGTCGCCCAACTATGCGCCCGGCGGAAAGCCGGCATGCCGAGCATTCTGCCGGCAAGCGCGAGATCCGGCAGGCAGGCGCCGGCGAGCACAAGGCGCGGCAGCCTCGCCGCGGCGGCGCGCAGCTCGGGATCGGCGAAAGGCAGCGCGGCGAGCAGCCATTGTGCGAAGAACAGATGCGTCTCCAACCCCCACGCGAGCGCATCGGCGGAAAAGAGTGCCAGCGGCACGGCAATGAACAGCGCTTTCACCGCAACGGACATGGACGCACGCTAGGGCGCGAACATTTCCGTCGCATGACCATCTGCTGTAGCGGGCGTTAAGGAAGTGGACACGAGGACGCAACAGTGGATCGCTAAGTTCCGCGCTACCGCGACGCGCATATGTGCGGCGTGGCTTCGATTACCAACCGCAGTTCAACTTGCCAAGGGAGTTTCGATGCTGAAGAAGACTAGCCTCGCGCTTTGCCTTTCCGCGACGACACTGGCGATGCCCGCCTTCGCCGATGAGGAGCGCGAGGCAATCCCGCAGCTCGACCACGTATTCCTGATCGTGATGGAGAACCACTCCGCTGCCGAGGTCCTCGGCAATACGGCGCGCGCGCCGTTCATCAACCAGTACGCGCACGCCGCGAACCAAGCGACGCAGTATTTCGCCATCGGCCACCCCAGCCTGCCGAACTATCTGCACATCGTCGGCGGCTCGAACTTCGGCGTCGCCGGCGATCCCAATCCGAAATGGCACGACGACCCGGGGAGCCCGGGCACGGTGGTGCCCCTTACCGGCTCCGGGGTTGACCTCGCCACGCCTGCAGCGCTCACCGGCGCGGTCGGCGGCCAGGACATCCCCGCCGCGCCCTACATCGCACGCACGATCGCAGACCAGCTGCACGAAGTGCGCAAGAGCTGGAAGAGCTACCAGGAGAGCCTGCCGGCGAGCGGCGCCGACAGCGTCGATGCGAGCGACGGCATTTTTTCCAACCTGAGCACGGACATCAACCCGGCGGATCTGGCAAAGCTCTATGCGGTGAAGCACAACCCATTCGTCTATTTTGAAAGCGTGCAGCGCAATGACGAGCCGGGCCACAGCCTGCGCAACATCGTCGGCTTCGACGGCGTGAACGGCCTTTACGCCGACCTGCGCTCCGGCCACGTACCGAATCTTTCGCTTATCGCGCCGAACCAGTGCCACGACATGCACGGCCTCTCCAACGCCGGCAAGCTCTGCGCGAACGACGCGATGTTGATCGAGATGGGCGATCTAACGGTCAAAACGCTGGTCGGCGCGATCAAAGCTTCCCCGGCGTGGAAGGAGGGCAAAAACGCGATCGTGATGGTGTGGGACGAGAACGACTTCAGCAACTCGCCTAACCTTGTCGTCATGATCGTCGACACCAACTACGGCGCACACGGTGTGCAAAGCGCCACACCTTACAACCACCACTCGTTGCTTAAGACGATGGAGGCCGGCTTTGGCCTGCATTGCCTTAACCACGCCTGCGACGCGGGCGTGCTCGTGATGAGCGACCTCTTCGCCCGATCCGCACGCCGGTAAGGCCTTTACGTCAGGCGCCGCCAGCACTTCGGCCCGCGCGGGTGGCGCCTTGTCCGGATATCACCGTGACCAATCGATCACGACGCGGACATCAACTGGAAACGTTCGCCGCGTACGCTCGGGCAAATTCGGAGGTGGCATGCAACACGGCGTCATGGCATTCACCGCGGTCTTCCTCAAGGCGAAGCACGGCTACGTCGGCTTCATCGAAGAGCTGCCGCACGTCAACTCGCACGGCCGCACGATCGAGGAAGCGCGCCGCACCTTGCAGGAGCTCATCGGACTGGTATTCGATGCGGCGCGGCAAAGCTCGCGCGAGCTGATCGCGG
>VBJI01000214.1 GCA_005880875.1 Chloroflexota bacterium
GCCGGCGGCGACCTCCATTACCAGAGCCTTCGTGTGCCGAACCAGAAGGCCGCGCGGACCATAAAGGTCCGGCTAATCGGCAACACGGTTCCGGGCAGCCTCGAGAAGATCTACGCCGCCGCGACGGTCGCGGGCAGGATCTTCCGGACCCAGCTGAACCCGACGCAGAACGCGCAGTGGTCATTCACCTGGGACGGCAAGGACGCGTTCGGCCGCACCGTGCAGGGCTCGCAGCCCGTCCAGGTGAGTGCGATCTACCAGTACGCCTGCGTGTACGCCACCGCCGTCCCGTTCTACGCGCCGGATGGCCAGTCGTACTCGTTCGACCAACCAGCGGCCGCGAGCAACACTCTCGCCGACGGAAGCTCAGCACCCGTTCCCGCGTGCAGCGGCGGCGGGGACAGCATCGGGTACACCTTCGTCGGCCGTAGCTTCGACGAGACCGTCGGCGCCTGGGACGCCCGTCAGGACGGACTCGGCGGGTGGTCGATCGACGGTCACAACTCCTACGACCCGATCGCAAAGCGCCTCTACATGGGCGACGGCACGCAGGAGACAGCGAACCAGCTCCCGCCCATGGTGACCACCTACGCGGACACGTCGAGCTACCCAGACTTCGGCGCCACCAATGGGTTGGACTTCGGTCCCGACGGCTCGCTCTACATCGCCGACTTCTACCACCAGCGCGTCCTGCGGCGCTGGCCGGACGGGCACGTCACCAAGGTCGCCGGGGCTGATGCGGACTACAACGGCAGCTACCAGCGCGGCTCGAGCGGTGACGGCGGACCGGCAAGCCAGGCGCTCCTCAACGGACCGACCGACGTCGCAGTCCAGCCCGACGGCGGCCTCCTGATCGCCGATGCGCTCAACAACCGGATTCGTCGTGTGGCGCCGGATGGGACCATCAGCACCTTCGCGGGCACCGGTGTCGGGGGCCACACCGGTGACGGCGGACCGGCCACTCAGGCGCAGATGACGCCATCGCAGCTCGCGGTCGCGCCCGACGGGTCGATCTACGTCGCCGAGCACGGCAACCAGGACATCCGCAAGATCGACCCCTCGGGAACGATCACGACCGCCATGGGGCCGGGCTGCGGGAACCCGAGTTGCTCGATCTTCCTGGGCCGCGTCACCGGCGTCACCGTCACCTCCGACGGAACCCTCTATGTCGCCGCTTGGGACGACTCAGCGCTCAGCAGCCGACTCGTCCGCATGCGGCCGGGCCAACCCGCGGAGCAGCTCTCTCAGGAGGGCCGGGTCGGCAACAGCAACGCCGACGGCATTCCGATCGGCCAGGCCAACATCAAGATCGTCAACGTGCAGGCCGCTCCCGGCGACGCCGGCGTCTATCTGATCGACAACTACAACCGCAAGATCCGCCTGCTCCGCCCCGACGACACCGTCACGACCGTCGCCGGCGACGGGTGCAAGAACTACCCCAACATGGGGGACAACGGCCCGGCCACCGCGGCGTGCTGGTTCACGCTCGAGGACGTCGCGGTGGGACCAGACGGCGGTCTCTACACCAGCGACTTCAGCTCGCGCAGCGTCCGCCGGATCGCACCGCCGATGCCGGGCTTCACGAACACGGACATCGCGATCCCCTCAAGGGATGGCTCGGAGCTGTACCAGTTCGATCGAAACGGCCGCCATCTGCGCACGATCGACACCCTAACGGGGGCGACCACGGAGTCATTCGCCTACGACGGTGCCGGACGTCTCGCCAGGATGACGGATGGCGACGGGAACGTGACCACGATCGAACGCGACGCCTCCGGCAATCCGTCGGCCGTCGTAGGACCCGACGGCGTGCGCGACGCCCTAACGACTAACACCGACGGATATCTCAAGAGCGTGACTGACCCGGCGGGCGATCGCTTCGGGTTCGACTATGCGAACGGTCTTCTCACATCTTTCACCGATCCGAACGGGAACACCGCACATCCCGGTTACGATGAGATGGGCCGGCTGACCAGCGACCAGAATGCGATCGGCGATACCCAAACGCTCTCACGCTCTGATGCCGCCGACGGCAACAGCTACACGGTTACCCACCAGACGCCGATGGGTCGCCAGACAAGCTATCGGGTCTCAACGTCCAGCACCGATGGCTCGACTGACACCTCAAAGACGGACCCGGCGGGCCTGACGACTGATTCCAAACAGAGTCCCGACGGATCGGCACGGCTGACCCTTCCGGTCGGCTTGACCGTGACCGGCCAGAGCGGACCTGACCCACGCTTCGGGATGCTTTCGCCCTTCGCAAGCTCCGGCTCCATATCGACGCCGAGTGGACTTCACCTCGAGACACAGTCGAGCCAGAGCGTGATGCTGTCGGATGCCTCGAACCCGCTGAGCCTCACCGCCTTCACGAGCACTACACAGGTCGCGGGGCATTCCTGGAAGGACTCGTTCGACGCCAACACCCGACGCTTCACCGCTACATCGCCGAGCGGTCGGACGCAGACGTTGGCGGTCGACGCACAGAAGCGACCAGTCGGGCTGACCGTGCCGGGAATAGCTCAAATAACAGCCAGCTACGACGGCCGCGGGCGCATCGTTGAGGCGCAGCAGGCATCACGCAGCTGGCGCTTCGGATACGACGCGGCCGGCAATCTGGACTCGGTTGCGGATCCCCTTACAGGACTTACTCGGCTCGGTTATGACGCCGCCGGGCGCGTCACCAGCCAGCGGCTGCCGGACGGACGACAGGTCGGGTTCTCCTACGATCGCAACGGCAACCTGACCTCGATAACCCCGCCGAGCCGGTCGCCACACACGTTCACGAGCACCGCTCTCGATCAGCCGTTCAGCTACGCCCCACCCGACGTCGGAGACGCCGCCCCCCCGGAGCGCTATGGCTATGACGCCGACGGTCACCTGGCGACGGTCGTCCGAGCAGATGGCTCGCGGCTGGAGCTTCACTACGACGTTGCCGGGCGTCTCGTGCGGGTGTCGACCCCGACTGGGGACGTGACGTACGGGTACGACCCCGCGCACGGCCAGCTGACCTCAGCGGACGCTCCATCCGGCGAGCACACTGCGATCTTCTACGACGGCCCGCTCCCGACTTCCAAGAGCGTCTCGGGGCCGGTTTCGGGTACGACCAGCCGACAGTACGACAACAACTTCCGAGTCGTATCGACGTCTGTCAACGGGGCGTCGACTGTGCCTTACTTCTACGACCAGGATGGCCTCCTAACCGGTGCCGGCGGACTCTCGCTCACCCGCGACCCCGGGAACGGGAAGCTTCTGGGAACGGCGTTGGGCAACGCCACTACGGCCGAGACGTATGACGAGTTCGGTGCGCCGCAGACGTTCGACGCATCGGCGTCCGGCCAGCCCCTTTTCCAGCAGACCTATGTGAGGGACGCTCTCGGACGGACAACCCAGAAGACCGAGACTGGGACAGATGGTCAGTCGAAAGCGTTCTCGTATA
>VBJI01000059.1 GCA_005880875.1 Chloroflexota bacterium
TTCGTCGAGCTCGCTCGGGAGACTGTCGATCTCCATCCGCAGGCTCGACGCCGCCTCGTCGATCAGGTCGATGGCCTTGTCGGGCAGGAACCGGTCGGTGATGTACCGCTGCGACAGCATCGCCGCCGCCACGATCGCGGAGTCGGTGATTCTCACCCCGTGGTGGACCTCATACTTCTCCTTGAGCCCGCGAAGGATCGAGATCGTGTCCTCGACCGAGGGCTCGCCAACGAAGATCGGTTGGAAGCGGCGCTCGAGCGCCGCATCCTTCTCTATGTATTTGCGGTACTCGTCGAGCGTGGTCGCGCCCACACAACGGAGCTGGCCTCGGGCCAGCGCCGGCTTGAGCAGGTTGGACGCATCCATGGCGCCCTCGGCCGCACCAGCGCCCACCAGGGTATGCAACTCGTCAATAAAGAGGATGATCTGGCCGTTCGACGACTCGATCTCCTTGAGGAGCGCCTTGAGCCGGTCTTCGAACTCGCCGCGATACTTGGTGCCCGCGATCAGCGAGCCAAGGTCGAGAGCGACCGTCTTCTTGTCCTTGAGGGACTCCGGCACATCACCCTGAGCAATCCGCTGGGCGAGGCCTTCGACGATCGCGGTCTTGCCGACGCCGGCCTCACCGATCAGCACCGGGTTGTTCTTGGTGCGTCGGGAAAGGACCTGGATGACACGGCGGATCTCTTGCTCGCGGCCGATAACCGGGTCGAGCTTTCCCTCCCGAGCCAGCCCGGTCAGGTCGCGCGTGTACTTTTCCAGCGCCTGGAATTTCGTTTCGGGGGTGGCGTCGGTTACGCGCGACGATCCGCGCACCTGGGTGAGTGCCTGCAGGATCTTTTCCCGCGTCACACCGGCGCGCTGCAGGATACGAGCCGCCTCACTGTTCGCCTCGTCGACGATCGCGAGCAGGACGTGCTCCGTCGACAGATACTCATCCTTGAGCCGCTCCATCTCGTTCCATGCCGCATCGAGCAGCCGTCGAAGTCGTGGGCTGAGGTAGCTCTCGGCGCCGTAGACCTTGGGCAACCGGTCGAGTTGCGACTTGAGCTCGGTCGTGACCCTGGCGGGGTCGACCCCGATTTGCTGCAGGATCGGCGGCACGGTCCCGTCGGCCTGCTGCAACAGCGCGAGCAGCAGGTGCTCCGGGGTGATCTCCTGCTGCTGAGCCTCCTGCGCAAGCGCCTGCGCTTGCTGGATGGCTTCCTGGGTTTTCTCGGTTAAGCGGTCAGGACGGAACGGCATGGTGTGGGTCTACCCGACCCAGAATAGTGGTTAAACCCGCTGTCCGGAAGACGCGGCCCTCCCCCGCAAGCGGGGGAGGGAAATGTCGGTGCTTTAGACCTCTTTGAAGTCGGCGTCGACCACGTCGCCGTCGTTCGACTTGCCGGATCCCGGCCCTTCGGTGCCGGTCGCCGACTGCGCACCAGCCCCGGCGCCCTGCGCCTGCCGGTAGACCGCTTCGCCGATCTTCTGCAACGAGGCGGCCAGCTCCTGGCTGGTCGAGCGCATCCGCTCGACGTCGTTGTCCTTGATCGCCTGCTTCACCGGCTCGATCTTGCTCTCGACCTCCGAGCGGATCGACGCATCGATCTTGTCGGCGTTGTCGCGCAACTCCTTCTCAGCGCTGTAGACGAGGCTATCCGCCTGGTTGCGGACCTCGATCTCTTCCTTGTGCTTCCGGTCTTCCTCGGCATGGGCCTCGGCGTCCTTGACCATCCGCTGCACCTCGTCCTTGTTGAGCGTGGTGGACGCGGTGATCGTGACCTTCTGCTCCTTGCCCGTGCCAAGGTCCTTGGCCCGCACATTGAGGATGCCGTTGGCATCGATGTCGAAGGTGACCTCGATCTGCGGGACGCCACGCGGTGCGGGTGGAATGCCGTCGAGATGGAACTTGCCAAGCGTCTTGTTGGCCGATGCCATATCGCGCTCGCCCTGGAGCACGTGGATCTCGACCGACGGCTGGCTGTCCGAGGCCGTCGAGAAGATCTGGCTCTTCGACGTCGGGATGGTCGTGTTGCGCTCGATCAACTTGGTCATTACGCCGCCCAGGGTTTCGATGCCCAGCGACAGCGGGGTGACGTCGAGCAAAAGGACGTCCTTGACCTCGCCCTTGAGCACGCCGGCCTGAATGGCGGCGCCGACTGCGACCACTTCATCGGGATTGACGCCTCGATGCGGCTCCTTACCGTTGGCCAGCTTCTTGACCAGTTCCTGGATGGCGGGCATCCGAGTGGCGCCCCCGACCAGGATCACCTCATTGAGCTCGGCGGGCGTCAGTTCCGCGTCCTTGAGGGCCGCGGTGAACGGCGCCACCGTCTTTTCCGTGAGATCCACGGTCAGCTGCTCGAACTTCGCGCGGGTGATCTTCATGTCGAGATGCTTGGGGCCGTTCTGATCGGCCGTGATGAAGGGCAGGTTGACGTCGGTCTCCATCCGGCTGGAAAGCTCGATCTTCGCCTTCTCGGCCGCCTCGGTCAGCCGCTGCAGCGCCTGGCGGTCGTTGCGCAGGTCGATGCCCTGCTCCTTCTTGAATTCATCGGCGATGTAGTCCACCAGCCGGCGGTCGTAGTCGTCGCCACCCAGGTGGGTATCGCCATTGGTGGCTTTGACCTCGAACACGCCCTCGCCAACTTCCAGCACCGAGACGTCATACGTGCCGCCGCCCAGGTCGAAGACCAGGATCTTCTCGTTCTCCTTCTTGTCCAGCCCGTAGGCGAGCGACGCCGCGGTCGGCTCATTGATGATGCGGACCACGTTCAGCCCGGCAATCTGGCCGGCGTTCTTGGTCGCCTGTCGCTGCGAGTCGTTGAAATAGGCCGGTACCGTGATGACGGCGTCGGTGACCTTCTCGCCCAGGTAGGCCTCGGCGTCGGTCTTGAGCTTCTGCAGGATCATCGCCGAGATCTGCTCGGGCGTGTATCGCTGACCCTGGATCTCGACCTCCACCCGGCCGTCCTTACCGGCGAGCGTCTTGTAGGGGACCATCTTCCGCTCGCGATCGACCTCTTCGTACTTGCGACCCATGAACCGCTTGATCGAAAAGACCGTGTTTTCCGGATTGACGGCGGCCTGGCGTCGGGCCAGCTGGCCCACCAGGCGCTCACCGGATTTGGTGAAGGCGACGACGGACGGCGTGGTCCGCCCACCTTCGGCATTGGGAATGACGACCGGCTCGCCGGCCTCCATGACCGCGACCACCGAGTTCGTGGTGCCCAGGTCGATGCCTACTGTTTTTGCCATTGCTAATTACTCCTTCATTTCCGCGGGCCCGGGCACGCAGGGCGCCGGGACGACTGGGCCGTATATACCCTCGGGATTTGGACGCTAAACGATGCCGGACGAGCCCGATTGACGTGTTGCCACGCGGGTAGAGTTAGTCTAGGAGCGAAGATGCGGACGGTGATCGTGGGCTGCGGACGGGTTGGTTCGAGCCTGGCCCGGCAGCTCAGCGCGGAGGGCGACGACGTCTCGGTCGTCGACTTCAGCGAATCGGCTTTCAACCGCCTGGGGGAGGACTTCGCCGGCGAGATGGTGTTCGGCTCAGCCGTCGATGAGGACATCCTTCGCCGAGCGGGGACGGAGCGTGCCGAGGCGTTCGTGGCGGTGACCGACGCCGACACCACCAACATCATGGCGGCGCAGCTCGCCCAGCACGAGTTCGGCGTCAAGAAAGTCATCTGCCGAATCTATGACCCGGAACGGGCGGACCTGTACGCCGAGCTCGGGCTGGAAACCATCTGCCCAACCACGATCGGCGCCGAAAAGGTCAAGCGCTTCTTCGAGAAGTAGGTGGCGGACCCGCCCACGTCATCAACCGGGACCATTGGCGTCAGCGAGCTCCGCCGGGACGTCAGTGTCTGGGGCTCCTACATGTGGGGCTACGCGGATGTCGGCGCCGACATCTATGTGGCGCTGGGGATCGTGGCGCTGGCGGCGCTGGGGTTCACCCCGCTGGCCTTTCTGGCGGCCGGGCTCGTCTACGCGATGGTCGGCCTTTGCTACGCCGAGCTGGCGTCGGCCTATCCCGTCGCCGGTGGCGGCCAGTACTTTGCCCTGCGTGGCCTCGGCGACCTCTGGGGGTTCGTCGCGGGATCGGCCTTGCTGCTCGACTACACCATCGATATCGCCCTGTTCACCGTCATCGCCTTCGGCTACTTCAACTTCTTCCTCCCATTTGCCGAAGGCCTGACGATTCACATCGGCCCGACCCACGTGCACTGGTTCTGGTTGCTCGAGACGCTGGCCGGCATCCTGGTGCTGGTCTGGATGAATGTCCGTGGCATCAAGGTGTCCTCAGCGTTCAACAACTTTCTCGGCGTGATCGCGATCATCGGCCAGGCCATCATCGTGATCGCCGGCTTCAGCCTGGTCTGGGACCCGGGCCTGGTGGTGTCGAACTTCACCGCCTTTCCGGCGACCTTCGGTGATTTCGCGCTCGGCTCGTCACTGGCCATCATCTCGTTCGTCGGCCTCGAGTCGATCTCCCAGGTCGCTCAGGAGACGCGCCGGCCGGCGACCATCATCCCGCGAACCTCGATCGGCCTGATCCTCTCGGTGCTGTTGTTCGCGCTGTCGTTTTCAATCCTGGCAGCCGGGATGTTCCACCTCGGTCCCGGCGTTAAGAACGGCTTCTACGGACACAGTGGTGACCCGGTGGCCTGGATCGCGCAGCACATTCCCGTCATCGGCGTGGTGGCCGCGCCGTTGACGGCGCTGATCGGAGGCGTGATCGTCTTCATCTCCGCGAACTCCGGGGTGGTCAGCGCTTCCCGGCTCACCTACTCGATGAGCCAGTTCAAGTTGCTGCCACTCTGGTTCAACAAGGTCAGCAAGAAGTACTCGACGCCCACCCGCACCATCGTGGTCTTCAGCGGCGTCGCCATCATCCAGACCCTGATCGCGTTCTTCACCCCGGGCGGGTCGGCGACCAGCAATGGCGCCATCGAGCTGCTCACCGACCTTTACGCCTTCGGCGCCACGACCGGCTATCTCATCGTGTTCGTGTCGCTGATCACGCTGCGGTTCAAGGATCCCTACACGCCGCGGCCGTACCACATGCCGCTGAACTTCCCGCTTACCTACCGGGGGACCATCATCCAGTTCCCCGTCCTGGGCGTGTTCGGTCTGGTCGGCGTGGCCATCACCTGGTTCGAGGTCATCCTGACGCACCCGCTGGGCCGTATTGCCGGTCCGGCGTGGGTGGTACTCTGCGGGCTGCTCTACATGCTCTATCGCCGGCGCCAGTCGCTGCCGGCCGCCGGCAACGTCCCACGCGACTGGGAGGCGGCCCAGAAGCGCGTCCTTCAGGAAGCCGAAGAGTACGAGTCGCTGGAAGCGTACGAGGCGGCCCTGGCGGAACGCGACGGGGTGCTGGCCGCGCAGCCATGACGCCCTACCGATTCACACAGGCGATCGGGATCGCCGCCATCATCCTGGGCGTGCTGATCCTGCTGCGCGACGCCGTGCAGGTCCATTCCATTCCCTATGGCATCGCCGGCATCGGCCTGCTGGCGTTTGGCGCCTGGCGGCTGCAGATCGCCGGCCGGCTCCGGCCTTGAGTCTCGCCCTCAGTCCGGTCGGTCTCACGATCGCCGTCGGCTTCGCGGCGGGGCTGGCCGGCACGCTCGGCTGGATGTTGCGCGTCCCGCCGCCCGCGCCGCGCGGCGCGACGAGCACGCTCCGGTCGGTCGAAGCGATTCGAAAAGTCCTGGTCCCGATCCTCGATCTGGGCGCATCGGTCCGCGCCGTGGAGCTTGCGGCGCGCTTGAATCAGGGCCACAAGGCCGAGATGCTCATCGTCTATGTGCACGAGATCCCCTTACAGGCGCCGCTCGTCATGCCGGAGAAGGATCCGCGGATCCAGCGGGCGCTCGCGGCCGCCGCCTTCATCGCGACCCAGCACGCCATCGAGCCACGGACCAAGGTCAACGTCGCCCGGCAGGCCGGCCACCGGATCGTGGAGATCGCGCGGGAGGAGGCGGTCGACCTGATCGTGATGGGCATCAGTCATCAGAACCGGCCCAACGAGAGCCCGCTGGGGCGGGTCGCCGAGCATGTCGTGCGGAATGCTCCCTGCGAGGTAGTGGTCGACCGGGTCCCGCGGCAAAAGGTTGCGTTGATTCCAACCGAAGTCATTTAGCTCATCGGCTGAGCGCGGCGTAGACGGCGACCGTCCCGACGGCGTTGTTGAGTGCGTGCAGCAGCACGGTATTCGTCAGGGACCCGGTCCAGGCGTAGGTGACGGCGAGCACGATTCCCATGTAGGTGAACACCGGTAGCAGCGCCAGGCTGACCGCCGGACTGGCATGGGCCAGCCCGAACGTCAGTGCACTCAGCAGCACGGCCGCCCACAACGGGCCGCGGGCGCGAAGCAGCCGGAAGAGCATGCCGCGAAAGAATGCCTCCTCGCAGAGCGGCGCCGCAACCGCAGTGACCAGCAGGGCGAGGGCGAGAATGCCGAGGCCGTGCGGATGCTGAACGAACAGCTGCCGGGCGTTGCCCGGAACCAGGCGTCCGCCGTTGAGCAGCACCGCGGAGAGCGCGGAGACGATCGCGTAGCCGACATACCAGGGGACGATCAGGCCCAGCGTCCGCCCGACGTCGGACGGCGTGGGCCAGCGCAGCCCAAGGAACTGGAGCGGCGCGCGCAGCCGGCGCAGGGCAACGGCGATCCCCGCCCCGAAGGCCAGATAGATGAACAGGGTCGAACTCAGCGCGATCGTCTCCGAGTTGGCGTGGACGAACGGCCGGTCGAGGCGAGCCAGGGCTACCAGAAAGAGGAAGACCAGGATGATGCCGAGCACGGTGAAGGCGAGCACTGGAATCAGGTCGAGCCAGCGGAGTCGCTGCTCGGCGACCGGCGGCGCCTCTAGCACCGGGTCAGCCGGCGAGTCGGTTGCTGATTCGCTCGCCGTACGGGAGGCCGAGGGTGGCGCGGATCTCCAGGCTGAGCCGGGAGAGGACGACTTTGGATTTCAGAAAGTACCGCTGGACGTTTGTCGCCGTATGCCACCAGATGTTGTCTTCAGCCACGGCATTGCTGACGATCCAGATCGGAATCGCTCCACAGATCGGGTCGCCAGCCCAGCTCTCGATCAGTGCGCGCCCGTCGATATCCGGCAGCGTCAGGTCGATCAGGATCAGCGCCGGGACCCGGCCTCGGGCGAAGATGTCGGCGTCCCGGCCGGTGCGCACATGTTCGATCGGCACCCCGTCACGCCGAAGTTGCAGGAGATACAGATCGGCGAGGGCCGCATCGTCCTCGACCAGTAGGACCCGTCGCTCCCGCGCCACACCGCGCACACTAGGCGACCAAGCTTGCGGACGATGTTGCGCCGTTGCGAGCGGTATTGCGACCGTCGTCAGGCGGCCGGCCGCATCCGGTTGCGCGCCGTCCGATACGCATCGTAGGCGCAGAACGCCCAGAGGCCGAGACCACCGAGGTCGAGCGGAATCCCAACGGCCGCGCCGATCACCGTAAGGTCGAGCTCGCTGCCCACCACGATCGGACCCACGATAGCCGCGAAAAAGGCGAGCCCCTTGAGTGGCGCGCCCGCATACCAGTGGCCGAGGCCGGGGATGATCGACAGCCGGGCGGCGCGGCCCGGGCTGACCGGCCGGTTGCGGGCGAACCGCTTGGTGCCATCGATGATCTCCCCCCCCAGCGGCTGGATGCGCAACTGGTTCCCGCAATTCGGGCAGAAGGACGCTTCGGACACCACCGAACGGCGGCAGCGGGGACAGGTCTGCATGGACAAAGCGTACAGATTTTTGCGGGCAAGGTCACGGATTTCGGCAGTACCGGGGTCAGGGTCGCGGGATTCCGCGTGTGTACGATTACCCACGGTGCCGGCGCCCGAGTCGCCCTCAATTCCGGTCGCGATCCAGGTGCGGGACGGGATCGCCCGTATCACGCTGGCCCGCCCGCCGCTCAACGTCCTGGACATCGAGACGCTGCGCCGGCTGAACGCCGCGTTGCGAGAATGCGAGTCGCCGTCGATCCGGGTCGTGCTGCTGGCGAGCGCGCTGCCGCGCGCCTTTTCGGCCGGCGTCGACATTCGCGACCACGCCGGCGGCCGGCTGGATGCGATGCTCACCGAAGTCCGCGAGAATGCGCGGTTGCTGCTCAACCTGACGCCGCTGACGGTGGCCGCGATTCACGGCTCGACGCTCGGGGGTGGTGCGGAGTTGGCCCTCCTCTGCGACGTCGTCCTGGCCGCGGATGACACCACACTGGGCTTTCCGGAGATCACGATCGCCGCGTTCCCTCCGATTGCCGCCGCCTGCCTGCCGGAACGCTGCGGCTGGGCGCTCGCGATGCGGCTGCTGCTGGGCGAATCCATCGATGCCGCAACCGCGGCGCAATCGGGGCTTGTTCGCCAGGTGGTGCCCGCCGACCAGCTGGCCGCGACTGCGGCCCGGCTGGCCGCGGAGCTGGCGGCAAACAGTGCGGTCGCGCTGCGGGCGCTGACCGCCGCGACCCGAATCCAACGCGCCCCGGCGATCCTGCAACGGCTGGATGCCGCGCTGGCCACCTACCAGGAGGCGCTTGGATCCTCGCGCGATGCCGAGGAGGGTGTCAGCGCCTTCCTGGAGAAACGGGCCCCGGTCTGGAGTCACCGCTGACGGACAAACGCCGCTCGCTGAAAGACGCGATCGCCGAGCACGTCCATGATGGCGACGCCATCGCCCTCGGGCTGGCGCTTGAATCCGGGATTCCGTTCGCGGCCGTGCACGAGCTGATCCGGCAGCAGCGCCGCGACCTGACACTGATCGGCCCCATCTCCGACATGGCCTTCGACCAGCTGATCGCCGCCGGGACGGTGGCCAGGGTGATCGCGGCCTGGGTCGGAAACGTTGCTGGTGGATCGGGCTACGGGTTCCGGCGCGCGTACGAGCAGGGCGTGCCGCGGCGGATCGTCATGGAGGATCACTCGAACTTCACGGTTGGCCTGGCGCTCAAGGCCGCGGCCATGGGCCTACCCTACCTGCCGACCCTTACCGGGATCGGCGGCGATATCGTCCGCGGTCATGCCCGCATTCGGCCGGTCGACGATCCCTTTGATGGCCCGCCGCTGCTGGCGGTCGGCGCCCTCAAGCCGGACGTCGCGATCATCCACGTCCAGCGTGCGGACGCCCAGGGTAATGCCCACCTGTGGGGCAACCTCGGCCTCACGATCGAGGCGGCCTACGCCGCCAGGCGGACGATCGTCATCTGTGAAGAGATCGTGGCCGACGACGTGATCCGTAGCGACCCGAACCGTACGGTCATCCCCGGCTTCCTCACCGCCGCCGTCGTCGAAGAGCCGGGTGGCGCGCTGCCCTCCTCCGTGCAGGGGTACTGGCGGCGCGATTTCGAGCCGTTTCTGCGCTACCACCAGGTCTCCCGCACCATCGAGGGCTTCCAGGCCTGGCTGCGCGAGTGGGTCCTCGACCTACCTGACCGGCCCGCCTACCTGCGCCACATGGGCCAGGCGGTCCTGGCGCGCCTGCGCGTCACCGATCGACGGCTCGCCGCGGCCGCGAACTTCGCGCCATGATCGCGACGTATACCCGGCGCGAGCTGATGGTGGTCGCCGCCGCCCGCGAGATTGGCGATGGCGAGGTCGTCTTCGTCGGCATGCGCCTGCCTCTGCTGGGGTTCGGGCTGGCCAAAGCGACCCACGCACCGTGATGAGCCTGTTGCAACAGGGGCGGGTCGACGTGGGGTTCATCGGCGGAGCCGAAATCGATCCACTGGGGAACCTCAATACCACTCGCACCAGCAGCAGCGGTTCGCTCGTGCGGCTTCCGGGTAGCGGCGGCGGGGGCGACATTGCGTCCCTGGCTGGACGCACCGTGTTGATCATGGAGCACGAGCCGCGGCGCTTCCGCGAGCGCGTCGACTACATCACTTCACCGGGGCACTTCCCCGGGCGCCGCCGCGGCGGCCCGGCGACGCTGATCACCACCCTCGGCGTCTTCGACCTTTCCGGCCGGGCGGTTCGCGCCGCCAGCCTGCACCCGGGCGTGACGCCCGAGCAGGTGCGCCAGGCGACCGGCTTTACGATCACGATCGACGACAACGTTCCGGCCACCGCCCCGCCGTCCGCGGACGAGCTCGCTTACATCCGGCAGGCGGATCCTGATGGCTTCTGGACCGGCGATAGCATGAAGCCGGGATGAGCGCGGTGGCTCCAGTATGGTCGCCGAGCGATGCGCAGGCGCGCGACAGCCGGCTGTCGCGGTTCATGCAGCAGCACGGCTGCGCCAGCTATCCGGAGTTGTGCCGCAAGGCCGCCGCGGAACCGCGCTGGTTCTGGGACGCGCTCGTCAAGGCGCTGGGCATCGTCTGGTCGACCCCGTACGAGGCGGTGATGGACACCTCGGCCGGCGTCCCCTTCACGAGATGGTTTCCTGGTGGCCGGCTCAACGCCTATGAATCCGCGGTGCAGCGCCACCAGCGCACGGATCCGGATCGGCTCGCCATCATCGCCGAGAACGAGGGCGGAGCCACCCGTCGGCTGACCTACGCGGAGCTCGAGGACGCCGTGGAGCGGACCGCCGCCGGCCTCCGTGCCATCGGTGTCGAGCGGGGAGTCGCGGTCGGTCTTTACCTGCCCCTCGTCCTGGAGAACGCGGTGGCCTTGCTGGCCATCACCAAGCTGGGCGCGATTGCCGTTCCGCTCTTCTCCGGCTTCGGCGCCGAAGCCGTCCGCCAGCGAATCTCCGACGCGCAGGCCAGGGTACTGATCACGGCCGACGGCGCCACTCGTCGCGGACGGGCCGTGCCGATGAAGCCGATCGCCGAGCAGGCGATCGCCGGACTGCCTCACGTGCAGCGACTCGTCGTCGTCCGCTGCGCCGGCCTCGATACGCCGCTCGTTCCAGGGCGAGACCTGAGTTGGGAGGAGATCGTGGACGACTCGCATCCGCGGGTCGCAACCGAAGCGATGCGGTCGGACGAGCCGCTGATGCTGCTCTATACCTCGGGGACCACCGGGCGGCCCAAGGGCACCGTGCACGGCCACGCCGGGCTACCGATCAAGAGCGCCCAGGACTGGGCCTTCGGCATGGACGTTCGACCCGGGGAACGGGTGATGTGGGTGACCGACATGGGGTGGGTGATGGGCCCGCTGCTCGTCTTCGGCAGCCTGATGCTGGGCGGCACGGCGGTCCTCTACGACGGCGCCCCGGACTACCCGGATCCGGCGCGGGTCTGGGCGGTCGCCGAACGCCAGGGCGTGACCCACCTCGGCATCTCCCCCACCCTGACCAGGGTGCTGATGTCGGCGGGCGACCGCGCCCTCCCGCCGCGACCGCTGTCGCAGCTCCGGGTGCTGGCCTCCACGGGTGAGCCCTGGACGCCCGAAGCCTGGGCGTGGCTATTCGAGGTGGTCGGCGGCAGAAACGTTCCGATCATGAATTACTCCGGCGGGACGGAGTGTGGCGGGGGCATCGTGTCGGGCAACTTTCTGACGGCCGCAACGCCCGGAAGCTTTGCCGGGCCGATTCCGGGCGTCGACGCCGAGGTCTTCGACGATGCGGGTCAACCCGTGCGCGGCGAAGTGGGCGAGCTGGTGATCCGCCAGCCCTACCTGGGAATGACGCTCGGCTTCTGGAAGGACCCGCAGCGTTACCTGGAGACCTACTGGTCGCGCTGGCCCAACGTCTGGGTGCACGGGGACTGGGCGATGATCGATGAGGATGGCCTCTGGTACATCCTCGGCCGTTCCGACGACACCATCAAGGTCGCCGGCAAGCGGGTTGGGCCGGCCGAGGTGGAAGCGGCCGCATTGGACGGGACCGACGTCGCCGAAGCGGCGGCCGTCGGGATTCCGGATCCGCTGAAGGGTCAGTCAGTCGTGATCTTTGCCGTCGCCCGGCCGAACGCCGACCCCGCTCCGATCCCGGCCGCGGTATCCGGCAGCGTGGAACGCTCGCTAGGCAAACCCTTCAAGCCGGCCGCCGTCCACGTGATCCCGCGGCTGCCGAAGACTCGCAACGGCAAGATCTTGCGACGGGTGATTCGCAACGTCTTCCTCGGGGATCCGCCCGGTGACCTGTCGTCGATCGATGACATGGCATCGCTGGATCCGATTCGGACGCTCGGAGCGGCCTCGCCCCCCGAGGATCGCTGAGAAAGCCGGCCGCCGGCTGACTCAGTCCGGCTGCAACCAAGCGGCAGCTCGAGGTGTCTTGAAGGATGTGGCGCACGTCATGAGCTTGCCGGCCGACGATCGGGTCCGGGCGCAAGCCCTCGCGGGAGACGAATCGGCATTCGCGGCACTCATCGGGCCTCTGGTCGAGCCCGCCCTGCGGCTGGCGTATTCCATGCTGGGTGACCGGGTCGAAGCGGAAGACGCGACGCAGGAGGCGCTCACCAGTGCCTGGCGCAAGCTGCACCAGCTGCGCGAGGGCATGCCGGTCCGACCGTGGCTGCTCGCGATCGTCATCAACCGCTGCCGGAATATCCGGCGCACTCGTTGGTTTCACCTCGTCCGCCTGGCCGATCCGTCCTCGAGGCGTGAGCTCCCGGATTCGACCGTTGAGCGCCTCGACATCGACCTCGCGATCGCTCGGCTTCCCCAACGGGATCGCCAGGCGCTGTTTTTGCATTTCTATCTCGACCTGCCGCTCGACGAAGTCGCCCTGGCGCTTGGCGTCTCGGTCAGCGCGGCCAAAGCCAGGATCTACCGGGCCTGCGGCCGGCTTCGCCCCGGACTCATTGAGGAGGATCGCTAGATGGACAACTTGAGGCGTGAGGTTCAGGCGGCGTTTGCGCGGCAGCAGGCAGGCATCCGGCCGGACGAGGCCCGGGAGCGGCTATTGCGGCAGGCGCTCGCGGGGGCGCGCCGCCCGAATCGTTTGCTCAGTCTGGCCGGCGCGGTGGCAACCCTGCTGGTGGCCGGCGCGATCACGGTGGCCGCCCTGCTGACCCATGGGCACCTGCGCCAGTCGCCCGCGGTGCCAAACACCGTCGAGCAGGCGCTCACCGCCGGGCCGGCAGCGGTTCTTGGTTCCGCGTCGGATCGCGGCTTTGTCTGGTTGGTTGGAGACATCACCCAGCCGCAAGCTACTGGCAACCAGGGCGGCACCATCACGGGAATGAGGGTTGTCGTGCTCGACTGGTCCGGAAAAGTCCGCTATCACTTCGACCTGCCACACGCCAGACCGGGTTTTCCGACGGCGATCCAGGCCATTTCCCCCGACGGCAGCCGGGCCCTTCTCGACGACGGAACGGTCGTCGACGAGACCGGGGCGATTATCGGGAAACTCGCGGCGCTGGCCGTCAACGGGATGCCGGCGAACGCGACCCATTGGATGGCGGACAACCGGCACGTCTGCGCTTCGTTTTCCAATGAACCGGTCGCGCCGTTTGTCGCGCCGCAGCCGAAGGGCCAGCCGAACGCGTCGCCGACTCCGCCCGAGCCTTACACGAGGCCGGACGCCGACCATAGCGTCACCCTCAAGATCTTCGGCCTCGACGGCACGGTTCGCACCGTTGCGACGTTTGCCAAAGGGCCGCAGGGGGTTGCGTCTGGGCCGTTCGGTGATTCAACCTCAGTGCTGGCCTGCAATGGGACAACCGACCTGGCGGTGGTCGCTCGCTATCACGATGCCGACACCAGCGGCGGCCAATCGTCGACCAACATGACGGTGAGCCTTTGGGCGATCAAGCTGTCCACGGGGGCCGTGGTCTATCACCAGCCCGAGACCCGCATGGCCCTGGGGCGTGCCTTCTTTTTTGGCTCGCAGAACGCGCAGCTGGCCGTCGAGTTCCTCTGGAACAGCAAGGTCTGGGGCGCGGAGACCGACGTCGTTCTTCGAATGCCATCCGGCCAACCGGTACCGGTGCTCGACGCCGAGCCGATCCCGGATACGACCGGGGTCAGCGCCGACGGCACGCGCATCCTCCGCCGCCTGGTTGACCAGGCGCATGGCCAGACCGATCTCGAGCTGATCGACGCCAGCAACGGGCACATCATCCGCCGGGTGGTGATTCCCACCACGGTGGGCGCGACCGCCGTCGCCCAACCGGGGAGCTCGTCGTTCATGGTCCAGGTCGAGGGCTATCTCGCCTACGTCGATCGCGACGGGGGCATCAGCCTGCTGCATCCTGACGTGAAATTGGGAGGCGCTCCAGCTAGCGTTAGCCTGCCACCGATCGCCATGCAGAACTGATCGAGTCGGGACTCGTGGGAAACCCTCCCACCACGGGAGGGTTTCTTTGGCCAGCTCCGGTTACTTGCCTTGCTCTATTGGCGGAAATACTCACGCAAGGGCGCGCTGCTCGACCAGCCCGCGGCGTTCAGATGCCCCAGGCGGAACGCATCCTCGATGGTGCGAAGCAATCCGTAGTGATTCTCAGCCACGCCCGAGCGATAGCCAGGAATGGCCCGCGGCGAGATGACGAGGGTGGGGACGTGTCCACCCCAGCTGTCGCCGCAGCAACCGGCGCTGCTCGAGCCCTCATCCCAGGTGATGAACAGCGCGCCGCCGTTCCGGAACGCGGCCGATCCCGTGATGGTGGGCACGACGCTGCGCAACCAGGCATCGCCGGTCGCCACGCTGCAATCGTGCATGTCGTTGCACATGTTGGGGGTGATCCATACGAAGTTCGGCACCTGGCCGCTGTTCATGTCACCCGAAAACTGGCTGAAGGGAACGACGTGCGCAGCGCAACGCGCGGCGTTGTTGCGGATGTCGTTGTAGTACATGAAGGGGTCGTGCTTCATCGCGTAGTTGCCCGAGCTGGCGCCGGTGAAGCAAGGCGACGGCATGTCTTCCATGTAGGCCTTCCACGATCGGCCACTGGCCTCGAGCTGGTCGCCGATGTTGGTCGCGTTCACATAGCAGGTTGTGCAATCGCTGGCAATGCCAAACGTGCTGCCCGCCGTCAGCGCCAGGTAATTCGGCAAGCTGGGGTGCGAGGCAGCGTAGTAGTTCGTCGCCAGGCCGTAGCTGTTCGCCAGGCTGTTGATGTACGGTGCCGCGGCGGTGCCAATGACGCTGCCGTATTCGTGGTTCTCCATCACGATCACGAAAACGTGTGAGAAAGCCGGCACCGCCGCGGTTGCGGTTGGCTGTGGCGGAGGCGGAGCCGGATGGCTCGATGCGGCCGCCCCACCTGCCGGGGCGGCGGTCGCGGTTGCCGGCGTGGCCGTGGGGGTCGGCGTGGAGACAGGGTTCGCCGCGACCAGGCGCCTGAGCTGAGCTCTGACGTCGGTGGCGTCATTGGCCGGCTGACTCAGCTGGTGGATCTGGGCAGGCTTCGCCGGCGTTTTCCCCAGCACGAGGATGACGGGGACCGCCAGCACGGCGCCAGTCCCCAGGACGATGATCGCCGTCTTAAGCCCCAGAAACCTCATGACTCGATTGACGCGTTTAGGCCGGGGCAACTTGCGGATTGGACGTTGCGTCACACAACCCGGGTGAATCTATTTGCCGGGTCGGCACGTTGTATTTGGTAGGAGACACGATGAAGCCACTCAATGCCGAACTTGCCGCTCGAGCCTGGGAGTTTGCCCAGGGCCTCGAACTCGAGGAATATCGCCGGCTGCAGAATGAGGTCCGCTCCACCTGGCCGGCGACCACCAAGCTGCAGGGCCTGGACTTCGACCGCGCCTTCCTCGCCTTCATCGCCGAGCGCTGGCTGGACAAGGCGGCCTAGGTCGTCGGTTTGGCGCTCCGAGCTGAGCTGCGAGCCCGCAAGCCCTTCTGAATCAGGCCGTTACTCGCGACAGGCCCGGATATGTCCATCAACGATGGCCTGGCGCTGATTCGCCGGCATGACTTCGAGGGCGCCCTGCCGCTGCTGGCCGCCGAGGTGCGCAAACGCCCCGACGACGCCTACGCCGCCTACTACCTCGCCTACGCGTTCGTCGGCGCCCAGGACCCGCAACCGGCTGTCACCCTGCTGACCAAGATCATCGAGGTGCATCCCGATTTCACCGATGCCCACACCCTGCTGGGCCTGGCCCGGATCCGCGTCTCCGACTTCGTCGGCGCGACCGAAGAGTATGAGGCCGTGCTGGCGCGCGAGCCAAAGAATCCAGCGGCGCTGCTCGGCCTCGGCATGATCGCCTTCTGGAAGCGAGAGACCGCGGCCGCCGAGGACTACCTCGACCGCGCCCTTCGCGGCGACCCCGGAGCTCGAGACGCCCTGGTGTTCAAGGCCGACCTTCGCTACGGTGTCGGCGACGTCAACGGCGCGGTCATGTTGCTGAAAGACGCCAAGCGCCTGCGGCAGCCGGCGCTGCCGGAGGTCTCGGATGCCGACATCGCCGACCGGTTGATGCGGTACGAAGCGGCGCTCCAGCCCCTCCGCCGTGCCCGCGCCGGCCTCCCCGACATGCCCGGCTGGGTTCTGTGCGTGCTGGGCATCACGCTCGCCCTGACCTTCCTGGCGGTGGCCGGGTTGCCCGGTGCCTGGAATGGGATGCGGCACTACGAGGACGGCAAGGCCCGCCTGGTCACCATGGATTACCCCGGCTGTGCAGCCGAGATGGAGCAGGCCGTGGAATCGGTTTCCAACTCATCCAAGGCCTGGGCGTACGAGGCGTACTGTCTGCTGCTCGATCATGACAACAACGCCGGCCTTTCCGCCTGGTACACGGCGCGCACCTTCGACCCGGGCGTCACGCTCGACGCGGCCTCGGATACTCAGCTCCTCCTGGCCAAGGTACGGATCGCCAGCCAGCCGGCGAAGGGACCGAAATGAGCGGCGCCCTCGACCCGATCCAGGAAGATCTTCCGCTCGGGCTCCCGGCCTCGCCGCCCGGCGCCACGCCGCGACCCTCCGCTGCCCAGCTGGCGGATGATCTGCCGCCGTCGCTCTTTGAACAGTTCTGGCGGCAGCTGCGCGGGCTGCCCTGGGCGCGCTGGCGCGCGCAGGCGGCGCCCGTCCTGAAGTCGGGCGCCGAGCAGGTCAGCGCGGTGGCAAAGGTGGCGGTGACGCGCGGCGGCGCCGCAGCCAGGGTTGCGGCCGCGCGCAGCGGCACGGTGGCACGGGTCGCGGTCAAACGCGGCGCCCCCTACACCGTGCAGCTGGCAAAGGCGACCGCGCAAATCAGCCTGATCCGCGCCTTCCCGCTGCTGATCGCGCGCACCATCCATCTGTTCGGCTACCCGGCGGTGGTGCTGCGGACCGGGCTTCAATTCGCGATCGCCCATCGGGCGGGGCTCGCCATCGATGAGGTGGTCTACTTCCGCGTGGACGATCCCGCCGGCTATACGGTCTACGAGGCGCCACCCCGGCTGGGCACCGCCATCGCGATCGCCTACGCGCCGACCCTGGTGCTCTCGGTGCTGGCGATCGCCTGCCTCGCTCCAGCGCTGACCCCGCGCCTCGTCCTGCACCTGCCGCCGACCTGGATCACCTGGGTCCAGCTATGGCTTGGGCTAGCCTTCGCCGCCCACGCGCTGCCGTCATACGAGGAGGCAGGTCCGGTGGCGGAACAGGCTCGGATCGGCGTCGTCAAGGCTGACCCGGTCTCGGTCTTCTGGGTGATTCCGGCGCAAATCGTGGCGATTGTGACCCGCTTTGGCGGCATCCTGCCGGCGATCGCTGGCGTGCTCGCCTGCTGGTGGCTGGCCGGGGCCCTGTTTCACTAAGCGCCCACTCCAACCACACTTTTTTCCTGTACGCTTCCTCGGTGGCCAGCAGCCGCTTTCCCAAGGTCCTGTTGAGCCTGCTTGCCGCAATTCTCGTGAGCGCCTGCGCGGACGACCAGAGCCAGCCACCGCCCCTTCAGGCCACGGCGTCATCGGCGGTCGGCTGCAAGAGCGGCCAGGCGTATCAGCACACCACGCTTGGCTACCATCTCTGTTTTCCCAGTGGTTGGAGCTCGCGGGACTACACCGCCGAGCCCGGGTCGGGTGGTGCCGTGAGCGTGGTCGCTTTTGGCCCGGCATCGACGGTGCCGGCTCACGTCCCGAGCTCGGGCACTTTCATCCCACCGATCGAGCTCCGGGTGGTGGCCGGATCGAAGGACCAGGTGGAGCCGAGTCTGGCGCAGGGAAACCAGGTCACCAAGGTCACGGTCGGCGGCATCGCGGCTGACAAGATCATCGTGGTCGATTCGGGCCCGGCCAGCGGGAGCACGATCGTCGTTTTCGAGCATCAGGCCAACACCTACCAGATCGATGAGGCGCCGGGTGGTACCTACGACACCGCGCTGGCGCAGATCCTCGCCAGCTTCTCCTTCCCGACGAGCTGATTCGACGGACAGGTCGCCGCGTTGCCCACGATCCAAACGGTATGCGGTCCGATCGAGCCGGAGGCGCTCGGGATCACGCTTGGTCATGAGCACCTCCTGATTGATCTGCGGGGGCTGTGGGACGAACCGGCGACCGAAGAGCGCCGGGCCCTGGCGCAGACGCCGATCACGCTAGCCTCGCGGGCGACCTGGGCTCAAAACCCCTATGAGTCGCGTGACAACCTGGTGATCGACGATGAGGACGCGGCGGCCGAGGAGCTGCGCGCCTTCGCGCAGGCCGGCGGGCGCAGCGTGATCGACATGACGGTTGAGGGCCTCGACCCCCGGCCCGAGGCGGTGCGGCGCATCTCGCGGCGCAGTGGCGTCCAGATCGTGGCGGGGACTGGCGTCTACCGGGCGTTCGCGCATCCGCCCTGGGTCGCCGGCATGACCGTCGACGAGCTTGCGGCCCGATTCGTTGGGGCGATCCAGGTCGGCATCAACGGGACCAGGGTGCGAGCCGGACTGTTGGGCGAGCTGGGTACCTCCTCACCCATCCTGCCCGACGAGATCAAGGTTCTGCGCGCGGCGGCCCGGGCCCATTTGACGACGGGGGTGTCGATCAATGTCCATCCCGCAATCTTCCAGCGCGAAGGGGGCCGCATTCTCGACATCCTGCAGGCGGAGGACGTCGATCTTCGGCGGGTGGCGCTGAGCCACATGGACGAACAGCTCGACTATGACTATCACTGCTCGTTGGCGCGTCGTGGCGCCTGGCTGAGCTTCGATACGCTGGGCTCGGAAGAGGTCTTCGGGCCGGATTCAAAGGAGCCCACCGACGACCAGCGGCTTGGCGCGCTCCTCCAATTGCTCGACGCCGGTTGGTCGGGCCGGATTCTCCTATCGCAGGACGTCTGCACGAAGCTCCAGCTGATCCGCTTCGGCGGCAAGGGCTACGCGCACGTGCTGAAGGCGATCGTGCCCCAGCTCCGCGCCGCCGGTGTGGACCAGAGCACGATTTCGGAACTGCTCGTCGACAACCCGCGCCGGTACCTGACCGGCAGGCCATAGCGGCCACCGGACTTCACTTCCCTGGATCGCCTCCTTCAAGCCGGCGCCGTCTCATCCAGCACGCGGCCTCTCCACAGGCAGATGCTAGGGCAGGGCTGTTGCGCCATTGCATCAACAATTCATATATTTCCCGTGGGGGCACTGGCCCCCAGAAAGGAGGCATGATATGACCGAGAAGTTTGTCGCCGAGAAGCGCATCACCATCAATGCCTCAGTTGACGCCGTCTGGAAGGCACTGACCGACCCAGCGTTGGTCAAGCAGTACATGCACGGCACGAATATGAAGACCAACTGGAAGGTGGGCAGCCCGATCACCTGGACGGGCGAATGGAAGGGCAAGGCGTATGAGGACAAGGGAACGGTCCTGGCGGTCGAATCGAAGAAGCTGCTCAAGACCACTCACTGGAGCCCGATGGGTGGCAGCGCAGACAAGCCGGAGAATTACCACACGGTCACCTACGAGCTTGCCGAGCGAGGGGGCGAGACCATCCTCACTCTCAAGCAGGACAACAACGCCAGCCAGGAAGAAGCGGACACCATGGCGGAGAAGAACTGGGGCCCGGTTCTCGAAGGTCTTAAAGCGGTAGCCGAGCAGTAAGAGCTAAGCAGAGCCATCGCCGCCAGGCATGGAACCTGACCAGCCGATCGG
>VBJI01000060.1 GCA_005880875.1 Chloroflexota bacterium
CAATTTCGCAACTACGGCGACTGCGCAGTTCAAGGACCCGATTGTTTCCGACCTGTACGAACCCGGCTCGGTGATGAAGGTCGTCACGCTTGGCGGCGCACTCGATGACCATGCCATCACCCCAGACACGCGCTTCAACGAAACCGGCGTCGCCGTCGTGGGCGGTGTGGCCATCCGCAACTGGGATAACCGGGCGCATGGCAACGTCACCATGACGCAGGTGCTCGAGAACTCGCTCAACGTCGGCGCCATCAAGGCTGAGCAGCTCGAAGGGTCCGCGAATTTCTACCAGTACCTGCAGCGCTTTGGTATTGGTTCGCCGACCGGCGTCGATGTCGCGGCGGAGGCTGCCGAGCCCCTCCGGGATCTCCCCAAGTGGAAGCCAGTCGAGCTGGCCACGGCGGCCTTCGGGCAGGGCGTCGATGTCACCCCGATCGAGATGCTGGCCGCCACCGATGTGATCGCCACCGGCGGCAACCTGGTGTGGCCACACGTGGTCGACCAGGTGATCGATAGCCAGGGTGTCCATCACCCGGTGCGGCCGAAGATGGTCCGCCAGGTCATCAGTCCGAAGGCTGCCCAGCAGATGCAGCAAATGATGGTCGGCGTCGTCGAGCACGGCTCCGGCTTTGCCGCCCGGATCGATGGCTTCAAGAACCGGATCGCGGGCAAGACCGGGACCGCGAGCATCCCCGAGAACGGCCGCTATTTGCCCGACCAGACGATCGGCTCCTTCGTGGGTTACCTTCCGGCCGATCACCCGCAGTTCATCATGCTCGTCGTCGTTCGAAAGCCACAGGTCCTCTTCGAGGGCGCCTACGTTGCCGCCCCCATCTGGAAAACCGTTGCCAGCGCCCTGATCACGCAGTGGCAGATCGCCCCGTGAAGGCCGGCCTGCCGGGGACAGCGAGAATAGAAAGGCTGTGGGAATGTCCGTGACGGAGGTGGTCGACGCGACGCGCGGCCGGCTGCTGGGCGGGTCGAAAGACACGGTGTTCAAGCAGATGTTCACCGACTCCAGAGAGGTGCAGCCGGGCGGCTTGTTCGTGGCGCTGCGCGGCGAGCAGCACGACGGCCACGTCTTCATCCCCCAGGCGGTCGAGCGCGGAGCGACGGGAATCCTGTGCGAGCGGCCGCCACAAGGCATCGAAAGCGCCGCCGTGGTCCAGGTCGAGGACACCCGGGAGGCGCTGTTCGATATCACGACAGAGCGGTTGCGACGACAGTCGATTCCGATCGTGGCGATCACGGGGAGCGCCGGAAAGACCACGACCAAGGACCTGATCGCGCATCTCCTTGGCCGCCGGCTTCGCGTGCACAAGAGCGAAGGAAACCTCAACACCTACACCGGGATCCCGATGACGATCTTCCAGATGGATCCTCGCGACCGAGCGCTGGTTGTCGAGTACGCGATGTCGCGCGCCGGCGAGATCCGAGAGCTGACCCGGGTCGCGCCGCCCACGATTGGGGTCGTCCTCAATGTGGGTCTGGCGCATGTGGGCTTCCTCGGCTCGATCGAGGCAGTGGCCGCGGCCAAGCGCGAGCTGGTCGAAGGACTGGCTGGCGGCGGCCTGGCGGTCCTCAATGCCGACGACCCGCGGGTCCGCGCGATGTCCTCGGTGGCGCGCCGGTTTACCCTCTACGGCCTGTCGAACGATGCCGCGGTTCGGGCCGAGCGGATCCGGCTTCACGGACTGGAGGGCAGCACCTTTACGCTCCTGACGCCGCGGGGCAAGGCCGAGGTTTACCTCCGCCTCCCGGGCCATCACAGCGTGTCGAATGCGCTGGCCGCCGCCGCCGTCGCTCTCGAGTTCGAGTTCGACGCGCTCGCCATCGCCTCGGCCCTGCATGGCTTCTTGCCGCCCTCGCGACGGATGAACATCGTGAGCGGTCGCAACGGATCGACGGTGATCGACGATTCGTACAATGCCAGTCCGGGGTCGATGCAGGCCGCTCTCGAGGTGCTGCGGCTGGCACCGCGAGGATCGCTCAAGATCGCCGTGCTGGGCGACATGCTGGAGCTCGGCGACCACGCGGAGCGCGCCCACGAAGACATCGGTTCGCTGGCCGGCAAGACGGCCGACATCGTGATCGCGGTCGGCGATTACGCGCCGCGAGTCGTGCAGTCGGCGCGGCGCGCCGGCCTGGCGACGGACCGCGCCTTCGTGGTGGAGGGGGCGGAGCAGGCGGTGGCCGCGCTGGCCCCGCTGTTGACCGCGCAGACACAGGTGCTCGTAAAAGGGTCGCGCGGGATGCGGCTCGAGCGGGTGGTCGAGCAGATTCGGGAGCCGGCATGACGCCGCTGATCCTCTTCGGCGTGGCGGTGATCATCAGCGTGCTCATCTATCCGGCCGCGATCGGTCAGCTGGCCCGCGCCCGGATGGGCCAGCAGATTCGCGAGGAGGGCCCGGCCGCCCACCAGGGCAAAGCCGGCACGCCGACGGCGGGCGGGCTGGTGTTCCTGCTCGTCGGGCTCGTGCTCTATCTGATCGCCGACCGATCGCTGGCCGGTGGCTTCGTCCTGATCGCCCTGTTGCTGGGCGGCGCGCTCGGGTTTATCGACGACTACTCGGCGATCCGCGGCGGCCGGAATCTCGGCCTGCAAGCGCGCTACAAGATCGTGATCCAACTTGCGACCGGCGCCGCGCTCGGCTGGCTGGCGTTGCGTTGGGACCTGACCAGCCAGCTGGTGCCGTTCGACGGGCGACACGCGATCGGCGCCTGGATGATCCTGGTCGGCGCGCTGGCGGTGGCCGCCGGCTCGAACGCCTTCAACCTGACCGACGGCAGTGATGGTCTCGCTGCCGGCACCGGCGCGATCACGTTCGGCGCGCTCGCCATGATCGCGGTCCTGCAGCACCAGCCACGCGTCGGGGTGATGCCGGCCGTACTCGCCGGGGCGTTGGTCGGCTTTCTCTTCTACAACCTCTTTCCCGCCCGCCTCTTCATGGGCGACACCGGCAGCCTGGCGCTGGGAACGGCGATGGTCGCCGTCGCGATCGCGACCGGCTTCCTGTGGTACCTGCCCCTGCTGGCACTGGTGTTCGTGATCGAAACCGTGTCGGTGATCGCGCAGGTGGCGAGCTTCAAGATGACCGGCAAGCGGATCATCCGGATGTCTCCGCTGCACAATCACTTCATCGTCGGCGGTTGGCGCGAGACGCCGCTGGCCCTGTGGTTCTGGATGGGGTCGGTGGTCGCCGCGGTGCTGGCGCTGGCGCTGGCGCGGCCGGGGCCGGCGGCGTGACACAAGGGGCGTCCCGCGGCCCTGACATCAAGGGCCGGCACGCCCTGGTGATCGGCTATGGCCGGAGTGGCAGGGCCGCCGCCTCCTTCATCAAAAAGCAGGGCGGAAGCGTGCAGGTGGTGGATCGCGCCGACACCCCGGAGCTCCGAGAGGATCTGGAACGAGCGGGCATCACCGCCCACCTTGGCGCCTACGGCCCGGAGGATCTCGACGGCACCGACCTGGTGGTGGTCAGCCCGGGCGTGGCCTGGGACGCGCCCCTGGTGGAGACGGCCCGTCGGCGCGGCATCGAGGTCACCAGCGAGATCGACCTCTTCTTCCGCGCCTGTCCCGCGCGGATCGCCGGCATCACGGGCACCAACGGCAAGACCACCACGACCGCCCTCACCACGGAGGTCCTGCGCGCGGGCGGCCTCACCGTGATGCGGGGCGGCAACATCGGCGAGCCGGTGCTGGACCGGCTCGACCAGCTCGGTGCGGATGACTGGGTCGTGCTCGAGCTGAGCAGCTTTCAATTGGAGTCCATCGAGCGCCCGCGGCTGCGGATTGGGGTCGTCTTGAACGTGACACCGGATCACCTCGACCGGCACAAGTCCTTGGAACGATATGTCGAGATCAAGACGCGTGCCGTGGCCTTCCTGGAACCACAGGATCACGCCGTTCTCAACCTCGACGATCCGGCCTGCGCGGCGATGCGGTCGGCCACTCAGGCGGAGGTCATCGAGTTCGGCCTGCACCAGCCGGTCAGCAGCGGCGTGACCGTGGCCGACGGCTGGATCACGATCGCCCGGGCCGGACAGCCTCGGCCGGTGCTGCGCACGGCTGACGTCCCCCTGCCCGGCGAGCACAACCTGAGCAACGTCATGGCGGCGATCGGAGCCGGCCAGGCCGCCGGTGTCGAACCGGAGGCGCTCTCCCAGGCGGTACGACACTTCAAGGCGGTGGAGCACCGGCTCGAGCCGATCGGCACCTACGGTGGCGCGCGCTGGTACAACGACTCGAAGGCGACGAATCCCGATTCAACCTACAAGGCGCTGGCCGCCTTCGCTGAGCCGATCGTGCTGATCGCCGGCGGCCGCAACAAAGGCATCGACCTCGAACCGCTGGCGCAGTCGATCGCCGGGCGGGTGGCGGCCCTGATCACGATCGGAGAGACGGGCGAGGAGCTGGCTCGGCGGGTCCGCGAGGCCGGGCTGCAGCAGGTGCAACGCGCCACCGACCTGACCGACGCCGTGCGCAAAGCGGCGGCCCTGGCGCGGCCGGGCTCGGTGGTGCTGCTGTCACCGGCGTTTACCAGCTACGACATGTTCCGCGACTACGAGGACCGCGGCCGGCGTTTCAAGGCGACGGTGCTGGCGGAGCTCGGCCGGTGAGGACGCGGGCCGCGCTCGAGATGCCGGCGGCGCAGCGGAGGCTGACGTCCAGCCTGCTCTGGCGGCGTGGCGATCGGGGACTCCTGCTCGCGGTCGGGACCCTCACCGCCTTCGGGCTGGTCATGGTGTTCTCCGCCTCGGAGGTGCAGGGCTGGCTGTGGTTTCACAACGCGGCCTACTACTTCGAGCGCCAGCTCATCTGGCTCGCGCTGGGCGTTGTCCTGCTCTGGGCGAGCGCCCACATCGACTATCACCGATTGCGGCCGCTTGCGTGGCCGCTTGGATTGGTGGCCGTCGGTCTGCTGATCCTGGTCTTGCTGCCGCACTTCGGGGTGGAGGTCAATGGGGCTCGACGCTGGCTGCGGCTCGGCCCGTTGCAGATGCAACCCGCGGAGCTGGCCAAAATCGCCGCCATCGTTTTCATGGCGCTCTGGTTGGAGCGGCACCGTGAGCGGCTCGGTTCGCTCGAGAACGGCGTGGTGCCGTTTCTCGCCCTGATGGGGCTGCTGACGCTGCTCGTCATCCTGGAGCGTGACCTCGGCACCACCCTGATCATGGCCGGCATCCTGCTCGCCCAGTTCCTGGTAGCGGGCGGCCGCAAGCGTCATGTCCTCTTGCTGGCGCTGATCATCGGGCTGTGCGTCTACATGTTCATTCGGATGGAGCCCTACCGCCTGCACCGCATCCTGGCCTTCTTCGATCCCTGGTCCGACCCCCTCAACACCGGCTTTCAAGCGATCCAGTCGGTGGTGGCGCTCGGCTCCGGTGGCTTCGCCGGCGTTGGACTTGGGCAAAGCATTCAGAAGTACCAATGGTTACCGTTCGCCCACACCGATTTCATCTTCGCGATCGTCGGCGAGGAGACGGGCTTGATCGGCACCTCCGCGGTTTTGGGACTCTTTGCCCTCTTCACCTATCGCGGCTACCGGGTTGCGTTGAAGGCGCCGGATGCGTTTGGCTCGTTGCTGGCCTGCGGGGTGACGACCTGGATCGCCTTCCAGGCGCTGATCAACATCGCGGCGGTCACGGTCACGCTGCCGACCACCGGCATTCCGCTGCCCTTCATCAGTTATGGTGGCTCGTCGCTGGCGATCACGCTGCTCGCGGTCGGCATACTGGTGAACGTCTCGACTCAGAGCGAGAAGGTGGGATGGATACGGCATGCGAGTGTTGATCTCGGGCGGCGGTACGGGCGGACACTTGTTCCCGGCGATCGCCGTCGCGCAGGCGCTGTCGCGGAACGCGTCTGACACCAACCTTCTCTATGTGGGGCGGCGCGGGGGCATCGAGGATCAGGTGGTGCCTGGATATGGCATCCCCCTGGCAACCATCGTCGCCCCAAAGCTCGACATGGAGCAGGTCTGGCGCAACTGGTCTTTCCCATTCATCGCGCCCCGCGCCCTCTACCAGGCCGTTAGGATCGTCCGGCGCTTTCGGCCGGACGTCGTGCTGGGCACCGGTGGCTATGTGAGCGCGCCGGTCATCATGGCGGCCGCCGCCATGCGCGTCCCGATCGTCCTCCAGGAGCAAAACGCCCGGCCAGGTCGCACCACGCGGTGGCTCTCTCGTGTCGCCCGTCTGGTGGCGACGGCTTATCCCGAGACCGGCCGCCATCTGCATGCGAAGTCGGTCGTCACGGGCACGCCGGTTCGATCGGCGTTCTGGCAGGCTCGGTCGGATTTCCCGGTGCGTCCCCGCACCCTGCTCGTCCTCGGCGGCAGCCAGGGCGCGCACCGCATCAACGAGGCCGTCCTCTCAGCGGTTGGCGAGCTGAACCTCATCACCAGGACGCAGCTCGAGGTCTGGCATCAGACGGGGGAAAAGGACTATGGCTGGATCGAATCCGAGCGCGATGCGCTCGAGGCGCCCGACCGCGAACGGTATCACCCGTTCGCCTTTTCGAACGACCTTCCGGATCGGATCTATCGGGCCGACCTGGTGCTGAGCCGCGCGGGAGCGGGGACCATCAGTGAGGTCAGCGCGACCGGCGTGCCGATGCTGCTCGTCCCCGGTCCATTCGCCGGCGGGCATCAACGGCTCAACGCGGAGCCCTTCGAACGGGCGGGCGCCGCCGTCGTCATCCCCAATGAGGCATGCGACGGTGCTCGTCTGCTCCACGAGATCTCGGCCATCGTTCACGACGAAGCCCGGTATAGCAAGATGGTGAGCGCCATGCGATCGCTGGGCCGTCCGGGCGCCGCCGCGCAGGTGGCGGGTCTTCTCGAGGGCGTCACGCGCCACTGATGCGGATTCACTTCATCGGCATCTGCGGTTATGCCGTCTCCGGGCTGGCGCTGGTGGCCAAGCAGCTTGGCAACGACGTCACCGGCTCGGACGAGGACGCGTATCCACCGACGACGGACATCCTGACGAATGCTGGGATCAAGTGGGTCGACGGCCACGCCGCGGGCAACGTGACCCGATGGGGAAAACCGGACCTGGTGGTTCAGGGCAACCAGGTGCGGGAAGGCAATCCCGAAACCGAGGCGGCCCGGCGGTTGCACATCCGGTTGGTCAGCGAGGCGGAATACTGGGGTGAGCTGACGGCCGACCGCTTTCGGATCGTGGTGGCGGGATCTGCCGGTAAGACGACGACTGCCAGCCTCATCGCCTGGATCCTGCGCAGCGCCGGTCGAAATCCCGGGTTTCGGCTGGGCATGGCCGCGAAAGATCTGGGATCGGCCGCCGCCTGGGGAAGCGGGCGTGAATTCGTCTTCGAGGGCGATGAGTACACCTCGGCGGTCTTCGATCGTCGACCGAAGTTTTTGCACTTCGCACCGCAATTGGCCGTGCTCACGAACATCGACTGGGATCACCCCGACGTCTTTCCCGATCCGGCGGCGTATGAGGCGGTGTTCCGGCAATTCCTCGAGGATCTCGGAGCCGAAGATCGACTGATCGCCAGCGCCGACGATCCCACGGTTCGCCGCCTGCTCTCGCGGACGCGCGCCCATGTCGAGACCTACGGCCTGCGTGGTGGCGCGGACTGGCACGGCCGGGACGTCCAGCTGGAGGGGGAGGGGATGCGGTTTACGGCCTGGCACGAGGGCAAGGTGCTCGCGGTGGTGACGACCCGGTTGCCCGGCGAGCACAACGCCAGCAACGCGCTGGCGGCGCTGGCCGCCGCCGTCCGGCTCGGGGTGCCCGTGGCGTCAGCGGTGGACGCGATCGGCCGGTTTCAAGGGGTTTCCCGACGCTTTGAGATCCGCGGACAGGTTCGCGGCGTCACCCTCGTCGACGATTACGCGCATCACCCGGCCAAAGTGCGAGCCACGCTGCAGGCTGCGCAGGAACGCTTTCACCCAGGGCGCGTGCTCGCCTGCTTCGTCCCGCATACCTTCTCTCGGACGCTCAGCCTGATGGACGGCTACGCGGACGCGTTCCAGGGTTGTGCCCTGGTCGTGATCGGCCCGATCGAGCCGGCGCGGGAGCGGCACCTCGCCCACACGGTCACGGCGCAGGACCTGGCGAACCGGATTCGCGGGGTTGACGAGGTCTTCACCGCCGATTCCGCACGGTCAGCCGCGTACCGGCTGGCATCCGCCGCGCGGCCCGGCGATGCCATCGTGTTCATGTCAGTGCGCGACTTCGACGGCGTGATCGGCAAGACCGCCGAGGTGTTGGAGCGCTCGCCGGTTGCCTGACACGCGGGCGACCCCGCGACCCCCATCAATCGATTGGCTGGCCTCGTTCCCCGGCATTCGCGAGCACGAGCCGCTGGCGCCCCAGAGCTGGTATGGCATCGGTGGCCGCGCTCGTTACTTCCTCGAGCTGAGCGATCCGGCGCCGCTGCCAGAGTTGGTCGCCCGCCTCAATACCGACAGCCTGCCCTATCTCGTGATCGGCGCCGCGACCAACATCCTCTTCGCGGCGGCGGAGCAACCCGGCCTGACGATCAAGTTGTCGAGCGCCACGCTGTCGATGAACGGTAACGCTGTATCGGTCGCAGCGGGGACCTTGATGCCGCGCCTTGCGGCGGAGACCGCGAAGGCCGGAATGGCCGGCCTCGAATTCGGGGCCGGCGTGCCGGGCAGCGTCGGCGGATCGATCGTCGGCAATGCGGGCGCCTTCGGCGGCGAGGTGAAGGATCGCCTGGTGAGCGCTGAGGTGATCGATGAAGCGGGTCAGTCCCACACGGTGCCCGCGGCCGAGTGCGCCTTCGGCTATCGCGAGTCGATCTTCAAGCGGGCACGGCAGCACTGGATCATCCTCGCGGCAACCTTCCGCACGACGCCCGAGCCGGGACTCGCGGTACGCGCTCGCCTGCTGGACGTTCAGAAACATCGGCGGGCCACGCAGCCGATCGAGCAGCGCAGCCTCGGCAGCACTTTCAAGAACCCTCCGGGCGATTCCGCCGGTCGCCTGATCGATGCTGCCGGGCTCAAAGGCATGCGCATCGGCGGCGCACAGATCTCGCCGAAGCATGCCAACTTCATCGTGAATCTGGGTGGAGCAACCGCCGATGACGTGCTAGCCTTAATGGCCGAGATGCGGGATCGCGTCTTCGAACGATTCGGCATCGAGCTCGAACCCGAGGTCCGGATCATCGGCCAGGCGCCGCGCGGATGAAGCGGCTGCGGATCGGAGTCCTGTTCGGAGGGCGCTCAACCGAACACGAGGTTTCCATCCTGTCGGCGCAATCGATCATCTCGGCGATGGATCCCGATCGCTTCGAAGCGGTGCCCCTGTATATCGACAAGAATGGTCGCTGGCTGGTGGGCGGATCCCTGAAGCGGCTGGTGAGCGACGACGCGACTCGGAACTACGTGTATCTCCCGCCCGATCCGACGCAACACTCGCTGGTCGCTGCCAACAATGGACCTTCGCAAGAATTACCCTCCGCCGCTAGCGGGGGAGGGCAGGGTGGGGGCCTGCCGCCGCTCGACGTCATCTTTCCGGTCTTTCATGGGCTCAACGGTGAGGATGGAACCATCCAGGGCGTCCTGGAGCTCGCGAACATTCCGTACGTCGGGGCCGGCATCCTCGGCTCAGCCCTGGGCCTCGACAAGGTCCACATGAAGCAGGCCTTTGCGGCCGCGGGGTTGCCGATCGTCGACTACCTGTCGATTACCCGACGGAAGTACGAGCAGGATCCCGACGCCGTCATCGCGCTCGTCGAGCAGCGGATCGGCTATCCATGCTTCTCCAAGTTCGCGAACTCCGGCTCGAGTGTTGGCACGACCAAAGCGCACGATCGCGCCGAGCTGGCCGCGGGTCTCCGGCTCGCCGCCTCGTTCGATCGGAAGTTGGTGGTCGAGCGCGCGGTTGACGCGCGCGAGCTCGAGGTCAGCGTCCTGGGCAACGACGAACCGCAGGCCTCCGTAGTGGGCGAGGTGGTTCCCGCGCACGAGTTCTACGACTACGAGGCCAAATACCTGGATGAGGGTTCGCGGTTGCTTATCCCCGCGCCGATCGAGTCCGGCGTGGCCGAGGACGTGCGGGTGATGGCGCTGCAGGCATTCCAGGCGGTCGATGCCGCCGGCATGGCGCGCGTGGACTTCTTCATGGAGCGCACCACCGGGCGCATCCTCGTCAATGAGCTCAACACGATCCCGGGTTTCACGAGGATCAGCATGTATCCGAAGCTCTGGGACGCCTCCGGACTGGCCTACCCGAAGCTGATCGAGCGGCTGGTCGAGCTGGCGATCGAGCGCTTCAACGACAAGCAGCGCTCGCAGACCGCGATCGACAGCCGCATCCTGCAGCCCGGGTCGAACGAATGAGCGGCGGATAAGATGACGGTCGCCACCATCGAAAAGCGCCGCCGCCGTACCGCCCCGGCGCCGGCCAGGCCGGCGGCATCGGCCCGTGGCTGGGTCTGGGCGCTGGTGCAGATCGCGGTGCTCGGGGCTGAAATCTTCACGGTGCTCTTCCTGCTGGCACAGCCCGGGTTTCGCCCCCGGCACGTCGACGTCGCGGGGACGAGTCATCTGGCCGCAGCAGACATCACGCGGGCGCTGGCGCTGCCGGCTTCCGCGGTGCTCCAGGTGGGGGAGGCTACCTATTACGTGAATGATCTTGGGAAGGTGCTCGATCCGGCGGCCGAGGCGGGCGGCCTGGCCGTGATCAGCCGGCCTGACTTCGGCTCCGTGCGGAGCGGCCAGCGAGTTATCGCAAGCGAGCTGCTGGCCATGCTGCGGCAGATTCGGTCGGGCTTCTCTGTGGCCTTCAAGATCTCATTGATGTCGTTTCAGATCGATAGCCGTGAGATCTTGACCGCGCAAACCGACCGCGGATGGACCATCATCTTCGGGCAGATGGTGACGAGCGACGATCGCGCCAGCCTCGAAGCCAAGCTTGCCGCCTTACACGCGCTCAGCGCGCGGATCGACCTCGCCTCGGCATCGATCCAGTACATCAACCTCGAGAATCCGGGCGCGCCCGCGGTGCAGATGCGAGGCCGGAAGTGAGATTGCCCGCGAGCGGGTCGCGCGAAGCGCTCTGGCTGGTGGGTGCTGCGCTCATCTTCGGCATCCTCGGCATCGTGCTTGGGCTCAACTCGCCAGTCCAGATCCCGCCCGGCTACTCACGCTATACGGCCGTCATGATCCTCGCGGCGCTCGACTCCGTCCTCGGCGCCGTGAAGGCCTGGCTGAACGGCAATTTCGAGAACAAGGTCTTCATCTCTGGTCTGCTGGTGAACTCGATCGTGGCGGGCGGGCTCACTTACCTCGGCGACAAGCTTGGTGTGGAGCTGTACTTCGCGGCCATCGTGGCCTTTGGGGTTCGGATCTTTGACAACCTCGCCGTGATTCGTCGCCACCTGCTTTAAGCGGGCGCCCCTGTGGATA
>VBJI01000215.1 GCA_005880875.1 Chloroflexota bacterium
GAGCTCGGCCCCAGTCACGAACGCGGAGTCGTCGCTGGCCAGGTACACCGCCGCGTGGGCCACGTCCAGCGGGCGCCCGGCGCGCCCCATCGGAGTGGCCGCTAAGAAGGCGTCCGTCGCCCATTGCGGCTGCTCGGAGACCATCGGCGTCGCGATCAGTCCTGGATGGAGGGAGTTGACGCGCACACCCTGGGTGGCATAGGTGATCGCGCCGTTCTTGGTCAGGACACGAATGCCGCCCTTGGCCGCCTGGTACGCCGGCGCGACGGAATGGCCCACCACGCCCGAGATCGACGACAGGTTGATCACCGATCCGCCGCCCTCGACCATCAGCGGGATCATGAAGCGCATGCCCAGGAACACGCTTGTCAAATTCAGCTCGAGGATGCGTCTCCATTCGTCGGGTGACACCTCATGGAGGGGCGCGAAGCTGACGACCGCCCCGGCGTTGTTCACCAGGACATTTATGGGCCTGGCGCGCAGTTCGTCGGCCAGGCCGCTCCAGGCGCGCTCGTCGGTGACGTCGAGCGGGCGGAAGCTGGCCGCCTCGCCGAGCTCGTTCACCAGCGCCCGGCCCTCCTCTTCCCGGATGTCCGCTACGATGACGCGCGCTCCCTCGGCTACGAACTGCCGGGCGATGGCTTCGCCGATCCCGCGCGCGGCCCCCGTGGCCAGCGCGTACTTCCCCGTCAGACGGGCGCCCATGCCGCACCTCCCGTCGCAATCTCGCTAACCCGCACCTCAGGCATCCAGCGTCACCACGAAGAGTTCGAGCTCATCCGTACCCGCCCGCACATTCGTCGCGCTGCCCTCCGGAAACGTCAGCGCGACGCCCGGCCGCAGGTCGATGGCGCGGTCGCCTACCTGAGCGCTCCCCTGGCCCCGGAGCACATACAACGCGTGCTCCACCCCCTCCGCTGCCAGCCGCTCCTGGCGACCGGCTGTGAGCCGCCGGAGCTGGATCGACCGCCAGCCGCCGGCCAGGTAACGCTTCATGTCGACGGGCTCGCCGTCCAGCAGGTTCAAGACCGTGAAATCTTCGGTGGTCATCGGCCAGCCTCCGCCACCGGGCTGAGGGCAGGGAGGACCGCCGTGATGGCTGGGGGCAGGACCTCGACGACGAGGAACTCCAGATCCTCGTCGCCGATGTTGGCGATCCCGTGCTTGCCGTTCAGCGGCGTGACGATCAGGTCGCCCGGCCCCACTTCGCGCCGCGCATCGTTCATCCGCATCTCGCCGCGACCGGTCACTATGTAGTAGATCTCCTCGGTCCGACTGTGGACGTGCTCTCCGATCACCGAGCCCGGTGGAACGCGGCAGTACTCGAACGACTCCCAGTCGCCGTGCAGCATGCCCCCGGTCGCCAGCCGCTTCCAGAACATCGGGCCAATGCCACCGTGGACTCCGATGATCTGCGCAGGTGCCTCTCGCGAGTTGATGATCACAGCATCAGCAGCCATGCGTTACTCCCTAACTTGCCCGCATCACCTGAACCAAAAGCCAAACTGAGACTTGCATCATCCCAAGATGGTAACCATGGTTCCATCGTGGCTTTGGTTTGGGGGCTAGTTCCCAAGTGCGTGCCACAGCCTCCGCCGCCCGCAGGAAGCCGCGTGGGCTCCATCCGGGTCGGCCTGAAGGAAGCAGGCCAGCACGCTCGAGTAACGGCAGCTCCGCTTGGGAGCGGGCACGCAAGGAAGCGGTGCGAGCCGCTGGCATCAAGTGCCCGAACGAGCATGGGGATCCGGCGAAGCAGACTCCCATCCACGACCAGCTGCGCGCGGCAGGCTTCATTAGTAGTGGCGCGGCGCTACCCGCCGCTGAACGGACAGAGGACGAGCATGGCACGGTATCCGGAGCTGACAGGCAAGAACGCGATCGTGACGGGTGGGTCGACGGGTATTGGCGAGGCGATCTGCTATGCGCTGGCCGAATCGGGGGTCAATGTGGTCGTCAACGGCCAGCGGCACGCTGAGGCCGCTGGGCAGGTCGCCGCGCGGGTCCGCGAGCGCGGCGTGCGGGCGGTGTCTGCGCTGGCCGACGTCAGTCACTCAGACGACGCGCAGCGCCTCTACGAGCAGGCCGTCGCCGAGCTGGGGGACGTGGACATCCTCATCAACGGCGCCGGAGGGTTCCCCCAGATGCGCCAGCTCGTCGACACGCCGGAAGACGAATGGGACAACGTGATCAACCGGAACTTGAAGAGCGCCTTCCTGTGTTGCAAGGTCGTGCTGCCACGCATGCTGGAACGACGTTGGGGACGCATCGTCAACATCTCGTCGGACGCGGCGCGCATGCCTATCCGGCTCACTGCGGCGCATTACGCGGCCAGTAAGGCGGGCCTGCTTGGGCTCACCCGCCACCTGGCGCGCGAAGTCGCCGACCGCGGCGTCACGGTAAACGCGACCTGTCCGAGTACGACGCGGTCGCCGCGCATCGAGGCCCTGTACGGCACCGAAGCCGAGGCTGCCGCGGCGATCAGTCTCACTCCCATTGGTCGGCTGGCTGAGCCCGGCGACCAAGCCGGCGTGGTTGCCTTCCTATGCTCGAACGAGGCCGCCTATATCACCGGCGCGACCATCGACGTGTCCGGTGGCAAGATCACGCTCTAGGACCATGGACTGTAGACGGGCGTGGCGGTCCTGGCGCGACCAGTCCGCCCGACCACGCGTGACCTGGGATCATCGGAGCTGCCTGGCACGCCCAGTAGCCCGAGTCCACAGAGCCTGCGAGGTGTTGCGTATACGCAACACCTCGCAGGCATGCATGACTGCCAATCACTCCGAGCTCGTGGGTTGCGGCGTCGCCGGCCCGCGCGCGGGACCCACCCAGATGGTCTGGACGTTGGTGAATTCGCGCAGGCCGAAGGCGCCGAGCTCGCGGCCGTAGCCGCTGCGCTTGACACCTCCAAACGGTAGGCGCGGATCTGAGGCGACCATACCGTTGATAAAGACGTTGCCGGCTTCGATTTGCCCCGCCAGTTGCTTGGCACGTCCGGTATCCCGCGTCCACAGACTGGCGCCGAGACGGACCGGTTGATCGCCGACCCACGCATCCAGGCCGTCACCCTGACGGGCTCCAGCGAGGTTGGCGAGCAGGTCGCCAGCGCGGCTGGCAAGGCGCTCAAGAAGCAAGTGCTCGAGTTGGGCGGCTCGGACCCGTTCATCGTGCTGGCCGATGCCGACGTCGATGCGGCGGTTACCACGGCCGTCCGCGCCCGCAACCAGAACAACGGCCAGAGTTGTATCGCCGCCAAACGCTTCATCGTCGAGGAGCCGGTGGCAGATGCCTTCACCGAGAAGTTCGCCGCGGCGGTACAGGCACTCCGCGTCGGCAACCCGGCAGAGCGCAAGACCCAGGTGGGCCCGCTGGCGCGGGCGGATCTGCGCGACGCGCTGGGTCGGCAAG
>VBJI01000205.1 GCA_005880875.1 Chloroflexota bacterium
CCTGCCGGCTCCGGCAGCCAGTCCCAGAAGTAGTACACGGCGACCAAGCCACAGAGGACCTGGAGATTGAAGACGAGGATCGTGATGGCGACGGCGAACACCCCGTCGCTGAACGCCTCCACCCAGTTCTTGCTCACGCGCTCTACACGCTAAGGGACGCCGCTGCCGTGAAGCTGCCCCCAAAGAGTCCCCAATACGCCTCACACTGAGTCGCAACTCGTTTCTTCCAGTTGAGGGGGGCCGGCGCAATGGGCTCGCTGCTTGGTGGTCGTCTGGCGGCGGTGGCGGCGGGCATCATGCTGCTCAGTTGTGGGGTGAGTTCCGTCAAGACGGCCGACCTGCCGGCGGCATCGCTGTTGCGGGCGGCTATCGCGAGCTTCGGCGAGGCGCAGTCCTTTCACGTGGCCGGATCGGTACAGCTCGGACTGAGCAGCTACACCTTCGACGCGGGTGTGGCGCGTCCGGAGACACTGGCTGGAACCGTGACCCTTAAGGACGCAAAGCCGGCGAAGTTCATCGTTGCAAGCGGCGCGACGTTCGCGCAGGGGGACTCGGTCGGAATCCTGCTGGGCTCGGTGCAGCAGCGAGTCGCCGGGGACCGGCCGGTTCTGATCCATAACCCGGACTGGTTGGCAGCCATCGTGGAGATCACCGATCCGGCGCGGTTCCAGACCAATTTCGGTGGCGACCTCAAGAACCTGAAGGCGGTGACGACGCAGTTTGGTGGCCAGGCTGCGGAGTTGGTCTCCAACGCGTCGGAGAGCATCTATATCGCTGCGTCGGCTCCGAAGGAGATCATCCGAGTAGAGCGCAAAGGGGATCCGGCCGGCGGATCGAGCCTCGGAAAGGTGGAGATATCCCTGACGGGATACGGACAACCAGTCTCTGCGCAACCGCCGGCGGATTACCTCGACTTCAACAAACGAAACACCCTGCCGGCCAACTATGTCCTCAATTCGTCACCAAAGCTCGGCAGCTGCAAGCACGAGTCGTGCTCCGTGAGCGTTACGGTCCTCAATCAGAATTCCGGGACGGCGGTGACGCCTGAGCCGTACGTCCGCTTCCCGTTCGTCGTGGGCGAGACTCAAGTGGAATTCGATCACTGCGACGCGCCGATACCCCTGGTCGGTTACCAGGGGACGACCACGGTGAGTTGCGCCGTTTCCGATGCCGCCTGGCAGGACAACCAGGACACATTCCAGGTCCACGCCGTGGTCTTCAACCCGTTCTGGACCTAATTCCCATCTACGGGACGCTGGTGCGGCGAAGAGGATTTGAACCTCCACGGGGTTGCCCCCACTAGGTCCTGAACCTAGCGCGTCTGCCGTTCCGCCACCGCCGCGCAGCGAGTTGAAAAGTATACCCGCGCCCATAAACTCTCCCCGCTGTGACCCCCGGTCCTGACGAGATCACGCCTCTCTACCGGGCAATCAAGCTGGTGGGCGCGCTTGCGATCGTGATCTTCGTCGCGGGCGCCCTGGAGTTCCTCAGCTATGAGCCGCCCGGGCAGGCCACGGGTACGGTGGCCCGGATCCAGGGCGTGTACGCCTACGACCCTGACACGCAGGCCGTCATCGGCGCGCCGGCCGAGCACTTCGCCCGCGGCCAGCCCTTCGCCGCCGTGGTCGATTGGGCCTCGATACCGGCCGGGACGGAGGTCGCGGCGCGCTGGTTCGACAGCTTCGGCGAGGTGGTCGGGCAGTCGGGCCCCGGCCCGGTCGAGCAGATGTCGCAGGCGGCGGTGCCGGTGGCCCTGCCGAAGGGCCTTAAGCAGAACATCCCGGGCACCTACCTCTTTGTGGTGGAGCGGATCTCCCGCGGCCAGCCGGTGGAGGTCCTTGCCCGCCGCCTGGTCGAGGTGGAGCGCACGTGACCCGGCGGCGGCAGAGCCGCTACCAGCTGGCGCTGCTGCTGGCCGGCGTCCTCTTCCTGGTCCTGGTCGCCAGCTCGGCTCTCGACTACCTGTCGCTCGACCGGATTCCCAACCGGGGCGCTCTGCTCGGCCTGCCCGCCGTGGCGTTGGTCGCAGGCGCCACCTGGGTCGGCCTCCGCGCCTTCGCGCGCAACCCGGCCGACCGCCGCCGACACGAGCTCTGGGCGGGCACGCTCTTCGCCCTCGCCCTCCTCCTCTGGCTGCTGGTCCTGGACGTCTTCGTGTTCACCCAGGAGGCAGGCGCGGAGGTGGCGGCCATCTCCGCGCTGGCCTGTCTGCCGCCGACCGCCTTCGGGCTCTGGGTCGTGCTCCGGCTCGACCGGGAGGAGAAGGAGCCCTGGCGGCTGGTCCTGGTGGCGACCGCCTGGGGAGCCATCGTGGCCACCGCGCTGGTGATCTGGGCCGAGGGCCTGTTCCAGTCCCTGGCGGTCAACGCGCTCGTCCCCGGTCCCGGCCTCGACGCAACCAACGCCTTCTCGGCCGGCCTTTTCGAGGAGCTGGCCAAAGGTGTCGCCGTCCTCCTCCTCTACCTGGTCATGCGCGACCAGTTCCATGACGTGGTGGACGGGATCGTCTACGGGGCCGCGGTCGGGCTGGGCTTCAACTTCATGGAGACGATCGGCTACATGACCTACCTCGACTCCCTCTTCGGGCCCAACGCCGCCGGCTTCCAGTGGTACCACCGGCAGGTCCTCGACCTCTTTTTCGGGCACGCGACCTACACCGCCCTGGTCGGCGCCGGGATCGGCATCGCCCGCCAGCTGCCGGCGCGCCGCCAGCAGGTGCTGGCAATCGCCTGCGGCTGGCTGGGCGCGATCGCCGCCCACTTCGCCTGGGATGCCTGGCTGACCTTCTTCCCGCTCGGCACCGGGGCCATCACCCTGGTCCAGGTCCACCTTCGTGTCCTGGCAATGAACGGCCCCTTCACGGCCGTGGTGCTGGTGCTCCTGCTGATGGGGCGGCGGATCGAGGGCCGCAACCTGGTCAAGCAGCTGACGCTGGAGGCCGCCTCCGGG
>VBJI01000212.1 GCA_005880875.1 Chloroflexota bacterium
GCACCAGTGATGCGATCGAGTTGCACCAGACGAGCCCGCCCAGCTTGTGCACGTAGCGCAGCTCCTGCTGAAGCTCGTGCCGATTTCCCTCCGAGAGCTCGGTCAGCTGCGCTAACTTTCCCTCGCGCACGTAGTCGGGATGGACGAAGGTGGCGAGCGGATTGTGGGTCAGCTCCTCGGCGCTGTAGCCCAGCATTCGCTGGAGCGCCGGATTCGCCTCGATGATCCGGCCCGCGAGGTCGATCCGGGCGATGCCGATCGCCGCCCGGTTGAAGACGGCGCGGAATCGTTCCTCGCTCTCGCGCAGGGCTCCCTCGACCTGTTTGCGTTCGGTGATGTCCAGGAAGCTGGACACCACCTGGAGGGCCTGGCCGTCCGGACCCATCACCGGGATGGCGTCGATCAGGACCCAGCGCTCCCGGTGCCACAGCTGGTCCGGCGTCTTGCCACGCATCTCCTCGGCGCTGAGCCCGATGATCCGCTCGCCGGCCGGATTGATCTGGATGATGACCCCCGAGGCGCTGAGCACGATCACGCCCGAGGCGACGCTGCCGTAGAGCGACCGAAAGCGTTGCTCTGAGGCGGCGAGGTCGATGTCGAGACGACCGGCTTCGAGCGACGGCGCCACCTGGGCCGCGAGCAAGGACAGCAGCCGCAGGTCGTCGGCATCGAATCCCCCGACGGCGTGGGTCAGGACGGCCATCGCACCGACGATCCGGCCGCGCGCCATCAGCGGGATGCCGACCCCCGCCCGAACGCCGTGCTCGAGGGCCCAGGGCACGGCGCCCTCCCACTTTGGATAGTCATCGATGATCAGCGGCTCTTGTCGCTGAAAGGCCAGCCCCGCCACCCCCTTCCCGACCTCGAGGGTCCGCGAGGCATTCGCCTGGTAGCCGCGGTTGTCAGCCAGGCTGTGCAACAGGCCGGTGCTGGAGACAAACCAGTAGAGGGCGGCGCCGTCGACGCCCAGCAGGTCGCAGGCCAAATCGACCGCGAGCTTCGCCAGCGCGGTCGGCTCGAGGACCCCGCTGGCCGCCACGGCCAGTTCGTGCAGGGCAGCGAGTGCCCGCGGGCCGACCGCCGAACTGGCGCCAGGTTGCTTGTCGACCACTAAGGATCTAAACGGCCTAGGCGGTAGCACCATGCGACTGTCCGGGAATGGGCGCCGACCGAGCAGTTTTGGAGAAGCCAGCGTCCGAAAGATGGCCTAGCGTGGGGCTTATGAATCGTTCGACAACGAAGGCGCTCTTAGCCGCTGGCGCTGTCGCCGGTCCGGTCTACATCGCGGTGGGCCTGGTCGAGATCCTGATCCGCCCAGGGTTCGACGTCACGCGTCACGAACTCAGCCTGATGAGTCTTGGCAAACTGGGATGGATCCAGATCGCCAACTTCCTGGTCACCGGCTTGCTGGTGATCGCCGGCGCACTCGGGATGCGCCGCGTATTGCATCCCGGCCGCGGCGGCACCTGGGGTCCCTTGCTGCTTGCCATCTATGGCTTGGGTCTGATCTGCGCCGGCATCTTCGTGCCTGATCCGATGAACGGCTTCCCGCCTGGCCTCGCGACACCCAGCGCGATCAGCTGGCACGCGATCCTCCACTTCGTCAGCGGGGCCGTGGGATTCGTAGGGCTGATCGCCGCCTGCTTCGTGCTGGCCCGCCGTTTTGCCGCTCGCAAAGAGCGCGGCTGGGCTGCGTACTCGCTGATAACCGGTGTGCTGTTTCTCGGCGCGTTCGTCGGAATCGCGTCGGGATCCACGCAAGCCGCAATTGTCCTGGCGTTCTACGCCGCTGTACTGATCGGGTGGACCTGGATCTCGGTGATCGCGGCCCGGCTGATAACTTCGTAACCCTCTGCCGTATTTTCCTTTGTGCCAGCTCCTGCATGGCACGCGGCTTCAACGCACCTGGGAGGTGGTCATCTGTGAACGTAATCCGCCGGCTCGCGCTTCCGGCTAGTCTCGCCGTCACCCTCGCCGTCTTCGGGCTCAGCACCGCGGCCAGCGCGGACCCCGGGACCATCGTGCGATTCGACACCATGGCGCCGGTCACCGGTCCCTACGTCGGGGCGGCGAACCCGATCCGCGGGGTGCCGGGCGGCGGCCTTCCCTGGATGATCGGCAACGGACGCGGTTCGCTCGACCGCGACGGCCGGTTGGTCGTCCGGGTGGATGATCTCGTGCTCGCCAACCACGCCCCCGTCCCGCCGGCGCTGCGAGGCACGAACCCGATTCCGCAGTTCAAGGCGATCGTGAGCTGCCAGACGATCGGCGCTGACGGTTCGGCGACCGTCACCAACGTCTCGACCGCGACCTTCCCCGCCAGCAGCGAAGGCGATTCAACCATCCGTGCCACCGTCCAGCTTCCGCATCCCTGCATCGCCCCGATTGTTTTCGTCACCTCGCCAGGCGGCGCCTGGTTCGCGGCCACCGGCAACTAGGCCGACCCCCC
>VBJI01000061.1 GCA_005880875.1 Chloroflexota bacterium
CTCCGCGGCCTCCTCGACGCCCAGTGGGATGTCCAAACCGTCGGGAGCGGGGCCGAGGCCCTGGAGGCGTTGCGGACGCGGGTACCAGACATCCTCCTCACGAACGCCAAGCGGGCCGGCCAGAACGGCTTGAGCTTGCTCCGGAAACTGCGCTCGAGGGCGGCCACGCGGGATTTGCCGGTCGTGATGTACGCGGATCGGCTGGATGAGGCGTCGCTCGACGCGTTCGAAGAGGGGGTGGACGACTACCTGGTTGAGCCCTTTACCGCGCCCGAATTGCTGGCGCGGGTGAGTGGTGCCATCAAGCTCGCTCGCATGCGCTCCGAGGTATCGCAGGCGCGTGCTGAGGCAAAAGTCGCGAGCGCCAGGGAATCGCTGGTCAAGGTTGCCGCCCACGAGCTACGGACACCACTGACGGTGATCGGGGGCTACGTCTCCATGCTCCTCGATGGCAGCCTGCCAAGCGGCTCCGAGCGAGCGAAGGCGGCCCTGAGGATGGTTGCCCAGAAGACAAACGAAGCCAAGCGGATGGTGAATCATATGCTGCTGGCAGCCAGGATCGAAGCCGGGGGAGTCATCCTCGAGGACACGACGTTCGATCTGCGGCGGTCCATCGCCGAGGCCCTGGACCGGGCGGCGGGCCTGGCCGAAATGGAGTCTCAGCAACTCGTCACCACCCTGCCGGAACGACCGGTGATCGTCGATGCCGATCAGGCCCACCTCGGCCTGATCCTGGACAACCTGATCAACAACGCCCTCGTCCACGGTAAGGGCGGCAGAATCGAGATTGCCCTCACGCCTGACCCGCCGACCATCAGGGTGATCGACCATGGCCCAGGCGTTCCGGAGGAGTCCCGGGCTCGCATCTTCGAGCCCTTCTTCCAGGTCGAGGGTCAGCTGTATGGCCGGGGCGGGGTCGGGCTTGGTCTTGCTGTGAGCCGCCAGCTCGCCGAGCTCCAGGGTGGCTCGCTGGTCCTCGAGCCGGGAACGCCTGGCGGCGGCTGCTGCTTCCGGATCGAGATCCCTCGAAGCTCCTCGACGACAAACTAGACCCGACGCGCACCCGGGCGACCCAGGGGATATCATCTCCCTACTACTGGGCTCCTCTTTGGTTGTCTTTCCCCAGGTGGTCAATGGGAGGCCCGGCCGCACCAGGCCGCTCGAATGGGGGAAAGCACCAGGCAGAAATGAAGAACTCCCCCGATGGTCAGGCGCCGCGCGACGCCCAGATCGGATCAGACGCCGCCGCCGAGAGCGCCTCGGAACGGGCTGCCCTGGAGTCGGTCTCTACCACACTCCTCATGCCGGGCGAGGATCCTTCCAGCCCGTATATCCGCGACGCCGAGCACTGGATCACGGTCTACAGCGAGCTCTACAATTTCACCGTCGGGATCCTGAACCGTTTCCGCACCGAGATGGCCGGTCTCCAGAAACCTGCTCAGGAATATCTGCAGTCGCACGATGTGGTGGTCCACGAAGAACAGATCCAGCGCTTTGCGCACCGGCTGGCATTCTGGAATCGGCGACTGGCTCGGCTGCGGGCCAGGTCAGGCCGGGCCCAGACTCCGACTCGCTGACCCGCCTGCGGAAGCCGTTAATTCCGTCGTTGCCGCCTGCGGCGACGCAATCGGGATATTCAACGTAAACGTGCTGCCCCGGCCCCGATCCGACTCGACCGTTATTTCGCCGCCCTGTGATCGGGCAAGCTCCTGGGCGATGTAAAGACCGAGCCCGGCGCCATCGATATGGGCAGTTTCGTCGGTGACGATCCTCCCGAATGGATGGAACAGGCCTTCCAGTTGCTCGAGGTGCATACCGAGGCCGCCGTCGGCGACGTGCACGCGGGCACGGCTGGCATCGGCGGTAACCGAAAGGGTGATCTCCCCGCCCTCCGGAGAATACTTCACGGCATTGTCCAACAGGCTCTGCAGGATCGTCAAAATGCGCTCCCGGTCGGCGGTGATCTGGATGGGACCCGCCGGCGCCGACAAGGTGATCCGGTGGTCCATACCTGCCAAATCTCGAGCCCATCCCACGGCTTTGGCCGCAACCTCTCGAAGATCGAAATTCTCCAGATGTAAAACCAGGTTGCCCTGTTGCATGCGCGCCGCCTCGAGGATCTGCCCGATGAGCAGCGTCAGCTCGCGGGCTTGACCTTTCATGACCGAGATCGCGCGCTGTCCCCGAGCATTGAGCGCGCCCAGGTCGCCATCAGCGAAGAGGGACAGATAGCCTCCAAGGACCGCCGCCGGCGTGCGCAGCTCATGCGAGGCGAGCCTCAGGAATTCCGACTTTGACCGCTCGAGGCTCGCCGTCCGGTCGGCCAGGTCTCGCAACCTTGCAACCTCGCGCCGCTCAGCTTCGAGTAGCTGGTCCTGTATCCGTTTTCGCTCCGTGATGTCGCGCGTGACTTTCGCGAATCCTCGCAACCGATCCGACTCGTCCTTGAGAGCAGTAATGACGACGCTGGCCCAAAAGCGCGACCCATCCCTTCGCACCCGCCACCCCTCAGCCTCGAATCGACCCTCCTCGCGAGCCGCGGTCAGGCCTCGGGCCGGCTCATCGGCCGCGACCTCCTCCGGCGTATAGAAGATCGAGAAATGGCGCCCGCGGATCTCCTCTGCCCGATACCCCTTGATCCGTTCCGCACCTTGATTCCAGCTCGTGACGAAGCCGCCCGGGTCGAGCATGAAAATGGCGTAGTCCTTCACGCCGTCCACCAAGAGGCGGAATCGTTCCTCGCTGGTGCGGAGCTGCGTATCGGATCTCTGTGCATGGTCGACAAGCGTGGCGTTGCGAAGGGCCAGCACCGCCATGTGTCCGAGCTCCTCCAGCGTGGCCAGGTCGCGTGCTTCGAAAGGCTGATCCTGGCGCCGACTGACGACGATCGTCCCGAGGACGTCGCGGTCGAAGCTGAGCGGCACTGTCGCCATGTGCCGAATGCCGGCAAGTTGTTCCCGAAACGGGCTGGGAAGGGTACCGGAGTCGTAGGCCTCAAGCACCGGCCGGCCATTGCGGAGCGTCTCGTGAAACTCCGCCGATGTGATCAGCCATCGGCTTCCAGGCACCGCTGCGACGCCGGTGACGTCGAAACTCCCTTCGATCACCGCCGAGTCGCCGTCAACTCGGGAAAGCGTCGCTCGATCCGCTCGGACGGCCGTTGCGATATGCCGAAGCAGCTGATCGACGAGATCAGGCGCCGGCGCTCGATCCTGGGCTATTTCTTCCCCCTTCCAGCATGTGACAGAACTGTCTGTCTTATTATGGAGACCGTGAGGAGACCGGTGTCAATTGGCGAGATCAACACCACGGTCGATCCCCCCAGCAGCGCCAGGGCACGACTTTTGGCGGTCGCCTACGAGCTCTTCAGCCGGCGGGGCATCCGGGCCGTCGGCGTCGACACCATCGTCGCCGAAGCCGGCGTCGCGAAGATGACGTTCTATCGCCACTTTCCATCGAAAAATGATCTGGTGCTCGCTTTTCTGCAGCGACGTGAGCAGTTGTGGACGCAGCAATGGCTCGAGGACGAAGTCAAGAGGCGAGCAAGCGCACCGGACGAGCGACTGCTGGCGATCTTCGATGTGTTCCACGACTGGTTCCAGCGGGACGACTTCGAGGGCTGCTCCTTTATCAATGTGCTGCTCGAGACGTTCGAGCGGGGCCATCCGGCGAGACAGGCAAGTACTGTCTATCTCGCGAACATCCGCCTCTTCTTGCGCGGGTTAGCCGAACAACTCGGGGTCGCTCAGCCCGATGACTTCGCCCGCAAATGGCACATTCTCATGAAAGGATCGATCGTGTCCGCTGGCGAAGGTGACAGGCTCGCCGCCCGTCGCGCCCGCGAGATCGGCCTACTGCTGCAGAATGCCGAGCTCGCGCGGCTATCGACCGATGCGGTATCTGACGTGCGTAACGGCCGGTGAGGCGATCACATCATTCGGTTTGAGCATGGGATCGCCCACGTTCTCGAGCAGCCGCTCACCTGCGCCCAACACGATCGGGACGATATGCAGGTAGAGCTCGTCCAGCAATCCAGCCGCGATGAATTGCTGCACCGTGTGAGCGCCCCCGGCGACCACGATGTCCTTCGCACCGCCGGCTAACCGTGCCTGCTCGAGCGCCGAATCGATCCCGTCGGTAACGAAGTTGAAGGTGGTGCCACCCCGGCCACCGCCAAACATGTGGCGGCCCATGATGTAGGCGCCGACATTCTGGAACAGCCCGTCGACCACCTCTGAGTCGACCGTGTGCGCGCCTCCGGCGTGGCCCTGCAGCTTATGCCAGCTATCGGTTTCGAAGAGCCACTGGTGCAGGCGCATGCCGCCCTCACCGATCGGGTTCTCAAGGCTCTGGTTCGGACCCGCGACGAAGCCGTCGAGCGAGATCGAGATCTGGCAGGTAACGGAACTCATGCCCTTATGACGTTTGCCGCACCCGAGAATCATCGCTTCGTCTCGAGCAGCTGGCGGCGTCCGGTGCCCGGCCGCCCTGTAGGCTTCCAAACGTGGGCGTGGAGAGGGATCGCCGGCGAGGGTACCGGCCGGGTTGCGGGGGATGCGGAGCCGGTTGCGCATCCGTTCTCGTCGTCCTGACGATCGGACTGCTGCTGAGTCTGTTCAGCGCCGCGATCGGTATTGGGGCTTCGATCCGAATTCCTTTCACCAACAGCAATCTAACGGTGGCGGGATCGGTGGGTCAGAAGCAGAAGGCCGTCGAGGCCCTGCCCGGTTACGCGCAGCCACGACTTGGTGGCAACCAGAATTTCATCAACCACACGACGACCCTGACGATCGGGCCGGCTGAAGGAACCGCCCTGATCGTGCTGGGTAAGCAATCCGGTGCCCCGATCGCCGACCTGCATCTCGTGGCGCGGTGAAACGCGCTCGAGGGTTGGCGGCGTTGAAGGCCAGTGACCGACGGCTGGCGCGGCTCATCGAGACGACCGAACCAGTGGATCCAGAGGCCTGGCGCCGAGCCCGTCCGCTCGGCGACGCCTTCAGCGTGCTGGTCTTCTCGATCATCGGCCAGCAAATCTCGGGATTCGCGGCGCAGGCGATCGCCGGACGGCTGCAGGAGCGGTTCGGTGGGCGAATCCCGTCCCCCGCGGAACTGCTTGCCATGGACCCAACCGATCTCAAGAGCGTGGGACTGTCACGGATGAAAGTCGAATACCTCCGGTCGCTGGCCGAGCACATCATTTCCGGTGAGCTGCAAGTCGATCAGCTGGACAAGCTCTCGGACGAGGAGGTTCGCGCGCAGATTACGGCCAGCCGAGGACTCGGGCGATGGACGGCCGACATGTTTCTGTTGATCAACCTCCAGCGGCCTGACATCCTACCGATCGGTGACCTGGGCATCCGATCGGCGGTTCAGCGGCTTAACAAGCTGGATCACATGCCCAGTCCGAGCGAGGTCGAAGCGATCGGCGAAAAATGGCGCCCGAACCGGAGCCTGGCGAGCCTCTACCTGTGGGCATCGAACCGGCCCAGGCCAACTCCGCAGCGGTGAGCATGAGGGGGCGAGGGAAGACAGGGCCGCAACGATCTAGGTAGTCCGGAGCGTGACAGCCTTGTCACATTCTGGCCCGTTTGCCGACGAATCACAGCTTCCACGCGTCCGGTCCCGATACACGTGTGCCCCATCCGCGTGGCGTGACGGCGCGGGGAGTTCTGAGGGAGGTCAAACAGCCTGCTGCTCGCGCGGAAACGAACGTACCGGCGCTTCATGGCTGCCGCCGTGGTCGCCCTGCTGCTGACGGCCGCCTTCGGCCTCTGGGTCACCTTTCATTTCGGCGGCATCACCCTGAGCGAGCGGATCGACGATCTCGGCGAGGCGGTGGTCGCCTTCGCGGCTGCCCTCGTCTGCGGCGCGGCAGCACTGCGCCACGTTGGGCGCAGTCGACGCGCCTGGTTGCTGATCTCGGCCTCTGCCTTCGCCTGGTCGATCGGCGAGGCCGTCTGGTCCTACTACGAGGTCGGACTTGGCAGGCAGGTCCCCTTTCCATCCCCTGCCGATGCGGGATTCCTGGGAGCCGTTCCACTCGCCGCCGGTGGCATTGTGCTTTTCAGCGCCGCGAGACGCCGCGCCGTCGTTCGGCTAGCCACCGTACTGGATAGCCTGATCATCGCCGGTTCGCTGCTCGCCGTCAGCTGGACCACCATCCTGAAAACCATCTACAGCCACGGCGCAAACAACCTTTTCGCCCAGGCCATCAGCCTGGCTTACCCGATCAGCGACGTCGTGATCCTGACCATGCTGTTGCTCCTCCTATCGGGTCGCGTCCGCGCCAGGGATCGCGTGAGCCTGTCCCTGCTCGCGGCGGGCCTCCTCGCCAACCTCCTCGCCGACAGTGGATTTGCGTATCTGACGACCGTCAACTCCTACGGCCCGGCTCAACCCATTGACACCGGGTGGGTGGCGGGCTACCTGCTCATCGCGTTGGCGGGCTTTCGCGCCTGGCTGCTGCCAGTCGACCCCCCACAGCCGAAAGAGCAGGCCCCGAGCCGCTGGCAACTGTTCCTTCCCTACATCCCGATGGCGGCGGCGGTCGTGGCTTCGTCTGTCGACGCGCTGATTTCCGGTTCAGTCGACAATTTCTTGTTTTACGATCTGGTGATCGTCGTCATGCTGGTCGTGATTCGGCAGTTCATGATGTTTTCGGACAACACCACCCTCAACGACAGGTTGCAGGAGCAAACGGCCGCCCTGCAGCGGAGTGAAGAGCACTTGCGTTCGCTCGTCGAGCACTCGTCAGATGCGGCGACGCTCGCCGATGGCTACGGCGTCATCCGGTTTCAGAGCGCATCCGTGCAGCGCCTCTTTGCTTTTGCTCCCGGAGAGCTGGTGGGAACCCGACTCGTCGACCTCGCCCATATCGACGACCGACCCGCGCTTCTGAACTGTCTGAGCGATGCGTTGAAAGCCTCGGCGCACCCGACCTCGGTCACCTGCCGTCTTCGCCACAAGCTCGGGACCTGGACATACTGCGAGGTGACCGTCACCAATCTCCTCTACCTCCCGAGCGTCGAGGGGCTGATCGTCAACATCCGCGACGTCACCGATCGAAAAGAGCTCGAAGAGAAGGTCTCGCATCAGGCGGGCCACGACCCGTTGACCAACCTGGCCAACCGGTCGTCCTTTCGAAACGCCCTCGAGCAGGCCATCGAGCATCTCGAACCCGGCCGGAGCATCTCGGTCCTGATCGTCGATGTCGACGATTTCAAGTCCGTCAATGAAGCCCTCGGCAGTGAGCTGGGTGACCAGCTGCTAACCGCGGTGGCCGCCCGGTTGGAGCAGATCATTCCCGCCGACGCCCTCGCCGCCCGGCTACGGAGCGACGAGTTCGCGGTCCTCCTCCTCAATACGACGATTTTCGAGGCCGGTCCCCTGGCGGAAAGCATCATCGAGCGGTTCGCGGGTCGCTTCCGTGCCGGCCAGACGGAGGTCGTCATGCACGTCAGCGTCGGCGGAGCCGAGCTGGTCCCGGGAGAGGAGACCGGGAGCGACCTCCTCCGCAACGCGGATCATGCCCTGCGCACGGCCAAGGCCAAGGGAAGGGCTCGCTACCAGCGATACGAGCCGGACATGCGAATCAAGGGCAACCTGCCCGACGCGGCATAGCCCCGAGCCCCATGCCCGGCGCGGTTTAGAGTTGCCGTGTTCATGATCCTTCAGATTCAACGCCGCCACCCAAATCACCCAGATCGTGAGCGGGCGCTCATCCACACGGCATAGGCGGCGGAGTTACGCTGGATTGAGTTCGCGGACTCGGGCCATCCGGTGAGTCCCTTACCATGAGCGTCGTGCCACCGCCCTCGACAACGGTCGCCCCGAGCGACCTCGAGACGCAACTCGAGCAGTACCGGCCGGAGCTGACCGGGTATTGCTACCGCATGCTCGCGTCGCCGTTCGAGGCGGAGGATGCGGTCCAGGAGACGCTCTTGCGCGCGTGGCGAGGCCTGGGGCGTTTCGAGGGAAGATCGGCGCTCCGCTCCTGGCTGTATCGGATCGCGACCAACGTCTGCCTGGACATGCTCGACGGACGGGCCCGCCGGGCGGTGCCCATGGACTTTGGCCCGGCCAAGGCACCGGTCGCACAGAATCTGAATACACTGCCCGAAGTCACCTGGATCGAGCCGATTCCCGACAGTCTGGTGACGACGGGAGCTGATCCGGCGGAGCTCGCCGTCGAAAAGGAATCGATCCGGCTGGCGTTCGTGGCCGCCTTGCAGCACCTTCCTCCGCGGCAGCGCGCGGTGCTGATCCTCTGCGAGGTCTTGCGCTGGAAGGCGAAAGAGGTCGCCGACCTGCTGGAAACGAGTGTCGCCTCAGTGAACAGCGCCCTACAGCGGGCGCGCGCGACCCTCGACGCGAGCGGCGTCACCGCCGACGACCCCGCCCCGCCGATGGACGATGCCCAGCGCCAACTCCTGGCTCGATACGTTCAGGCGTTCGAGCGCTACGACATGACGGCACTGACCGCATTGATCCGCGAAGACGCCAAGCAGTCGATGCCACCCTACGACATGTGGCTGCAAGGCAAGGAAAATATTTTCGCCTGGTGGTTCGGGCCGGGCATCGGCTGTCGTGACTCCCGCCTCCTACCTACCGCCGGGGCAAACGGCCGGGTCGCCTTCGGACAGTACAAGCCAAGCGACACGGGCGGCCGCGATCCCTGGGCGCTTGTGGTCCTCGAGACGGCGGCCGACGGGATCGTCGAGTTCACCTTCTTCCTGGACACGAAGCGGTTCTTCCCGCTGTTCGGCCTGCCGGCCCATCTCGACTGACCTCAGTCGGAGAGGACGTCGGACAATCCCATAAAGGCCACCAGGTCGCGCAACTCGTTCGACACACCGCGTAACTTGACCTGACAACCGCGGCGGTGGGCGGCGAGCTGCAGGCGCGCGAGCGCATCAACCGCCACCGCATCGGCGTGGACGCCTCGCACGTCGCAAACCGCCACCGCCGAATCGCTGCCCTCCAGCAGGGCGCAGACGCGACCGTACAGCCCCGCCAGATCTGCGGGCGCGAGCGGGCCCCTGATCGCGAAGGTGGTCGCGCTCCGCTTGTACGCCGGCATGTAGATGGTGTCCACGAGATAAGACGGCGAGTCGGCCCGAAACTCATCGACGCCGACCGATGAGGTTTGGCGCTAGGCGGCTATCGCCCGGTCAAGTAGAGTGCAACGATGGATCGTCAGCCGGGCGAAACGGCCCCGGCAGCCCCGTCGAACGAGCGTCTTCTTCCCAGCCTCGAGCGCCTCTCGCCGTTCCTGGCGGCGCTCGGCATCGAGTTCGAGTCGGTGGATCCGACTCGAGTGGTCGCCGGGCTGGAACTGGGCCCGGACCAGCACACCCCCTGGGGCGTGGTTCATGGCGGCGCCTACACCACCGCCATCGAGAGCGTGGCCAGCGTGGGCGCATCGGCCGCAGTGTTGCAGCGTGGCCAGTTCGCGGTCGGCGTCAATAACGTGACGGACTTCGTCCGTCCGATGGTCAAGGGCCGTGTCCGCGTCGTCGCCGAACCCATCCATCAGGGCTCGACCCAGCAACTCTGGCAGGTCAACATCACGCGGGCCGATGACGGCAAGCTGGTCGCGCGGGGGCAGGTTCGCTTGCAAAACGTCGACCTGCCGTCCCCAAGCGCCACCGCTCAACCGCAGTAGGCACCGACCGTAACGCCGGGCAGACCCTGCCGTTCACCAGATAGCCGCATGTCGAAGCGTGTTCGGGCCTGGGTTGGAGCGTTTGCGCTCGGAGCGCTCCTCCTCTGCGCCGCGTGTGGTACGCCTGCCGCCAGCGCGCCGCGTCCGTCCACCACCACGAGCGCCATGTCAACGCCGACCCCGAGCTCGACCCCGACGGCAGGCTCCGCGCCTACAGGCTCTCCGGGCAGCACGGCGCCTTCTCTCCCCTCCTGCGCCGATCGCGTGTTCGCCGGCATGACGGAGGACCAGCGGATCGGACAGCTGTTCCTGCTTGGCCTCGCAGCCAATCAACTGGGATCCGCGGAGGTCGCCGAGATCCAGGGTGATCACGTCGGGTCAGTCTGGTTCGTCGACCGTACCTACGTCGGATCGGCGGCGATTCGCCGGGTCGCGAATGCGGTTCAAGCCCAGGCCTCCGGCCCCGCAACCGCGAATGTCCGCTTTTTCGTTGCGGCAAACCAGGAAGGGGGCCTGATCCAGGCGTTGCAGGGCTCGGGCTTTTCGGTAATGCCGAGCGCCCTTGTGCAAGGTGGCTGGGCCACCGCGACGCTCCAGGGCCGCGCCACCAGCTGGGGCCAGGAGCTCCGCGCCGCCGGCGTCAACATGGACTTCGCTCCCGTCATGGATGTCGTGCCGCTCGGATTCGACGCGCAGAATCTGCCGATCGGCGCACTGCAGCGGGAGTACGGGCACGATCCGGCCACCGCTGGCCGCCACGGCACGGCGTTCCTTCAGGGTATGCACCAGGCCGGTGAGGCCGTGACGCTCAAGCACTTTCCCGGACTCGGTCGGGTCAGCGGCAATACCGACTACACGCCGGCGACCGACACCGTCACGACGACCAACGATCCCTACCTCCAGTCGTTCAAACAGGGGATCGAGGGCGGCGCGGATTTCGTCATGGTGGCGATCGCGACCTTTACCCGCATCGACCCGTCGCACCTGGCGGCTTTCTCACCCGTCGTGATGGGCCAGATGCTGCGCGGCACGATGGGCTTCCGGGGAGTGATCGTCTCCGATGACCTGGGGGCGACGGTTGCCGTCGCCAGCGTCCCGGCCGGCGATCGCGCGCTGTCGTTTCTCGCCGCCGGTGGCGACCTCGTCACCTCCAAGACCGCGACCGCGACCCACGCCATGGTGGTGGCCGTTCGATCGCGAGTCGCGGCGGATCCCACCTTCCTGGCTCGCGTCGACGATGCGTCCCTGCGGGTCCTCCGAGAGAAAGCCGCGTTCGGCCTCCTGCCTTGCTGAACCACACCCTTGCGCATCAGCGCTTCGTGCATATCCCGCTATAAGAGCTTCCACATAGAACCGGACTCGATTTGCTGAGCTCGGTTGGCTAAGCTGGCGTGAGTGGCCGGCGCGCTCACCGCCCTCCAGTGGTTGGTCACCTGCGGCTTTGTCGTCGTCGGGATCCTCAGCGTGATCGATTGGGTCCGCCACCGCGGGCAGCGTCGCGCCTACCTGGCCTCGGCGATCGGGTTGCTGGGCCTGGTCTCCCTCACCAGCCGGCTCAATGTCGCCATCGGATACCGCTTTGCCAGCCTTACCACGCCCGTGGTCCTCATCCTCTTCATGGCCTCCGGCTACGCGCTGCTGATGTTCCGGGGCACCTTCATTCCCCTGCGGCCGCGGACGCGAGCCGTGGTGGCCGTCCTGGCCGGCGCGACGACCGCCTTCTTCCTGCTGGTCGCTCCGCCCCCCGGTACGGTCCAGATGTCCGGGGCGCAGTCGATCGCCCTGCTGGCCTTGATCGTGGTGTGGAGCGGGATGGTGGGTGAGCCGGTGGTCCGCTTCTGGCTGGCCTCGCGCGGACGACCGGCGGTACAGCGCGGCCGGCTGCGGGTCCTAGCAGCGGGGTTCGCCGCCATCATCTTCATCCTGGTGGTGGCCGGCGCGGGTGGGAATCGGCTCGGTGCCATGCGCAGCGTCCAGATCGGATTTCAGGTTCTGGCCCTGCTCTCCATCCCCCTGATCTACGCCAGCCTGGCTCCGCCCAGCTGGCTCAAGCGGTTCTGGCGCGAGCCAGACGAGGCCGCCTTCCGGCGCGCCGTACGCGAGCTCCTCCTCTTCAGCTCGGACCGCGAAACCCTGGCCCGGCGAGCCCTGGAGTGGGGGCTGCGCACCGTCGGCGCCGAGGGCGGGGCCATCGTCGATGAGTCTAAGGTGCTGGCGATCCGCGGCATCGAGCCCGAGCTGGCGAGCACGCTGGTCTCCGCGGTCTCGAGCACGATGCATGCCAGGGTGGTCCGTCTCGACCGGGAGTGGCAGAACGCGGTGGTCGTGCCCCTGCCCCTGGACAGCGGCCGCGGTGCGGTGGTGGCCTTATCCAATGCCTTCATGCCGTTGTTCGGCTCCGATGAGGTGGCTCGGCTGGAAGAGTTCGGGACCCTGATCACCGCCGGGCTCGACCGGGTCCGCATCACGGAGCGAATGGCCGAGCTGGAGCGGACCAAGAGCCAATTCCTCAACCTGGCCTCGCACGAACTGCGTACTCCCCTATCGGTGATCCGCGGGTACTTGGCGATGCTGGAGGCGGGCTCGCTGGATGCCGCAAGTCCGGCGGGCCGGGGCGCCATCTCCATCCTGTCGGCCAAGGCTCTGGAGATGAACATGCTGATCGAGCAGATGCTTGATGCCGCCCGCCTGGAAGAGGGTCGCCTCGTCCTCAAGCCAGAATTGCTCGACCCGGTCGCAGCGGTCCGCAGCGCGGTCGAGGTGGTTCGCCCCCTGGCCGGCGCCCGTCATCAGCTGGTCATCGACTCGAGTGCCGATCCGGTGCGGATCAGCGCCGACCGCGAGCGGCTGGGCACGATCCTGGTCAACCTGATCGACAATGCCGTCAAGTACTCTCCCGATGGCGGCGAGGTCCGCTGTTCCGTGCGAGCGCAGGATGGTCGGGTCCTCATCGCGGTCCAGGACGTCGGCGTCGGGATTGCATCTGCCGATCTGTCCCATCTCTTCATCAAGTTCAGCCGCCTGTCGAACGACCAGACCGGGCATGTCACGGGAACCGGACTCGGCCTTTACCTCTGCCGGGAGCTGGCTCGGCAGCAGGGGGGCGACATTATGGTCGATTCGACCCCGGGCCGGGGCAGCACGTTTACGCTGACGCTGCCCTTGGCGGCCGCTACCGAAGAGCGTTCTACGCCGCGAATCCCGCTTACCGTGCTCGAAGCCACCGGATAGACGCCGACCTGAAGAGGAGGGGAAATGACCGAGGAGACCGCCGCCGCCGACCCGCGCATTGTTCTTGTTGAGGACGATTCGACGATCGCCAGCATGTACAGCTACCAGTTCGAGCAAGACGGCCATACCGTATGGACGGCGACCGACGGCGAAGCCGGCCTGCAGCTGACGCGCGACGTCATGCCCGATATCGTCTTCCTGGATGTCCGCCTGCCGAAGCTGGACGGCTTCGAGGTGCTCGCCCGGCTGCGAGAGGACCCGAAGACCGCGGCGCTGCCCGTGGTCATCCTCTCCAACTACGGATCTGACGAGATGCGGAAACGCGGGCTCGAGCTGGGCGCTCAGGACTACCTGGTGAAAGCTCGAGTGACGCCCATCGAGCTGGCGAGCCGAATCTGGTCCTGGGTAAGCGCGTAGTCCGGCCCGTTACCATAGGCATTACTGTCGACAGCTCGAGTGGAATAGGAGGTGGGTTCCGTGCCGACATTCATGGACGTACACGAGGGCATGCACGTTTCGCTTCAGGAGTTGATGCAGGCCCATAAGAAGGATGTCGAGGCCCAAAAGGGTACCGGCGTCGAGTACGTGCGGTACTGGCTGGATTCGAAGGCCGGAAAGGTCTTCTGCCTGGCGAAGGGTCCCAACAAAGAGGCGGTCGCCGCCGTCCACCAGAAGGCGGGCCATCCGGCGAACGAGCTCTATGAGGTGAGCGAGGGCCAGTAAGCCGACGGGTCAGGCGCTCGACTCAAGGTCGGCGACGAAGCCGCCCCAACCCTTGCTTCGCTCGCGCGGTGGCGCCGTGATCACGAGCAACCGGACCGGCCCGTCACTGCGGGCCGCGTAGCCGTGTTTCAGGCCTCGGGGCAGGAAAACGAAGCCGCCCGCCTCGACGTCGAAGCGCTGGCCATCGCAGTGAAACGTTAGCCGGCCCTCCAATACGTAGAACATCTCGTCCTCGGTCGGATGGACATGCGCCTCTGGCTCCTCGCCCCTCCGGGTGACGTACTCCATGACGGCCGCGCCATTCGTCGACTGGAACTCGCCCGCTTTCACGGTGAAATCGATCCCCAGGTTATGGGTCGCGCCTTCCCCGCGTTTGAGACGGTAGGCGGTCATGACGGTTGAGCGCGCTCCTTACGGGAAACGCCTCGGCGACGTCCCGACCGGTCAGGTCGATCCGCCTCGGTGAGCCGGGGAATCGGTCGCCGCGATTCCCCCATCGAGGTCCAGGGATCGACGTGGTCTCGCAACCAGTCCCAGACCGTGGCGATCGTGAAACTGTCCGGGCGAAGCGTGTCGCTCTCGACATCGGCCCATCCGATTGGCAGCGCGACGGGCGCGCGGCGGCGGGCTCGCACCGCGTAGGGTGCCACCACCGTCTGCGCGTAGGCATTGCGGTTGACATCGATAAAGAGGCGTCCTTCGCGCTTCTGCTTGATGAACTCCGTCGTCAGGTGGTCGGGATCGCCGGCAGCCAGACGCTGGGCGAGGTAGTCGGCAAAGATGTGGGCTTCCTCGAAGCTCGGGCCGACGGTGATCGGGACGACCACGTGGAGGCCGCGCGACCCGGTCGTCTTGACGAACGGAACGAGCTGCAACCCTTCGAGCATGGTCTTCAAACCCAGTGCGGTCCGGCGCACCAGGCGGAAATGCTCGTCGGCCGGGTCGAGGTCGAAGATCACCAGGTCCGGTTGCTCAGGAGCCTGGATCAGGCGGGAAACGAGTCGGGCACCCGTTTTTGCTGGATGGCGATCCCACCGATCCCGTCCGGGTAGCGGTTCATGTGCAACGGGCGGTCCCGAACCTGGGGCAGCATGCGGTCGGCGATGCCGCGGTAGTACTCGACGAGGTCGCCCTTGGTGATGCCGTCATCCGGGAAGAGGACCTTGTCCGGGTTTGTGAGCGTGATGTCGTGCCCGTCAATGCGCGGCATGATGCTGGCTACAGCGTAGACCGCCGGGTGCGTTGGTCGTCCGCCGCCGAGAGGAATTACGCCGCAGCGACCGGTTCGGCCTGCTCCTTCGCGGATTGCCGCCCGCGCAACGGCACGTCGTTGAGGAAGACGGAGGCGACCAGCGCGACGATCAGGATGGCGCCGCCATAGAGGAAGACCTCGTGAAGGGTGGACGCCAGCGCCGCGCGAATCGCGTGTAGCACCTGATCGAAGATCGCCGCCCCCTGCGGTCCGGCGGCCGCCACCGCCTGGGCCCGGCGGGCCGCAATCTGCGCGGGATCGAAGAGCGTTTGCGGGTTGCCTCCGCCAGTTCCCAGGAACCGAGTCGCCTGAGAGGGGATGTGCAGACTCTGCACCTGCTGACTGACGTAGACCGGAAGCCGCTGGCTGAGAACCGAGCCCAGCACTGCGGTGCCCAGCGTACCGCCGATCTGCCGCCAGAACTGAACCTGCGAAGAAGCCACACCGAGGAAATTGCGCGGCAGGGCGCTCTGCACCGCCGTCAGGTAAAGCGGGAATGTCGTGCCCAGCCCGGCACCCACGATCACGATGTCGCGAACCACCTCGAGCCGCGTGGTACTCACCGTGACCTGCGAGAGCAGCCACATGCCGTACAACATGACGGCGAGCCCAGCCGTCCCCAGGAATCGGTAGTAGCGGATGCGCACCATGACCTGGCCGACGAGTGTGCTGGCGACGATCAGGCCGAGCATCATCGGCGTGAGTAACTGGCCGGAGTTGGTGGCCGTGATGCCGAGCACCCCCTGGTAAATGAGCGGGACGAAGATGATGGTGCCGAACATGCCAAAGCCACTCAGGAAGCCCACGATCATCGACACGCTGAACGTCGAGTTCTTGAAGAGGCCGAAGGGTACGATCGGATGTTCTGAGCGCAGCTCGAGGAGGAAGAACGCGATCAGCATGACGGCGGCGAACGCCAGCAGCCCCATCACCTGGGGGGAGGTCCAGGCGTGGTCCCGGGTGATCGAGAGCGCGATCATGAGCGGAACGAGGCCGGCAACCAGGGCGGCGGCCCCAGGGAAATCGATGTCGCGGATGGAGGCCGACGAGCGGATGTATGGCATCGTCGCCAGGACGAGGAGGATGGCCACCAGTCCGACCGGCAGGTTGACATAAAAGACCCAGCGCCAGCCCCAGCTGTCGGTGATGTATCCCCCCGCGGTCGGGCCGATGATCGAGGAAAGGCCGAATACGGCGCCGAACAAACCCGCCAGTCGCGCCCGCTGCGAGGGCGGAAACAGGTCGCCGATCACCGCGAAGATGGTGGCGAAGAGCGTGCCGCCGAACAGACCCTGGACGGTGCGGAAGGTGACCAGCTCGAGCATGCTGTGCGATTGACCGCAGAGCGCCGAAGCGGCGACAAAGCCGATCATGCCGGCGAGCAGGAACGGCTTGCGACCGAAGAGATCCCCCAGCTTGCCAGCGATCGGCACCATGATGGTGGACGCCACCAGGTAGGCGGTGATGACCCAGGAGTAATAGTTGAGGCCGTTGAGCTCGGCGACGATCCGCGGCATCGCGGTGCCGACGATGGTTTGATCGAGCGCCGCCAGCAATAGAGCCATCATGGTGCCGGCCACGACACCGATGGTCGCCCAGCGTGACAGCCCTGCCGTGAGATGGCCGCCGGTGTCGGTCTGACCGGTCGCGTCGCGCTCTGGCTGCTGGCTCATGCGGTCCTCCCTGTCGCGACCGGCGCTCCGGTCATGTTCTCGATCAATTTCAAACAGGCGTGTCGGAGCAGCTCCAACTCTTCTGTCGACAGACCCGAGGCGATCTTCATTTGCCAGTACAAGCCTTCGCCGCGCAGACTGTCCAACCGCTTGCCGCCCGCTGCGGTCAGCCGGGCATAGGTCGACCGGCGGTCGTCGGGATCGTCCACGCGTTCCACCAGGCCGTCGCGCTCCAGGTGATCGATGAGCCCGGTCACATTGCGCGCGGTCACGTCCAGCTGCTCGGCAAGCTCGCCAAGCGGCAACTGGTGGCCGGGAGCGTCCGCCAGGCGAAACAGCACATGGATTCGACCCTCGCTCAAGCCGTGGGTCTCCGCCCAGCGGTCCATCAACTGGCGGCTGAGGCGGGCGGTGATCCGCAAGGCGGTCATCGCTTCCACGGCGCGGATCTCCTTCTCCGAGAGGGGGCGGCGGGTCGCATGGATCGCTTGCCGGAAGCGGGCGTCGTACAGGCGGCCCGCCCGATCGGTTGCCAGGGCGCCGTTGAAGCGGCACTCCCACTTGATCTCAGACTGCTCCATAGTGAGGCGGTTCATTATCGCCCACTACAGCATCGATGTCAACTCGCGAGTTCGGCCGGGCTCCGGACGGCCTGACCCAAATCGATATTTGAGATTCCGGGCGGTAGCTGCTATGAGTCGGTGATGGCGCCCGCAGCATCGGCGACCCGGTCCCGGGTCTCCCAGCCGGCCCGCGATCTCTGCCTGGCGCCGGGACGCACCATCGACGCCCCGGTCGTCGAGGGCGGCCGCTACGGGCGCATGTTCCCCGACCTGCCGTCCGCGAGCTTCGATGAGGATCGGTTGCTTGCCCTCGGCGCCGACGGCGGCATCTGCGACGGCGGCGACTGCGACACCGAGAGCCACATCGAGGCCGGACAGCCATTCTTCGGCCAGTACCTCGCGCACGACATCACCGCCGATCGGTCGCCGTTGCGCGCCCACGCGGAGATCAACTCACTGCGCAACATCCGGTCGCCGCGCGCCAACCTGGAGGCGCTGTTCGGCGGCGGCCCGGTCGGCTCGCCCTATCTCTTCGATCAGCGCGACCCGGCGATGCTGCTCCTGGGGACACCTGATGGTGACCTGCCGCGCAACCAGCAAGGCATCGCGCTGATCGGCGATCCGCGAAACGACGTGCACGCATTCATGACCGGTATCCAGGTAGCGTTCATCCGCGCCCACAATCGCCTGGTCGACCGGCTGCGCGCCGACGGTGTCGCCGAATCGAACCTGTTCGAGGACGCCCGGCTGGCGCTGAACTGGCATTACCAGTGGGTGATCCTGCACGATTTCCTGCCGAACCTCGTCGGCAATCAGATGACCGCGAGCGTGATCAACGACGGGGCACGGTTCTACCGTCCACAAGGTGAGCCCTACATCCCGGTCGAGTTTGCCGATGCCGCCTATCGCTACGGCCATTCGCAGATCAAGGGCGACTACCAGGTTCAACCGGGCGGTCGACGTTTTTCGGTCTTCCCGGACCTGGGCGGGTTTCAGCCGCTTGCGCCCGAGCATGTCGTCGACTGGCGCCTGCTCTTTGACGTTCCCGGACGCCAGCCCGCCCAACGAGCCAAGCCAATCGATGGAACCCTACCCGCATCGTTGATCCGCCTGCCGGAATCGATCACGGGTCGGGTGGACCTGAGCGCCTATCGGTCGCTCGCCGCCCGCGACCTCCAGCGCGGCCAGGGCACCGGGCTGCCATCGGGCGAGTCGCTCGCCCGGGCGATGGGGGTCGTCCCTCTGACGCGCGCCGAGCTCGCCCTTGCGAGCTGGCAGGGCGAGACACCACTCTGGCTATACATCCTGCGGGAGGCGGCGGTCCGGGGCGGCGGGAATCATCTCGGCGAGGTGGGCGGCCGGATCGTCGCGGAGGTCATCGTTGAAGTCGTGCGCAACGACCCGGAGTCCTACCTTGCCAACAATCCGTCCTGGCAACCCACCCTGCCTTCCCACGAAGCCGGCGCATTCAAGATCCGCGACCTGCTCGTCCCGGCGGGCTAGCAAACCAGATAATCGGCGGGTGTCTGTTGAGTTTCGACGCGAGGTGCTCAGCAGCGAGATCCTTCATCCCGGACACGACTTCAAGCCGGCGCGAGCCGAGGTCGAGGTTCGCTGGGATCCACTGACCGGGCACTCCAGCCGAATCGTCAAGGGCGTCACGCTGCTGCGGGCCACCGCCTTTGATCTGGAGGCCGTCGCCAGGCAGACCCGGCAGAGTTGCTTCTTCTGCCCAGACCGGATCGAGCAGGCGACGCCCCGGCTGCCGGCAACGATCCATGCTGGCGGTCGGATCCGCCGCGGGAGCGCGGTGCTCTTCCCGAACATTGTCACTTACGCGCAATACAGCTCCGTTTCGGTCTACGGCCCCGAGCTTCATTTTCTTCCCCTGGAGCGGATGACACCGAGGCTCGTGGCGGACAACCTGCAAACCCAGGTCGATTTCGTCTCGGCCGTCCTGCGAGCTGACCCCCAGGCGCAATGGGCCTCGATCAACGCCAACCATATGCTGCCATCCGGCAGCTCGCTGTTCCACCCCCACATGCAAGGATCGGTCGACCCCTACCCGACGACGTTCCAACGCCTCCTGTCGGAGGTCAGCGCAGAGCGCTTCGGGGCATACCTCGACGCGGAGAGGCAGTTCGGGGAACGTTACATCGGAGAGTTCGCCGGCATCGAGTGGCTGGCCAGCTTTGCCCCCGTGGGCTTCCATGAACTTCGCGCCTTCATCCCCGCCGCGTCATCACCCGCCCAACTGACCCGCGACCTGGTCGAGGCCCTCGGCCGAGGTCTCGCCGCGGCCCTGAACCTCTACGCCGACCTCGGTTACCAGAGCTTCAACGCGGCGCTCTACGGCGCCCCGCCGAACGCCTCAGGATTCATGCTGAACCTGCGTCTGGTCGCCAGATCCAATCTCGAACCGCTCTATCGGTCCGATGCGACCTACTACGAACGGCTGCACTGGCAGGCGATGATCGACACCTCGCCCGAGGATCTCGCGGTACGGGCGCGCGAGCGGTTTGGGAGAGACCACAACAACTAAGCCGTCGCCTCCTCTTCCTCACAACAGCCTTCGGATTGAACCGCCGTCTGCCCTTTCAGGAGCGTCGCGGCCAAGGCGATTGACGCGAGGACCAGCCCGGCGCCAATGGCCCACGCGAAATGATAGCCGCCGCTGAGCGCCGTCACGGCACCTTTTCCGGCCGCCGTCAGCTCGCTGGTGCGATTGGTCGACAGGGTGGCGAGAACCGCGAGGCCGAGCGCGGCACCGACCTGGGTCGTGGTGTTCAGCAGGCCCGACGCCAACCCGGAGTCGCTGGGTGCCGCATCGGCCATGGCCAGGATGGTCAGCGCCGGGAAGGCGAGGCCAGCGCCGATCCCGAGCAGGACCATCGGCACCAACCAATCGCGCAGGTACTGGGGGCTCGTCGGACCCACTGCCAGCAGCACGAGTGAGACCGCGATCAGGAACTGACCGCCGAGCAGCACCGAGCGGGCGCCGAATCGCATGATCAGCCGGGCCGATGCGCCCACCGAGAGCGCGGCCATCGCCAGCGCGTTTGGCAGGAAGGCGAGCCCAATCGCCAGCGGTCCGTAGTGCAAGATCCGCTGCAGGTCGAGCGAGCCGAGGAAGAAGAAGCCGAACATGCCAGCCATCATCGAGGGTTGAATCACGTTCGCCCCGGAGAGGTTGCGCGACCGAAAGATGCGGAGCGGCAGCAGTGGGTTGCGCGCGGTAGCCTGCCGCCAGATGAAGGTGGCGAGGAGGAGCGCCGCGACGCCACCGAAGCCGAGCGTATGCAAGGAAACCCAGCCGTACTGGGCCGACTCGACGATGGTATAGACGCCCAGCATCAGCGCCACGGTCACGAGCCCGGCGCCGATGACATCGGCGCCCTCACCCAGCCCGAGCCCGCGATCGGCCTCGAGCAGCCGCGCGGCCAGGAGCGCGGTCGCCACCCCAATCGGAAGATTGACAAAGAAGATCCAGTGCCAGCTGATCGTCTGGGTAATGAATCCGCCGGAGAGCAGGCCGATCGAGGCGCCGGCTGAGGCGACGAAAGCGAAGATGCCGAAAGCCCGGGCCCGTTCTCCCGGTTCCGGAAACATGCCGACGACCATCCCCAGAATCACGGCCGAGCTCATGGCGCCCCCCACGCCCTGGACGAATCGCGCGGCGATCAGGACCGGCTGGCTGAACGACAGGCCGCAGAGCACCGAGGCCGTGGTAAAGATGCCAAGCCCGATGAGAAAGACGCGCTTGCGGCCGATCAGGTCGCCAAGCCGTCCGGCCAGGAGCAGGAAGCCGCCGAAGGCGATCAAGTAGGCATTCACGACCCAGGCCAGGTCGGCCTGCGAGAAGCCGAGGTCGCGCCGGATCGAGGGCAGCGCGACGTTGACGATGGTGACGTCGACCACGATCATCAGAAAGCCAACGCAGAGGATGATCAGCGACAGCCATCGCGACGTCGTCGACAACCGCTGCCGGCCGGTCCGGGGTACCTCGAAAATGGTCATGAACTTCCTCCTTGGGTCTTGGTCATCCATGTAGACCCCGCTCGCCACGAAAATCATCGTTCCTCATCAAATTCATAACCGGCTGTTAGGCAATGTTCATTCCCAGGCTCCAAGGTGGAGGCATCCGTAATTCGCGGAGGAGGGGTGAGATGGTCGTCATGCCGGACGCGGAGGGCGAAAGCCTCGAGGTGCTCTTCATCGCGGATGATCCGGACCTGGCGGAGATGTACCGACTGAAACTCGAACTCGATGGTTACTGGGTGCGCATCGTCGGTTTCGACTCCGCGGTGGCGGCGGCCCGCGCGCGGCGGCCGGACATCATCTTTCTCGAGCTGTCAGCCGGCCGGACGGAACAACTCGACGTCCTGAGGGACGTCCGCCAGGCCGTGGATCGACCGGAATTGCCGGCGCTCGTGCTGGCCGGGTCAACGAGCGCGGACTTGAAATGCGGAGGCGCACACCTCTCTGCGGCCGACTACGTGATCGGGAACGCCACGATTCGATAACTCCGCGTTAGCATTCGGCAAAGTCGCCATGGAATCGACCGCGCCGGCCGTGTTCGATACCTCGCAGTCGGTCTGATCGTCTCGCCATTCACGCCGCTCTACGTCGCCGACCGGCATCAGCTTCAGCTCCTTGCCGATGTCGGCGTCGTGCTCCTGCTGTTCGAAGTCGGCATCGAAATCGATCCTCTCGAAATCGGTCGTGAGCGAGGACGATTGTTTGCGGCGGCACCGGCGCAGGTTGTGCTCTCGACCCTGGTGGCCGGCGGGCTCGGCCTCGTCGCCGGTCTTCGTCCGCCCGGCGCGCTGCTGCTGGGCCTGTGTGTCGCGCTCTCATCGAGTGTCGTGGTCGTCAACATCACGCGCAGCCGTCGCCGCACCACGGATGCCGCCACCGATCAGGTCCTGCTCGGCTGGAGCGTCGTTCAGGATATGGTCGGGGTCACCCTGGGCATCGTCGCCGTGATCGGGCTCGGGCTGCAGAGCCGATCAGGCCCCGTCGCGCTGGTGCTGACCCTGCTGTATCTCGCCGTCGTGGTGATCGCCGCCGGACTCTTACCGCGGCTGCTCCGGGGGCTGCGGGAGGAGCACGACCTGTTTCTGATCTTCACCATCGCCAGCGCCCTGGCGCTGGCCGGCATCGGGGCCGTGATCTTTGGGATTCCGCTGGCGCTCGCCGCGTTCGTGATTCGGCTGGCTGGGTTTGTTGCTGGCAGTGCTGATCGTGGCAAAGCTGATTCCCGTCTATGCGCTGGCCCGCCTCGCGCGCATATCCGCCCGACCACTCCAGGTCGGACTCGGCCTCGGCCAGATCGGTGAGTTCAGTTTTGTCCTGGCCACCATCGGTCTCGCGCACAGCGTGATCCCTGGCGAGCTCTATGCCGCAATCCTCGCGTCCGTCGTTATCACCATCGCGGCCTCCACCCTGCTGGTACGGGTTGGACACTCGCGGCCGGCGCTCCGGCCAGCCTGAACCAGATCTATCGTCGATGCAGGACCGCAGCATCGGCAGGCTGGCTCAACAGCGGGCGCTGGGCGACCTGAAAGCGATGGAAATAGGGGGCCTGCATGTGACGGTCCAGGGCCGCCTGGTCTTCGAATCGTTCGACCAGGGTCAGTAGCAGCGGATCCTGATCGGAGCGATAGAGCCCCGAGAATAGCCCGCCTTCGAGCTGGCTCGCGGCGGTGACGAACTGGCGCGCGGCCTGCTCCAGCTCGTCGAGCTGCCCCGGCATCGCTCGAAACGTGACGATCACCAGGATCTCGGTTGATGGTTCATCCGGTGTCAGGTGCCAGGCCCGCTCGAGGGTCGCCGGCCGGACGGGGAAGGCGACGTCCCGCAGGAGCACATCGAGCCGCGCCTCGATCGTGGAGCGATCCATCATGCCGTCTCCAGCAGACCGAGAAGTCTGCTCCGAGCTCGATGAAGACGCTGATGGAAGGCCGAACGGCTGATTCCCAGCAACGCCATGCACTCGTCAGCGGTCAAGGCACGACCGTAGTGGGACTCGAGCAGCAACCGGTCGGAGCTGGACAAACGCTCGAGCGCCCCGCCAAGCCGGGTTTCGAGCGCCTTGCGTGAGGCTGCGCCTGCGGCCGGGGCGGCCGGGCTTACCTTTTGGGGGTCGTGCGAGATCCCGTCAGCGCGAGGCAGCTGACCATGCGCGGCTCGCTCCCGCCGGATCCAGTCGATCGACGCGTGGTAGACGCTGACCGCCAGGAACGACGTGATTCGTCCCGGATCGCGGGGACG
>VBJI01000062.1 GCA_005880875.1 Chloroflexota bacterium
CCATCGACCTGATCGATGAGGCCGCGTCGAGCCTGCGGATGGAGATCGACAGTCTCCCGAGCGAGCTCGACGAAATCGAGCGCCAGATCCGTCAGCTCGAGATCGAGCGCCAGGCGCTCAAGAAGGAGCAGGACCGCGCCTCGAAAGACCGGCTGGCCGCGATCGAGAAGGAGCTGGCGAACCTCCAGGAAAAAAGCCGGGCCATGCGTTCGCAATGGCAGCAGGAGAAAGGGCTGATCCAGCAGATCCGGGAGATCAAGGCTCGCCAGGAGCAGCTGCGCCTGGAGGCCGAGCGGGCGGAACGGATGGCGGACTTCGAGAAGGCGGCCCGGCTGAAATACGGTGAAGTTCCGGCGCTACAGAAGGAGCTGGACGCCAAGAATGCCCAGTTGGTTGCCCTGCAGAAGGACCATCGCCTGCTGAAAGAGGAGGTGGACGATGAGGACATCGCCCGCATCGTGTCTCGCTGGACCGGCATTCCGGTGCAGAAGATGCTCGAGGGCGAGGTGCAAAAACTGCTGAAGATGGAAGACCGCCTGCACGAGCGCGTGGTCGGCCAGGATGAGGCCGTCACCGCGGTGGCAAACGCCGTCCGTCGCGGGCGCGCCGGGCTGAGCGATCCCAACCGCCCGATCGGGTCGTTCATCTTTCTTGGCCCGACCGGGGTGGGGAAGACCGAGCTCGCTCGAGCGCTGGCCAACTTCTTGTTCGACGACGAGCAGGCCATGGTCCGTATCGACATGTCCGAGTACATGGAGAAGCACACGGTGGCGCGCCTGGTGGGGGCACCGCCCGGATACGTCGGTTATGAGGAAGGGGGACAGCTCACCGAAGCGGTGCGGCGCCGGCCCTACAGCGTCATTCTGTTCGACGAGATCGAGAAGGCGCACCCGGACGTCTTCAACATCCTGCTGCAGATCCTCGAGGATGGCCGGCTCACGGACGGGCAGGGCCGAACGGTTGACTTCCGGAACACCGTGATCATCATGACCTCGAACCTGGGCAGCCACCTCCTCATGGATCCCAACCTGACGGAGTCGGACAAGCAACGGTTGGTGCTGGAGACGGTGCGGCAGAGCTTCCGTCCAGAGTTCCTCAATCGCGTCGACGAGATCATCATCTTCAAGCCGCTCAGCCGGGAGCAGATCACGTCGATCGTCGATATCCAGCTCGAACGGCTGCGCCAGCGGTTGGCCGAGCGGCATCTCACGTTGCGGCTCACGCCGGCGGCCATGGAGCTGATCGCCACCGAAGGCTACGATCCGAACTACGGGGCGCGACCGTTGAAGCGGGTAATCCAGCGCCGGATCCAGGACCCGCTGGCGCTGGCCATCCTCGACGGCAAGTTCGCTGAGGGCGATACGGTCCTGGTCGATGCTGAGAAGGGCGAGCTCGTGATGCGCAAGGCCGGCCGTCCCGAGCCGGCGGCCGTTACCGCCTGACAATCCGCTCGTAGGTTCGCGGGCCGTACAATAGCCGAGCGCTGGCGAGCCGCCTTAGCTCAGCGGTAGAGCAATGGTTTCGTAAACCATCGGTCCGGGGTTCGAATCCCCGAGGCGGCTTCCTATTTGCCGGCCTCGACGGTGCACGGAACGGCCCGCCTGAGCGCATCCTGGACCGGACAATGCCGGTCAGCCCACCGGATCAGGGCCTCGAGCTGCCCGGCTGCGACGCCATCCCCTCCGATCCGAACCCGTGCCCGCGAGCTCAACGGTCCGGCGGGAATCGAATCGTCAATGCCAAGAATTCCGCGATCATCCGACTCGCTATCGACGACAACTTCGATGCGACCTGGCATCAGTCCTTGCTCCGCAGCCCGCATGGCAATGAGCGTCGCAAGGCAACTGGCCTGGGCCGCTCGAAGCAGCCAACCCGGGGACGGTGACCCATCCGCACCGCCCACGGACTTTGGCATATCGGTACGAATTGAAACGCCCTGCGGCCCGTGGACCGTCACGGCAAGGCCGTCTCCCAAGATCGCGGTTGCGGGGCTATCTGTATAGCGAGCTTCATCGGGGTGTGCCTTCAGATAGGTCACGGCGTTACCGAGCGCATCTCGGATGCTCGTGTTGGACATGTTGACCTCCAGTGACCGTTGGATGACTGCCTATATCTTGACTAAGCTTCGTCGGTGCGAAGCATCTCGGCGACCACGGCCCGGCGGCTGGCGATCACGCGCCAGCGTTTGGCCGGTGGGTCCGCCAGGCCGACTCCCGATGGAATCCTCGATGTTGCCAGGGATTTAGGCTTCCTGCAACTCGACCCGACCAACGTGGTCGCGCCCAGTCACCGGCTCGTGGTCTTCAGCCGCGTCGGGCCGTTTCAGGCAAGGCACCTGGAGACATTGCTCTGGGATGAGCGTCGCCTGTTCGAGTCATGGGCGCATGCCGCGTCGATCGTGGTGACCGAGCACTACCCGATCCACCACTGGATCATGCGACGGATGGCCACCGGCAAGGGGTATTGGCATGGGTTCACGGCTTCAGGCGATCGGCAGGCACAGCGCGTCCTCGCCTGGATGAAGGCGAATGATGCGCTCCGCCGAAGTATTCTGCGCGAGATCCGGCAACGCGGCCCACTGCCGTCGCGCGCCTTCGAGGACCAATCCACGGGTGCCTGGCGAAGCAGTGGATGGAACAATGGCCGCAACGTCGGCATGATGCTCTTCTACCTGCAGCGACTGGGGAAGGTGATGGTAGCCGGACGCAGCGGCGGTCAAAAACTCTGGGATCTATCGGAACGATGGCTGCCCGACTGGACCCCAACCACCAGGCTGGGAGAGTCGGCGATCGTTCGCTGGGCGGCGGAAATCTCGTTGCGGGCGCTTGGGGTCGCGACCGCCGCTGATATCCGCGAGCACTTCATAAGGTGGAAGTATGTGAATCTGCCTGCGGCACTGGGTTTCCTGGAGAAGCAGGGACGCATCGTGCCCGTAAGCGTCCGAGACGGCGACCAGCTATGGCCCGGGACCTGGTACGTGCACGCGGATGACCTCGCGCTCCTCGACCGCATCGAGGCTGGCGATTGGAGCCCGCGGACTACGCTGCTGTCGCCGTTCGACAACCTGATCATCGACCGCAGGCGGACTCGCATGATCTTTGGCTTCGATTACACGATGGAGATCTACGTGCCGGCCGCCAAGCGGCGCTACGGCTACTACGCGATGCCCGTCCTCCATGAGGACCGCCTCGTGGCACGAGTCGACCCGGCAATGAACCGGGAGACGAAGCGGCTATCAATCCGGCGGGTGACCGTCGAGCCTGGGTGCGATGATCCGCAAGTAGCCAGGGCCACTCGCGAGGCGATTGCCGGGCTCGCAACCTTCCTGGAAGCTTCCGTGATCGATTACGACGGCGAGATCCCATCCCGCTGGCGGCGGACCCTCGGCGGCTGACGCTGCAAGTTGCCTCAAGCGACGCGCGTTGTACGTAACGTGGAGCGAGGTGGGGACCTCACGCCTATTCCGGCAGGGAAGGGGATGGTGTTCGATCTGATCTGTCGCGGCTGTGGCGGCTGCGCCCAGCGCAGCTGGGATCCGACCGAAGCGGTCAGCGCCACCAGCTGCCCGCACTGTGATGCCGCCATGTCCGTCATCGGCATCGACTTTCCTGCCGGCCGCGAAGAGGTCGGACTGACGAACGTCCTCGAGGTGATCCAGGGCGCCGGCATCATGCCGGTTGCCGTGGAGCGCCGGGCGCGCGGACGCCTGCAATCCGAGGCTGCCTAGCTCCCGCTTGGTCCCGTCGCCGCATCACGGCGGGTGAAATTGTGCGCAAGGCGACGAGGTTAGCCTTACAATCGTGCCGCAATGACGGCGTTCTGGTTCTGGGTCATCGTCGCCATTGTTTTCGCGATCGCCGAAATCATGACGGTCGCCCTGTTCGCCGTCTTCATCACCGTTGGCGCGCTCGGCGCGGCGGTGGTCAGCCTGCTCGGGTTCAATCTGCTCGTCCAGGCGATCGTGCTCGGCGTCATCGGGGTGGTCGGCATCCTGGTGGCGCGGCCGTACCTGGTGGATCGGCTCCATATCGGCCGGCCTACACTGCGCTCCGGGGCGGACAGCATGGTGGGTCAGCAGGCGGTGCTGATCGAACCGATCGGAGGGCTCGAGCAGCCCGGGCACGTCAAGATCGCCGGCGAGCTCTGGCCGGCGCTCACCGAGGACGGCAGCTCCGTGCCGGCGGCGACCCCGGTCGTCGTGACGGCCCTGCGCAGCACCGTATTGATCGTCCGTCCTGTGCCTACTCCGTCAAGCCCAAGCGTCTGAGAGAAGAGGTGGAATCATGTCCGCAAGCCTGATCGTCGGCGCCGTTATCGTTCTTCTGGCCATCGTCGTCATCGCCCGCACCGTCAACATCATTCAGCAGGGTTACGTCGGCATCGTGAAGCGCGTCGGCGAGTTCCATTCGGTCCGGCAACCCGGTCTGACGTTCCTCGTGCCGCTGGTCGACTCGATGGGGCTGGTCGACATCCGGGAAACGCCCCGGACCGGCGACAAGCAAGACGTCATCACCCGCGACAACGTCACGGTCAGCGTCAACGCGACCATCTTCAGCCAGGTCGTCGATCCGAAACTTGCCTTGTTCAGCGTCAGCAACTACTTCATCGCCATCGATCAGCTGTCGCGCACGACGCTGCGCGCCATCTTCGGCGGCATGAGCCTGGATGACGCGCTCAGCCAACGGGAGCGGATCAACGCGCAGCTGCAAGCCCAGATGGAATCGGTGACCGACAAGTGGGGGATCCGAATCAACCGGATCGAGATCGTCGATATCACCCCACCGCAGATGATCCTCAATGCCCTGGCTCTTCAGAAGACTGCCGACCAGGAGAAGCGCGCGTTCATCCTCAAGTCGGAAGGTCAGCAGCAATCGCAGATCAACATCGCGGACGGGCAGAAGCAGGCGCAGATCAAGACCGCCGAAGGCGACAAGCAGTCGGCCATCCTACGGGCAGAGGGCAACAAGCAGGCGGCCATCCTGGAAGCCGAGGGACGGGCGCAGGCGGTCGCGACCGTCTACAAGGCGATCACGGATGCCAAGCCGGATCCAACGTTGGTCTCGATCCTGCAGCTGGACACGCTCTCGAAATTTGCCACCAGCGAGAACGCCAAGCTGGTCGTGCCCGTCGAAACTGCCGGCCTGCTGGGCGCCGCCCAGGCGCTGCGCAGCGTGCTCGACGGGGTGCCGACGGCCGGCAAATCATAGGCTCCGCGAAGACGACCGCAGTTTCCATCGCGGTGCTCGACCCGGCCGACCATCAACTGGTCCGGCCCTTGTTACGTGAATTGATGCTGGGGGAGCAGCGTCACTACGACCATCCACAGCTGAGCCGGGATGAGATCGAGCACGATGTTGCCCAGGCGCCGGCCGCCCGCTTCAGCGGCGAGAACATCATCCTGGCCGCCCGCGTCGGCGACAGGGTGGTCGGGTTGTGCTGGTGCGTGCTCTTCAATCCTGGCAGCGGTCTCGAAGCGGAGGTCGCCGAAGTCTACGTCGACGCCGACTTCCGATCGCAGGGGATCGGGGGCCAGATGCTTCGCCAGGCCGTCCAGCTATTTCGTCAGCGAAACGTCACCTTTGCCGCGGTGTGGACTCGCGAGAGCAACCCACAGGCGGTGCGCCTCTACGAGGAGGCAGGGTTCCGGCGGACCGAGCAGTTGGTCCTAACGTGGCTTCCGCTGCCGGGTCGCTGAAAGATCCAAGCGTAGAATTGGGCTGAGTTCGATGGCGAGCGAACCTCAATTCCTACCTCCCTCATCCCCGGAACCAGCGCCGTTATCGCCGGTACCGGCGGAGCACCCGGCGACGCCGCGCCGGCGGATGGGGACGCTGGCCATCGTGGTGATCAGCGCCGTGGTGGGTGCCCTGGTGGGAGCGGGCGCGACCATCCTGCTGGCGCCGCACTTGATCAAAGTCACGCCCACGGGCAATACCGTGGTCGCCCCGCTGGCACCGATCAACAACAACCTCACGGAGGAATCCGCCGTGATCAACGTCGCCGATCAGGACGGCAAGGCCGTGGTCGAGATCAAGACCACCATCTCGTCGGCGGATACCTTCATCCAGCAGGAGCAGCACGGGATCGGTTCGGGATTCATCGTTCGTTCGGACGGCTACATCGTGACGAACAACCACGTCGTCGAAAATGCTCGGCAGTTGCAGGTCGTCCTGCGCGACCAGGCGAAGGCGTACGACGCGCGAGTGGTGGGCACCAGCCCGGATGATGACGTCGCGGTCCTGAAGATCGATGCGCAGAGCCTGCCCACGCTGAACTTCGGCGACTCGAGCGCGCTGAAGGTCGGGCAATTGGCGATCGCCATCGGCAGCCCGCTCGGTCAGCAGAACAGCGTGACCAAGGGCGTCATCAGTGCGTTGCACCGGTCGATCTCGGTGCCGGATCCAACCACGGGCAACACGGAAAACATCCTCAACGCGATCCAGACGGATGCGCAAATCAACCCGGGCAACAGCGGCGGACCGCTGCTGAACTCGGCCGGACAGGTGGTGGGCGTCAATTTTGCGATCGAGCAGGCGCAGGCCGGCCCGGGTCTCGGGTTCGCGCTCGACGGCAACGCCGCCCGCGACATCGCCAATCAGCTGATCCAGACCGGGCACGTCAACCGGCCATTCCTGGGTGTGACCTACCAGCAGCTCGATGAGACCGCCGCGGCGGCGAACGGCCTGGTCGTGGGTGCGCTCGTCACCGACATCACGCCGGGATCACCTGCCGACCATGCCGGCGTCAAGGTGCACGACGTCATCACGAAGGTCAATGACCAGGCGATCGACGACCTGCATCCCCTCAAGGATGTGTTGCGGCAGTATGCGCCCGGCACGAAGGTGTCGGTGACCGTCTATCGCGGCGGCAAGAACCAGACGCTGCAGGTCACGCTCGGAACGCACCCCTGATCGCGGCGCCGCCCAGCTCGCCGTCGTCCATCATCGACCAGGCCGTCCGGCACGCCGTCACCGGGCTGAGCGGATGGCCGGCCGGGCTGGAGCTGCCCTCGGTCGTCGTCGAGCGAACCCAGAACCCGGCACACGGCGATTACTCGGTGACGCTGCCGCTGAAGCTGGCTCGAACCTTGAAGCGACCGCCAATGACGATTGCCAACGAGCTGGTGTCCGCCCTGGTCCTGCCGTCGTCGTTCGGACGGACGGCCGTGGCCGCGCCCGGATTCGTCAACATCACGCTCGAGCCGACCTGGCTGCAGGCCCAGCTGACGCCGATCGTGGAGGCCGCTGCGCAGTGGGGGAGAAGCGAGCTCGGCCGTGACGTCCGGGTGCAGGTGGAGTTCGTCAGCTCCAACCCGACCGGGCCGATGCTGTTCAGCCATGCGCGCGGCGCGGTCGTCGGTGACGTCCTTGCGCGCGTCCTCCAGGCTGCCGGCTTCGAGGTGCAGCGGGAGTACTACGTGAACGACAAAGGACGGCAGATCCGCCTCTTCGGAGAGTCCCTTGCGGCACGAATGCAGAACAAGCCGGTGCCCGAGGACGGCTACCGGGGTGATTACGTGGACGAAATCGCGCGGGAGGCAGCGAGACAGGGATTCGCGCCTGACCCCGAACCGCTCTCGGAATTCGGAATCAAGTGGGTCCAGGAACGAATCATCGGCGATCTCGACAGGCTCTCGATCCGTCACGACAAGTTCTTTTTGGAGAGCAGCCTCTACGAGGGATGGGATACGGACACGATGCAAAAACTCCGCCAGCTCGGTCGCGTCTTCGAAAAGGACGGCGCTACCTGGTTCAAGGCGGACGCGGACAAGGATGAAGTGCTGATCAAGAGCGATGGCTACCCAACCTACTTCTGGTCCGACGTTCTGTACCACCGTGACAAGTTCGAGAAGCGGGGCTTCAACCGGGTCGTCGATGTTTGGGGCGCTGATCACCAGGGGCAGGTGGGGCGGGTCAAGGAGGCGCTGGCCGTGCTGGGGATCGATCCGGCGCGACTGTCGGTGCTGTTGATCCAGCTTGTCTCCGTAAAACGCGGCCAGGAGACGGTCCGGATGTCGCGGCGCGCCGGGGTGGGGATCTCCCTGCGCGAAATGCTCGATGACGTTGGCCCCGATGCGCTGCGCTACTTCTTTCTCCTGCGGTCGGCTGATGCGCAGATGGAATTCGATGTCGACCTGGCGCGCCGCCAGTCGAGCGAAAACCCCGTGTACTACGCGCAGTACGCACACGCCCGCCTCGCCAACGTGGTGGGCTTTGGTGCCCAGTCCTCCGGTCCCGCCGCGCTCGAGCGGCTGAATTCGGAGTGGGCGCTCGAGCTCATGCGCGTGATGCTGCGCTGGCCCGATGTGGTCCGGGAGGCGGCGGAGGCGCGCGAGCCGCACCGGCTGGCGTTCTTTACCGACGAGCTGGCTTCGGCGATCCACCGCTTTTACAAGAATTGCCGAGTGGTCACGGACGATCAGCCGCTCACGGCGGCGAGGCTCTTGCTGTCGCGGGCGGCGCGCACCACGCTGGCGAACGCCCTGGGGCTGATGGGCGTTTCCGCGCCCGACCGCATGTAAATGTCAGGGTTGCGGGATTTCCCGCATGTAGACTAGCGGCCGTGGAAATCACGTACTTCGGATTGAATGCCGTCCGCTTGCGCGGGCGCGAGGCCACCGTGATGATCGATCCTTACGAGCCCAAGCTCGGACTCTCGCCGGTGCGGCTCAACGTTCAGATCGTGGTGCTGACGCACGAAGATCCCACCCATTTCAGCCTTCAGGGGCTGGCCGGTGACCCGCACCTCGTGACCGGGGCCGGCGAGTTCGAGATCAAGGGCGTCGCCATGAACGGGACCCAGACGTATCACGATGCAAAGAAAGGCGCCGAGCGTGGCAAGAACTTCGTGTTCACCATCGAGATCGACGATTTGCGCTGCTGCCATCTGGGCCACCTCGGGCACGGCCTGAGCGAGGATCAGCTCGACTCGATCGGCAGCAAGATCGACGTTCTGTTCGTTCCGGTGGGCGGCGGCAGTCATATCAACTCGGCGCAGGCAACCGAAATCGTCAACCAGATCGAGCCCAAGCTCGTGGTCCCGATTTCTTACAAGTTGCCCGGGCTCACGCTGCTGGCGCAGAACCTCGAGGGCGTCGAGAAATTCGCCAAGGAGATGGGGGCAACCGATCTCACTCCGCAGGCCAAGCTGCAGCTTTCCGTGTCTCCCTCGGTCGAAGAGACGAAGCTCGCGATCCTCGAGCCGCGTGGCGCGGCCGCCGCGGCGACCGTCGACTAAGGCGTCAGCCGAAAGACGTAGTAGGTCACTGCCAGGTCGTCCCTGGTCAGCTGCTCGGTGGCGAGCACCTCTTTCTTCAATCCGGCCGCGTCGATCAGCTGGTAGAGGTAGTCGATGTCACCCGAGGTCCCGAAGTGGAGAAGGATGCGCCCACCCGGCCGCAGATACTGCCTGGCCCGCGTCATGAACGTCGTTAGCGCGCGGTAGTTCTCATCAGCCGTACCGAGCTCGAGCAGGTCGCGCGCCTTGAACCAGCGAAAGGGCGGATCGAAGAGCAGCAGGTCGAAGGTTCCGTCCACCGCGGCAAACACGTCGCTCTCCAGGAACGTGATGCGTTCCGCCACCCCATTGCGAACGGCATTGGCCGCTGCCGCCTCGACCGCTCTTGGATTGATGTCGACGGCGACAACCTCGGATGACTGCGACGCGGCCAGCAGGGCGCCGATGCCGCTGCCCGTCCCCATGTCCAGGACTCGATCCGACGGGCGGACTTCGTCGCGGATGAGTCGATGAAATGAGCCGTCGCCGGCCGGAGGGAAAACATCCTCCGGCACGCGGAGCTCCAGACCCATATGGAAGATGCGCAGGGGCAGGCTTTCCTGCATCTCGCGATAGGCCTCGTCGTGCCACTTGCGGAGTCGCCGCACCCGCTGGGGCGACATCATCGGGCGGTAGCCGCTGGACTCGGCTATCCGGTCGCTTCCTGCCGCTCGCGTGGCGTGCTCTCGGGCGATTCGGCGGGGGCCTCGGTTTGCTGGGCGGTGCGCGCCCGCTCCAGCCGCACCGCGCTGTCGATGATGCCGAGATGGCTGTACGCCTGGGGAAAATTGCCGCGCGGTGCT
>VBJI01000063.1 GCA_005880875.1 Chloroflexota bacterium
CGTGGCTGACGCCGACGCCCAGCACGAACCGGTTCGGCCAGGCTTCCGTAAGGGTCCGAGCCCCGTTCATCATCGCCGTCGCGTCGCGCGCGTAGATGTTCGCGATACCGGTGGCCACCGTGACCCGGTCCGTTGCGGCGAGGATGATTGCCACCCCGGCGAAGGGCTCGCGGGCCGATGCCTCTCCAAGCCAGATGGTGGTAAAGCCCATCTGCTCGATCTCGGCGACCGCACGGCGGAGGTCGGCGGCCGGCAGGTTCGCCATCGAGCCGAGCCAGACGCCGGCCCGGCCCAGATTCAGGCCCGCGCGGGTTGTCGTGTGTGCTCCTTGATGAACGCCAGCATCTGCCGCCAGGCATCATCCGAGGCCGCCTTGTGCTCGTCGAAGCGGCGGTCGAAGAACGAGTGCGGCGCGCCCTCATAGACGACTTTCTTGTGGGCGACCCCGGCGTCGGTGAGCTCCTGGTCGAACTTCGCGAAATCCTCTGGCGTCGTGGCCTGGTCGTCGCCGGCCAGCAGCAGCAGGAGCGGAGCCCGCATCTGCGGGATCACATCGCGGACGCGGGCCGGAATCCCGTAGAAGCCGATCGCGCCCACGAGTCCGGGCTGCGCCGCGGACTGTCGCCATGACTGGGCACCGCCAAAACAGAAGCCAACCGTGAACACCGAGCCGATCGACCCGCCGGCGGATGAGCGCAAATAGGCAATGCCGGCAGCGACGTCGGCCGCGATCGCGTCGGGCTTCGTCTGGCCGATCGCGGCGCGAAGGTCGAAGTTCTCCGGCCGTTCGGACATGCCCGCGGTTCGGTCGAGGTAATCGACGACCACAGCGTCCACGCCGGCCTGCGCGAACCGGCGTACCAGGTCTTTGTAAAACGGATGGACGCCGCGGGGGTCGGGGATGACGACCACGCCGGCGCCACTGGGCGTCGCCGCTCGGGCCGCGTAAGCCCGGAGACGGTTGCCGTCGGCAGCCGTCAGCACCAGGTCGCCTTCGTCAGTTGATCCCCCCACGATCGTCGGTAGCGGCGGTCGGGCGTCATTGGAGTAGCACATGGAACCCATTTTGGCTGTTGCGCCTTTTGTCGGCTGCTTATGATGGAGGCACGGATCAGTCCGGGAGGGGGTACCAGCTCTGACGACGGCCATCAAGGCGCCACCGACAACGACCACACGCGACAGCCGGTCGGCCGTGCTGGTGGCGATGGCCGATACGTTCATCGGCGGTATGGGGCACGCCGGTTCCCCGATTCGGGTGGCGGCGTCGATGGCGGAGACCTTCGCCCGTCTGCCATCGGCGGCCGATCGCCGCCAGCTGCGCCTCATCGTCGGTGTGCTTGGCCGCCGCAGCGGCACGTTTTTGCTGACCGGTCGCCCCGTCCCGTTCTACCGCTGGCCGCGGGCGCGACGCGTCAAGGTGATGGCCGCCTGGTCGACCAGCCGGTTGACCTTCCGGCGGCAGCTCTTCCAGGTGTTCAAGCGCCTCTCGCTGCTCGCCTTCCTGGGTGATACGGAGGCCGATGGGAGCAATCCGGTCTGGCCGGAGATCGGCTATCCGGGTCCGGTGTCGGCGCCGCCACCGATGCCCAAACTCATCCGGACGACCACCCTGGACGGCGACACCACCCTGACCTGCGACGCCGTCGTGGTCGGTTCCGGCGCCGGCGGTGGGGTGGTCGCCGCGGAGCTGGCCTCAGCCGGCAAAGACGTCATCGTCCTCGAAGAGGGCGGCTATTACAACGAGGCGGACTTCAACCAGCTGGAGCTCGCGATGATGCGAAAGCTCTACTACCAGGGCGGCTTCGCGGCCACCGCCGATGGCGCCATCGCCCTGCTCGCCGGTGGCTGCCTTGGAGGCGGCACGGTGGTGAACTACACCACGAGCTTTCGCAGTCCCGACTGGCTCCGCCACGAATGGGCGGCGGACCATGGCCTCGCCGCGTTCGCATCGGATGAGTACACGGCCTCGATGGATGCAGTGTACGAACGGCTCGGGGTCAACCTCGATCACAGTCGCGTCAGCGCCCGGGAGCGCGTGCTCGAGCGCGGCCTCCGCCGGCTCGGCTGGCATGCCGGCACCATGCCGCGCAACGTTCAAGGGTGCACCCAGGACGCGCGGTGCGGGTTCTGCGGGTATGGGTGCCAGATCGGCGCCAAGCAGTCGACGCTGAAGACGTATTTGATGGATGCCTACAATCGGCGTGCCCGGATCATCGTCAACTGCAGCGTCGACCGGGTGGTCATCGAGAACGGGCGCGCGGTAGGGGTGCGAGCCACGGTGCGCCAACCGGAGATGCCGGCCTTCACCTTGATCGTTCGAAGTCGCGCGGTGGTCGCCGCCGCTGGCGCGATTGCGACGCCCGCGCTGCTGCAGCGCTCCGGCGTGCGCTCACCGGCGGTCGGGCGTTGGCTCCGATTGCATCCCGCGACGGCGGTCTCCGGCATCTTCGACGAGACCATCCGTCCCTGGGAAGGCACATTGCAGGCCGTCTACTCCGATGAGTTCGTGGATCTCGACGGCCAGCACTTCGGGCCCAAGATCGAATCGGCGCCGTTGCATCCGGCGCTGCTGGCGCTCGTGACTCCCTGGCAAGAGCCGAACCACTACCGCACGCTGATGCGCGAATTGCCGCGTCTCTCGCTGACCGGCATCCTGCTGCGCGACAGCGGGGCGGGACGGGTCACGACCAGGGACGGAGCGGCGCGTGTCGAATACCGGCTCTCGCGCCGGGATCTTGGCCACATGCGCAAGGGGATCGAAGTCGGCGCGCGGATCCTCGAAGCGGCCGGGGCGAAGGAGATCTTCACCAGCCAGGCGGCCTTCGTGGCCTACCGGCCGGGCCAGCGCGGTGGGATCGACGCCTTCATGGACGACGTCGACCGGCACGGGTACGGGCCGGGCCAGATGGGCTATGTCAGCTTCCACCAGATGGGCTCGTGTCGGATGGGGAACGATCCGCAGACCTCGGTGATCGGTCCCGACCACCAGGCGCACGAGGTCAAGGGCCTGTTCGTCGCCGACGGCAGCGCCTTTCCAAGTGCCTCCGGGGTCAACCCGATGATCACCATCATGGCGATGGCTCATCGCGCTTCACGGTTTATCGCTGCCGCGTGCTAAACGTCAATTAGGGCTAGCGGGCGCAGCAGAGTCTTCCCTAGACTGTCACCCAATGCAGGCCGCGATTCAGACCAAGCGAAGCCCGTGGATCATCCTGCTCGTCCTTTGCCTGGGCTTCTTCATGATCCTGCTCGACCTCACGATCGTGAACGTCGCGATCCCCAGCATCATCGACGGCCTGCACGCCGGTCTCGACGAGATCCTCTGGGTGCTGAACGCCTACATCCTGGTGTATGCGGTGCTGCTGATCACCGCCGGCCGGCTGGGCGACAAATACGGAGCCAAGCGACTCTTCCTGATCGGGCTGGCCGTTTTCACGCTGGCGTCCATCGGCTGCAGCCTGGCGCAGAGTCCTGGCCAGCTCATTCTCGCCCGCGTGATCCAGGGCATCGGTGGCGCCATTCTCACTCCGCAGACGCTCAGCATCCTGACCAACATCTTTCCCCCCAACCGCCGCGGCGCGGCGTTTGGGGTCTGGGGTGGGGTCGCTGGTGTCGCGTCCGTCACCGGCCCGACACTGGGCGGCTTCCTCGTGACCAACTTCAGCTGGCAGGCGGTCTTCTGGGTCAACGTCCCGGTGGGGATCGTCGCCTTCGTCCTCGGCGTCTGGCTGCTGCCGGGGATTCGGCTGGGACGGGACCAGGACCTGGATCTCGTCGGCGTCCTGCTCGCCAGCGGGTCGCTCTTCGCGGTAGTCTTCGGCCTCATTGTTCGTGGCCAGTGTCATCCTCTTCGTGCTTTTCGTACTCTGGGATCGCGGGCGCGAAGACCCGCTGGTGCCGTTCGCGCTGTTCAAGGACCGCAACTTCGCGATCGGCAACGCGCTGGCGGCCATCGTGTTCTTCGGGATGATGGGCCTGTTCCTGCCGCTCACGATCTTCTTGCAGTCCGTGCTCGGCTTCAGCGCCCTCAAGGCCGGCCTCACGTTTGCGCCGATGTCGCTGGTCTCGATGGTCGTCGCGCCCATCGCCGGTCGCGCCACCGACCGATTCGGTGGGAAGTACATTTTGCTTGCCGGGCTCAGCTGCTTCAGCGTCGGCATGGGCCTGGTCATCTGGGTGTCGTCCCTCAGCGCGGGCCAGTTCACCTTCCTGCCGCCGCTGGTCCTGGCTGGCGTCGGGCTCGGTTGCACATTTGCGCCGATGACGACGGTGACGATGCGGCGGATCGATCCGCGGCTGGCCGGCGCGGCGTCCGGGCTCCTCAACAGCAACCGTCAGCTCGGTGGGGCCTTCGGCAGCGCGATCGTGGGAGCCTTCTTGCAAAACCGGCTCGCCACCGAGCTTGTCAGCCAGGCCCAGGTGCAGGCCAGCAACGTCCCCCCGGCATTCCGCCCGGAATTCGTCCAGGGTTTCGCGAAAGCGGCGAACGGCGCGCTCGAGGTCGGCCGAGGCCAGTCCGGGGTCGCCCTCCCATCCAACCTCCCGCCACAGGTCAAGAGTCGCATCCTTCAGTTGGGCCACGATGTCTTTGCCCAGGCCTATCTCAACGCCATGCGTCCCTCACTCGCGGTGGCGATTGCCGTGCTCTTGTTCGGGGCGCTGCTAACGACCGGCATTGTGCGCCGCAAGAAGACGTCGGTTCAGCCGGTTCGGGAGGCCGCCCCGGCCGCCGGATAGACGCGCCGGAAAACGGCCATATACTGGGCTCATGCCCGGTCAGTGGCTTCCGCTGTTTGCGTTGAACGTCGTGCTCTTTCCGCACATGCCGCTGCCGCTGCATGTCTTCGAGCCGCGGTACCGGCAGATGATCGCCGATTGCCTGGAGGAGGGCCATAGCTTTGGGGTGGTGGCGATCCGGGAGGGGAGCGAGACCGGCCCCGCGACGCCGTACGACGTCGGCACGCTGGCCAAAATCGTGCGGATCGATCGGCTGGAGGATGGCCGTATGAACCTGTTGGTGATGGGCGCCTCGCGTTTCGCAATCATGGAGACCAGTGAGGATCGCCCCTACCTGCGCGGCCAGATCCGCATCATCCCCGAAGCCGGCGACGACCTCGATGCGACCGCCCACCTGACGGAGACGACGGCGCTCACGTTTCGTCAGTACTCGAACCTGTTGCGCGAGCTGGTCGGCCAGAAGGCGGACGAGGCCGAACCACCGATGGAGCCCGAGCTGCTCTCCTACCTGATCGCCGCGGCCCTCAACTTGCAGGTGCCGGAAAAGCAATCACTGCTGGCAGAACGGCGAACCGACTCGCGACTGCACCTGGAGCTCCGCATCCTCCGAAAGGAGATCCTGCTACTCAAGCAGATGGTCGCCCACGCCGCGGCCGCCGGCAGCGTCCGTACCTCCCTGAACTAACTCCAGCGCTGGTCTTGCGTCAGTCCGTTCGGCCGGGTGGCGCCACGGGGCGGTTATGACGAGTGCAAATCGACCACGAGCCGCCACGCGTACGATCCCGTGGCCGTGAGCGTGAAGGCGGTGACGCGGACCGGTTGCGCGAGATCAACGGTGATCGTCCCGTCCGACCCCTGCTGGACCGCTGGCTCGATCGCTGCCACCTGGTAGCTCCTGATGCCGCTGACCGGCACGCCCGTGGTCGTGGTGTTCTTGAAAGTCATCGCGACATGCAGGTCATCGGGCCTGGTAATGACCATTGTCGGGAGGCCCCCGCCCCTGATGTCGAAGACCAGCCTGGTGTAGCCGGCGATCGCCGTCCCCGGCCGGATGCGAAAGACCGTGCCGCCGCTGACCGCGTTCCCGAGCGTGAACAGGACGGGCGCGGGCGGCGCCGTCGGGGCGGTGCTGGATGACGCCGAGGCCCGAATGGTGGGCGATGGATGCGCCGCCGACGCCCGAACCGATGCGGTGGCCGCGGTGTTCGTGGCACCGAGTTTGCCGATGCTCTTCGAAAGCCAGCCGCCTTCGTAAAGGACCGCGGCGAGCAGCACGCAGGCCGCCGCGCCCAGGCCGACCGCGATTCGCATGGCGGTGTCCGGTTTCCGTGCCGGCGGGGCTGGCGATGCCACTTCGTCCTGGGCGTAGAGCTCGGCCGGATCCTCGCCGTAGACGACGTTGCTGCTGACCGGCACGGCCGCCTCTGGCGCGACCGGTTCGGGCTGATAGCGCCAGGCCACCGGCTCGGACGCGGAGGCGGCCAGCATCGGCTCCGGTTCCGGCACCGCCAGGATCGGCTCCGGTTCCGGCGCCGCCAGGATCGGTTCCGGCTCCGGCCCCGCCAGGATCGGTTCCGGCTCCGGTGCGGCGAGGAGGGGGTCCGGTTCGGGCGTGGCGGTCACGGGCTCCGGCTCGGCGATCGCCTCCGGTTGATCGTTCCAATCGAGACGCTCGGCCTGCCGGTGCGAGTCAACCTCGACTTCGCGCCAGGTCGGGGAGGTCACCGGTTCGACCTCCGGCAAGATCGGGTGCGCCACCTCGGGGCTCGAGGTGAGCGGCGTCGGATGGTCCATGGCGGGCTCGTCCCCGAAGATATCGCGCTCCAGCTCACTGAGGAGGTCGGGGACGGAAGTCAGCTCCGGTCGCATCGGCGTCGGAAGCTCGGGCAGCGCCGTCATGCCGGGCGCCGGCTCCGCCGCGGCGATCTCGAAGGACCGTCGCCCGGTCTTTCCGCGCAGGCGCTCCGGGATCGATACCGCGTAGGCCTGGTCCATGGCAGCGGCGCCGACGCCGGCACTGGGAAGCCGCCCGACGCGCAAGAGCATCTCGCGGAAGTCTTCCACCCGCTCCCGACACGCCTCGCAACGGCGCAGGTGGTCGCGCGCCCACTCGAGGTCTTTCCCGTCCAGGCGATCGTCCAGGACCGCACTCGGCGAGATGCGCGTGCAGCGATTGCGGTCAAAACTTGATGTAGTCATAGATCTCCCCGAGCTCCGCGCGACTCCGGTCCAGGGTGTGCACCAGCTTGCGAGGCGCGATATCGACGACGTCGGCGACTTCGTCATAGGAGAGCTTGACGAAATCGCGGAGCAGTACGATCACCCGCGCTTCGAACGGCAGCGCCGTCAGCGCGCGCTGCACCGTATCGCGGCGCAACGCCCGGCGTGACTCGGCCTGTGGAAATCCCTCCAGGGTCAGCAGGTTGGCGCGGTGGCGCCGGAACCAGCGCCGCGGTCGTAGCGCCTGGCGGCTGAGCTCGGTGGCCGCCCGGAAGACAGGGGCGCGTTGCAGACCATCGGTGGCAGACCGGTCGCGAAGGCCGTCAGCGACCTGGCGAAAAGCGGCACAGGTGATGCCCGTGGCCGCATCGATGTCATCCAGCAGCCGGGCGACGTAATTCAGAACCAGTGGGAAATCGGTATAGAACTCGCGTTCAACCGACCTGGTCCGCAAGCCCGCGGCTGGAGCTTCAACGTGTACCTGATCCATTACTGAGACGTAGGGCGGATGCCTGCAGTCTAGTCAGGCAACAGGAATTCGTCAACTCGGAGTGACTTCCGCCTTTACCAGCTCGATCAGATCGCCGCTGCCGCCAGCATCACCGTTGCCGCGGCGCGCACCGCGTCCGGCGCGCCGGTTCCGGTGTCCGCGTCCATTCCGGACGGGACGTCGATGGCCACGATCGGCCGCCCGGTCGCGTTCATGGCCTGGATGATGCCTGGAGCTGGTTCACGGAGCGGCAGGTGGATCCCGGTGCCCAGCAATCCATCGACGAGGAGGTCGGTCCGGCCGGCGATCCCATCGGGTGCCTCCAGGAGGACGATGCCGAGCTGGCGCAGGGTGGTGGCGTGTCGCGCCGCCAGGCTGGTCGGGTCACGCGATGGAACGATCGAGGCCGTCACGATCGCGCCGCGCTGGCGCAGGAACCGAGCGGCGACCAACCCATCGCCGCCGTTGTTCCCCGAGCCGGCCACGACCGTGACGCGCTTGCCCCGAATGCCGTTCATGAATCTGTCGACGAAGCGCGCCACCTGCCAGCCGGCCACCTCCATCAGTTGCAGCGGCTCGATCCCGAATTGTTGGCGGGCGGCGTGATCAGCTTGTCGGAGGGTTGCGGACGATACCGATGCGTCGTGGCCCCACGGGACACTGGGCCAGCTCACGTGACCAGCAGCGTTTCTCCCGGCATCGTATGCAGGCGCGTGGCCGCCGATCCTTCTCGCAGCGCGAACTCGATCCGCCCGCTGCTGCCCATCAACGCCACCAGTTCGTTGAGCGCCGCCTCTTCATAGGTTTCGACGGTGCGGACCGGCGTGCCGTTGACCACCTTGATCCGGGCCAGCGCCCGGATGGGAAGGTTGGTGATCACGTTGCCGAAATGGTCGCAGTGGAGCACCTGCGCGCGCCAGGCTTCGCCCACCTTCGACGCCCAGGCGTCCGCCAGTCGCAGGGGTTCGTCCCGCCGGAGCTTGCCGAGGTCGGCCAGCGAGGCGCCGGCCTCCAGCCTGGCGGCGGTCGGGCCGGGCGGGATCCCACGCCGGGGTCCACCACCGCGACGTGCACGGTTCCGACGGGAAAGCTCCGCCAGGCACTATCCAGGAGGAACGCGCCCTGCAGGACAGCGAACGGGCGGACGCCGTGGGTGATGTCGATCACCGACGCGTTCGGGTACACGGCGAGGATCGCCCCCTTCATCGCACCGACGTAGGCGTCATCGAGGCCGAAATCGGTGAGCAGCGTCACGATCCCGTTCGGCTTCATGCCGCCATGCTATCTGCTGGGGCGCGCCAAAAACAGAGAGCCGCCCAGGCTGGGCGGCTCTCTGTCGGTTAGCCTTGCGGCTTAGTAGTCCGGCATCGACGGCGCTGGCGCGGTCGCCTGCTTCTTCTCCGGCACATCCGAGACGAGCGCCTCGGTGGTCAGCAGCATGGCGGCGATGCTCGCCGCATTCTGCAGCGCCGACCGGGTAACTTTGGTCGGGTCGACGATACCGGCCTTCAGCATGTCGCTGTACTCGCCCTTGGCCGCGTCGAAGCCCTGGCCCTTCGGCAGCTCCTTGACCTTCGCGACCACGACCGAGCCTTCGAAGCCGGCGTTGTTGACGATCTGGCGCAGCGGCTCCTCCAGCGCGCGGCGGACCAGCGCCACGCCGGTTGCCTCGTCGCCGGTCAGCTTCAGGTTGTCGAGCGACTTCTGGGCGTGCACCAGGACGGCGCCGCCACCGGGCACGATGCCCTCTTCGACCGCGGCCCGGGTCGCGGACACAGCGTCCTCCATCCGGTGCTTCTTCTCCTTGAGCTCGGTCTCGGTGGCCGCGCCGACCTTGATGACGGCGACGCCGCCGCTGAGCTTTGCCAGCCGCTCCTGGAGCTTCTCCTTGTCCCAGTCGGAGGTCGACTTCTCGATCTCCGCCTTGATCTGCTCGATGCGGCCCTTGATCGCGTCCTGCGAGCCGGCGCCCTCGACGACGGTGGTGTCGTCCTTGGTGACCGTGACCCGGCGCGCGCGGCCCAGCGAGCTGAGCTGCGCGGAGTCGAGCTTGAGGCCGACCTCCTCGCTGATCACCTGGCCGCCGGTCAGGATGGCGACGTCCTGGAGCATCGCCTTGCGGCGGTCACCGAAGCCGGGCGCCTTGACGGCGACGGCGGTGAAGGTGCCTCGCAGCTTGTTGACGATGAGCGTCGCGAGAGCCTCGCCCTCGACGTCCTCGGCGATGACCAGCAGGGGCTTGCCCACCTGCACGACCTTCTCGAGGATGGGGAGCAGATCTGCGATCGCCGAGATCTTCTTGTCGGTGATGAGGATGTAGGGGTCCTCGAGCACGGCCTCCATGCGCTGGGCGTTGGTGACCATGTACGCGGAGATGTAGATCGTGGGATCGGCGGCGGAGATGGTGGCGACCTGGGCGATCTTCTCGCGCTCGGAGATCTGGACCGACTGCTCCTTGATGGCCTTGACGACTTCGTCGACGGCCTTCTGGATGCCGACCTTCAGCGCGATCGGATTGGCGCCGGCGGTGACATTCCGCAACCCCTCGCCGATGATCGCGGCCGCCAGCACGACCGAGGTCGTGGTGCCGTCCCCGGCGATGTCATTGGTCTTGCTCGCCACTTCCTTGACGAGCTGCGCCCCCATGTTCTCGAAGGGATCCTCCAGCTCGATCTCCTTCGCGATCGTGACCCCGTCATTGGTAATGGTCGGGGAACCGAACTTCTTGTCGAGTACGACGTTGCGGCCCTTGGGGCCGATGGTAATTCGAACCGCGTCGGCGACTTTGTCGACGCCGCGCTTCAGCGCCGAACGGGCGTCGGCATCGTAAGCGAGTTGTTTTGCCATCGATCGTCCTCCTTCCTGCTAGTGATGAATTGGCAGACAGCCAGTCTTCCGGGGCGGTAAGTACCCGCATTTTAGCACTCCTAAACGGCGAGTGCTAGCAATCGGGCCCCCCGAGCGCCAGCTAGAATGAGGCTGCGCCCCCTTCCCCAAAATGAGCCTCCCCGAATCAGAACCCACTCGACGTGTCGGTCGCGCCATGGCGTGGGGCGTGGCCCTCGGCGTGGGCGCGGTCGTCCTGCGCGAGCTGGTTCGGCCACGCGAGCAACCCGCCCGCCTGATCGATTGGGACCGGGTGGAAGAGATCGCGCTCAACCGCTGTGGCGAAGCGGCCGATCCGCCCGCCGACCTCGCCCGCGAGCAGGCCTATCAGGCGATCGCCGCCGACCTCGAGCCGCAGCTGGTCCAGGCGCTGGGTTCCGGCACCGCCGCCGCCGACATCCGCCTCTATCCTGGCCTGACCGCGGTCGGCCGGCGCCAGTGGGTCCGGTTCAACATCCGGATCTTCCGCCAGATGTTCGAGCCGCTCGAGAGCCTGCAGCGGCTCATTCCCGGATCGCTGATCCTGAGCGTGGGCCAGAAGGGCATCAGCCGCTACCTCGGGATGATGCTCGGCCTCCTGGCGCGGCGGGTGCTCGGCCAGTACGACCCGGCCCTGCTGGGCCGGGAGCCGGTTGAGACCTCGTCCCTGATCCTGGTCGAGCCCAATGTCCAGGCCTGGGCGCAGAAGGACAGGTTGCCGATCGACGAGCTCCGCCGCTGGCTGGCGATGCACGAGATGACCCACGCCTGGGAGTTTCGGGCGCATCCCTGGCTGCAGTCATACCTGGAGGGCCTGTTGAAGCAGGTGATGGTCGGCCGGCTCGGTGACGGTCACCGGCCCAGCCGCCTCGAATTGATCCGGACGCTGACGGTCGGCGTTGGCCAGCAATGGAAGGCGATCGCCAGGCTGCAGGCGGTGATGAGCCTGCTCGAGGGGTACAGCAACCTGGTGATGAACGAGGTCGGGCGGCGCGCGCTCCCCCATTTCGCCCTGCTGGAGGGCGCCTATCGCCGGCGCCAGCAGGAGCGGACGGCGCTGGAGAAGGCGTTCCTCCGGCTGACCGGGCTGGAGATGAAGATGCGCCAGTATGTGCTCGGCGAGCGCTTCTGCCGGGAGGTTCGCGACGCGGGCGGCCGCGAGCTGCTCGAGCGGGTGTGGGAAGGACCCGAGTGGCTGCCGACCATGGCGGAGATCCAGCGCCCGTCGCTTTACATCGAACGCGCCCGGTCCCGTTGAAAGCCGCCCTCCTGGCGGCCGGCCTCCTGCTCAGTGCCTGCGGCACGGCCGCAGCACCGGACACCGGGGCGGCGAGCTCCCAGCTGCAAGCGCAAGTGGTCGCGTCCGAGCTGGTGACGGGAGCGCAGCAGCGAGTGCCGATCGGCATCCTCGACCACAACACGCCGGTCACCGATGCCACCGTGCACGTCAGAGCGTTTCTGCTGCAGGGGACAACCGGGGTCTTCAAAGGAGAGTCCGATGCGCCCTTCAAGGGGGGCGGGCTGGAGGGCGCCGGCGCCTACATCGCCCACCTCGATCTGGTCCCAGCCGGTAACTGGGGGCTACAGGTCACCGCCTCACGACCCAATGGCGCGCACCTCAGCCAGCAGCTCGCCTTCAACGTCCTTGCGAACCCGGTCGTACCGGGGGTGGGCCAGGCGGCGCCGGCGAGTCACAGCCCCACGACCCGGGATGCCGACGCCACCACCATCGACAGCGGCCGCCCGCCCGATGACATGCATCAGATCTCGATTGCCGACGCCATCGCCCAGCACCGGGCGACCCTGATCATCTTTGCCTCGCCGGCCTTTTGCACCAGCCGGACCTGCGGTCCGGAGGTCAAGGTCGTGCAGAGTCTGGAGCCGGCCTACAAAGACCGGCTGACGTTCATCCACGTCGAGATCTACCGCGACTTCGTCCCAGACCCCTCGAAACGGCAGCTGGCGCAGACCGTGGTGGACTGGCGGTTGCAGACCGAGCCCTGGATCTTCATGATCGACGCCCGGGGCGTCATTCAGGCCCGCTTCGAAGGGCCGACCGCGACCGACGAGGTGCGGGCGGCGATCGCCAAACTGGTCGGCTGACCTTCACATCTCCTTACCGTGTCGCGGCACGCCTGTTTCCAGGGGCGGCCTCCACGGGTGATACGGTCCCTGCGACATGGCCGACATGATGTTCGATCTGGTCTGCCAGCACTGCGGGCGCCGGGAGCAAAAGCGGTGGGAAACCCGGAAGAGCGTGACCGTCACCTACTGCGGGTTCTGCAAGCACGGGATGTCGGTGGTCGGCATCGCCTTCTTCGCCGCGACGCAGCGCGAGCAAGCGGCGGCTTAGTCGACCTCGGCCAGCGGCTGGCCTTCCTGGACCGTCTCGCCTTCCTTGACGTGGATGCGGGTCACGCGCCCGGCCTTCGGCGCGCTGACGGGGATCTCCATCTTCATCGACTCGAGGATCATCAGCGTCTCGTCGGCGCCAACCTGCTGGCCTTCCTTGACGACCACCTTCCAGAGGTTGCCGGCAAGCTCGGCTTTCACCTGCACTCGGCCGATTGTCTCACGCGTGACTCGGGTAATATGGCGACAATTTGCGCAAGAAACGTAGCTACCCGAAGAAACGCGGCGGCCCAACCACGCTGCGCCCTGGCATCGACACGCTGGTCGAGAAGGAAACGCCAGGCGACAAAGAGGAAACCATCGAGATGGATGCCGAGGTGGTCGAGCCGCTCCCGAATGCCATGTTCAAGGTCAAGCTGCAGACCGGTCAGACCATCCTCGCCTACACCTCGGGGAAGATGCGCAAGTTCTACATCCGGATCCTGATCGGCGACCGGGTGCGGGTGGAGCTGTCGCCCTACGATCTGACGCGCGGCCGGATCATCTTCCGCTACAAGTAGCCGGCGCGTTAACCTCAAATCGCCGTGCTCTGGGTGTATCTATTGCTCCTCGCCGTCGTGGCGGTCGGGCTATGGGGCGTCTACCGACTCCTGGGCACCCCCTCCCGCCTGGCGCCGATCGACTACGCGGTGGTGCTGGCGGATGTCGCCACCAGCGTGGAGCGGGCGGCGTCGCGCCTGCGCGGTGCGCTCGACGGCGGGCCAGGTCCTGCCCTGGACGATGTCGCCGGGGAGAGCCGCAAAATCTTCCAGACCGGTTATTACCAGACGCTTCGGTTGCGACCGGCCGTGGGCGCCGACGCGTTCGCGGCCGCTCGCGCCGAGCTCGGTCGGGCCTGCGAGGCCTACGACTGGGCCAGCCGCATGCTTGGCAGTGAAAGCCTTCGCAACCCGTTGATCCTGGAGGCCGCCCGCCGGTTGATGGACGCGGGGGACGTCGCGCTCAGGCAGGCGGCGCAGGCACTGCCGCCCGAGCTGCCGGCGCCGCACGGAAGTACTGCACGGTCGCGCTGAGGCCGGCGTCGAGGCTGGTTTGCGGCCGCCAGCCCAGCACCTTTTCCACCTTTCTCGGATCGATCGCCGAGCGCCGCTGCTCGCCGGGTAGCGGCGGGCCGTGCTCCTCGGGCTGATCGCTCCCGGTCAGCCGCCTCAGCGAGGCAAAGATGCGGTTGATATCGGTCTCGACGCCGGTCCCCACGTTGAAGGCGCCCACGGCATCCGAGGTCAGGGCGCGCGCATTGGCGTCGGCCACGTCGCCGACGTAAACGAAGTCTCGCGTCTGCTTGCCGTCGCCGTTGATCCGGGCCTTCGCACCGCCCAGCAACCGCTGGCTGAAGATCGCGACCACCCCGGCCTCCCCGTGCGGGTCCTGGCGGGGCCCATAGACGTTGGCATAGCGAAGGGCGATATAGGACAGGCCGTGCAGGGCGTGGAAAGTCCGCAGGTACACCTCGGCCGCCAGCTTGGACGCCCCGTACGGAGACACCGGCAGCGCCGGGGCATCCTCCGGCGTGGGAACCAAATCCGTGTCGCCGTAGATCGCCCCGCCGGTCGAGGCGAAGAGAAAACGGCGGACGCCGTGCTGGACGCTGGCCTGTAACAGGGCCGCGGTCCCGAGCACGTTCACGCTGGCATCGAACACCGGGTCTTCGACCGAGCGGCGCACGCTGGCCTGGGCCGCCTCGTGGACGACCGCCTCCGGACGCTCGATCGTAAAGAGCTTCTCGAGCCAGGGCGAATGGACGTCCATCTGGTAGAAGCGGGCCGCGGCGGGCAGGTGGTCGACGTGGCCGGTCGACAGGTCGTCGAGGATCACCACGTCGTGGCCGCCGGCCAGCAGTCGATCGGCCACGTGCGATCCGATGAATCCTGCCCCGCCGGTGACCAGCACCTTCAACGCCGGTGGCTCAGGAGGAAGACGACGAGCCCGACCGCGATCAAGCTCCAGTAGCTGATCAGGCGGTCGAGGATCGCGACCGTAAACGCCTGCGACGCGGTCAGCCCGAAGAACACCAGGACGGCGATGATGCCGCCTTCGACCAGCACCAGCCCGCCCGGGAGGGCCGGGATGGTGGTGAGCAAGGAGGCGACCAGGGCGATGAACACGATCTGCGCCAGGCTGAGGGACAGGTGCAGGGGAAGCGCCTGGACGACCAGGTACAGGCGGGTGGATTCGGCCAGCCAGACGAGCACGGTCAGGCCGAGGAGGAAAGGCAGGCGGCCGGCAAAGGCGCTGAGCAGCCCGTGCTTGAACCGAGTGGCCCGCTCTCGAAGGCGCTCGGGCAGGTAGCGGGAGAGCCGGCCCTCGCTGTAGCGGATCACCAGCAGGCCGCCGATCAAGCCGCCGGCGATGGCCAGGCCCACGACGAAAGCCGGCAGGAACCGTTCGGGGACGGAGGCGCGGAAGCTGATCAGGCCGCTCACCACCAGCAGGCTCATCAGCACCAGAAAGTCGAGCGCCCGCTCGCTGAAGATCGTCCCCAGCCCTTTCGATCCGGAGACGTCCGTCTGCTGACGGAGCAGGTACGCCCGATAGAAATCCCCCATCTTCGCCGGGAGGACGCAGTTCGCGAACCAGGCCAGGATCACGATGTGAAACAGCTCACCGAAGTGTTCGGATTCACCGGTGTTGCGCAGCAATAATTCCCAGCGCACCGTGCGGACCACGAACGAGAGATAAAACGCCGCGATCGCCAATGCGTAGATGACGGGATTGGTCTGACTGATGGCGCGGAGGCTGGCTCCGTAGTCGAGCTGGACATGGGTCAGCACGACGAAGAGGACGACGGCGAGGATCGCGAACGAGATCAGGGTGCGCGGATCGGTGAGGCGCTCGCGAAGGGCGGACCTCGGGACCGCCGCCTCCGGCGGAACGGCGGCGGGCTCCATCTTGCGGTTCAACATATCAGGGTCCGGCCGCGGCGCCCGCGCTATTCGGCGATCTTTCGGCGGCGGATGATCCTCTCTAACAACGGCATCCGGCGCTGCGGCTTGCCGCCTGTCCCGTACTGCCGGCGAACCTGCTCCTGCTCCCGAGCCTCGAGTACCCGGGGCACCCAGTCGGACTCGAGCATCGGCGACTCGCCGCCCTCCCAGGTCTTGAGGAAGAAGATGCCCTTGAGGGCCGTGAAGGGGATGGCCAGCTCCTTCACCTCGCTCTGATCGGGGGAAACCAGCGACAGGGTCACGCCGTACCGGGAGGGCCGCATCACGCGGTCGCTGTAGCCTCGCAGCACTTCGTGGTCGACGAAATGGATGGCGATCCGCTGATAGCGGCTCATGTCAACCGCGTTCGACGGCGACCGCGAGTCCAGCAGGACGTACTTGAGGCTGCTCAGCGGAACGAACGCCCCGCGGTTGTTGGTCCCCAGGTTGTGGACCTTGGTCTCGATGACGGGGAACTCCAGCTCCCGCCGGGGCGGGTCACCGTGCAGGGTCTCGCCGTCCAGGAAGCAGTAGATGGCGTGCGCCACGCTCCCCGCATTGTAGGGCCTGTTACTTGACGAGGTAGGAGAGCCCGCGCCAGTGCGGCACGTAATGCGAGTTGAACTGAACGAGATACCCGGCTGTGTTCTGGTGATAACCGTTCGGGTTGCACGGGCTGCTACCCGGGTTGCTCGCGGTGTAATTGCCGGTCGTGCCGTTGATGCCGCCGCCGTCGAGGTCGACCTGCGGTGAGGCCACCTCGCCGGTGATCGCGTAGCGGGAGGTGCTCACGGCCTGGATCACGGCGCCGGTGCCGTGTGAGCCGTTCAAGTCGGCGTTGTACAGCGTGCCCCAGATCTGGAAGGGATAGCCGTTTGGCGTCGGCTTATTCCCGTCGATTTGTTCGACCCACGGCGTGCCGTTCGGTCCACTGACCGTATCGGTCGCCTTGATGAAGAAGACGATGCTGTCGGTTCCGCTGGGGACAAATGTGGGGGCCGTGAAGAAGACGAACGGCGAGCTATTGCCGCTACTGGTGGCGCTGAACGTGGAGGACCCATCGAACACGAACTCGACACCATTCGTCCCGTCCGCCGGATTGGCAGCCAGATCGGTGACGCCGCCGAAGGCGCTGTAGTGGGGGAGTCCATCGGAGGTGTTGGTCACGATGACATTGCCACTGATGTTGAAGTTGGCATTATCAAAGTAGTAGATGCCGTTGAGGAACTTGTACCGAGCGCCATTCGACGTCGCGTTGATGTTGGCGTGATACGTCCCGGGCGAATAGGTGTAAACGCCGCCTGATAGCGTGGGCGGCAGGGCATCCGCCGGCTTGAGCGGCGGACTGTAGCCGGGCGGTGCTTCGACGCCTTGCGACGTCGTCACCGGGCTGTACCAGTAGAGGGTCAGCGCGTGGGTGTCCGAGGCCTGGGCATAGAAGAACTGGCCGTTGAGGTCGAGCCAGCCACCGTTCGGGTTCGGCGCATGCCACTTCGCATTCGAGACCATCTTGCCCTGCACCGAACTGGGCTGGCAGATATCGCCGGTGCCATTGAAGCCATCGTCGATCTGGGCGTTGCCGTTCTGGTCGTAGTTGACGCTGTTGCCGCTCCCGCCCGCGTCGAAGCCGAAGACGGTATACGTCTTGTTGTAAAAGCCGTTGTGGGCATAGGCGTCGGCCACCACCGCCGAATTTGTGAAGCCGAGGATGGCGGCGAAGGTCAGCGGCACGTTGTAGGTGACCCGGACGTGGATCTCATTGGGATTGTTTCGGCTGGGCGTCCACACCTGGACGGTCGCCGGGAAGTTATTGGCCGCCGGCTCGGTGATGCCGGCGCCGTATCCGGCAGGCGTATAGGCGCCGGAGGGCGTCGGGGTACAACCCCCGTCCTGTGGCGTGGCATTCAAGCCCTGCAGGGCATACACCGACGCCTCGCAACCGGCGGCGGTGATCATCGCCGTGTTCGGCACGGTGACTACGGCGTTTGGAATCAATTCCTGGGCGCCGGCCAGCGCACCGGCGTCGGCGGCGTTCTGCACATCGCGGCGCTGGAAGTAGAGGCGGCCGGCGTCGAGACCGAGCGCGATGATGCCGAAGAGCGCCGTCGCGGAAAGCGCGACGATCACCAGGCTCTGGGCTTTCTTGCCACGTCGAAGCTTGATCAACATTTCAGTACTCCGTCACCATGGAGGATTGCGCCGAGATCACGACGCCGTTGCCCGAGGCATCCCGGATGACGGGGATCCAGGGCTGGAAGAGAAACGAGATCTTGACCGTCACGGTGCCTCGGCCAGGGCTGCCGACACCCGAGCTGTACCAGATGGTTCCGGTGTTGGGCACGGTCGGCGTCGACGGGCACGGACTGGCGTTATTGGCGATGCAGGGATCGACCGTGAGGGCGAAACCACCGCCCAGCTTGCTCTGCACAGCCCCCACGACCTGGGCGTTGGTTGGCAACGGTGTGTCGAACGGGATCGCGGCCCGCGTTCCCTCCCGGGCTGCGTCGGAGATGGAGTTATAGATATAGACCGCCCGCCCGAGGTCGATGGTTCCCAGCAGCAGCATGAAGAACACCGGCGCGAGCACCGCGAACTCCACCATCGACTGGCCGCTGTGGCGGCGCAACACGTCCTTGCGCATCAGTACTCCGCCCTGAACACGGCGCTGGTATTGATGGTCAGCTGGCCGTTCGCATCGCCAACCAGCTGGCCGATGATCGGGGTGATGAACGTGAACTTGAAACTTGCATTTACCGTGATCGGGTACTGCGGGGTGCCATCGTTGTTGAAGGTCGCGGTTCTCGCTTGCTCGTTGGGGGAGACCTGGATGGCACTGGTCGGAACCACGATCCCGGTGCCATTCAACTCCTGGTTCACGCGGGCGATGATTGCGTCATCGCTTTGGGTGACGCAGTTGCTGGGCCACGGGTTCGGAACCGGTGGGATGGTCGGGCAGCCAGGATTGAGGCCGAGGTAATACGGTTGCACCGCGTAGCGGGCGGCCTCGCGAACGGCGTTGGTGATCGAAATCTGGTAGTAGAAGGCCCGGCCGAGGTCCAGCATCCCCATCATGCCGATCACGAGGAATGGCACCATCACGGCCATCTCGGCGAGGGCCTGGGCCCGTTTCCCGCGTGTACGTGAGTGCCGTTGGGTCATGTCTTGTTTTCCTGAGCGGTTAGAATCGCCGCTGCGCGGCAACGGGACACATGGCAAAACAGGTGAAATCCTCGGACTCCTTCGCAATTCAACGCCAGCCTATGCGAAAGCCTGTAGCGACCCCAAGAGCGGGCGCGTATCGTGACGGCCCCGTCGCGGGCCTGTTGCGGCTTTCTTTCAGATTCCGTTACGGCTCCGTTGTAAGGCGGTCCTTAAGGTTGCACAGACCCATGACCGTCGCTCTCGGTCTGGTGATCCTTTCGATGCAACCCGCGGCGGCGGCCGGCAACCTGACGCTGCCCTTCGCGATCCCTAACCCGCGGATCACCTCATGGACGGATCACCATTACCCGACCCGCCAGGAGGACGGGATCATGATTCGCTTCGACGGCGCCACCGGCTACGCGTACGACGGCCACCGCGGTACGGATTTCGCCGTACCCTCGAACACCCCCGTGGTCGCCGCCGACGACGGCACCGTGATTTACAGCGAGTGGAGTGACAGCGGCGGCTGGGGGGTCGTGATCGACCATGCCTACGACCGAACCGCCTACTTCCACAACAATCAGCTGTTCGTCTATCCCGGCCAGCACGTCTCCCGCGGCCAGTTGATCGCGCTCAGCGGCAGCACCGGCAATTCCACGGGTCCCCATGTCCATTTCGAGGTGCGCGACCTGCTGACGCCGTGGCATTCGGTTGATCCGTACGGCTGGACCGGACCCGGCCAGGATCCGTGGCGATGGGACATGGGCTACCTGTGGACGAGCAGCCCGCCGGTGCCGTTCGTCGGCCACGGGCTTGGCGGCTATGCCGCGAAATGGGATATGGACCCGGGGGTGGGCGCGCCCCGCACCCAGGCAACCAGCGGCAGCGCGGCGATTCCGGGGCCGGGCTCGCACACCTTGCACCTGCGGGTCTTCGACCGGGCGGGCGCCAGCGCCGACCTCACCTACCTATATCTATATGACGTGGCGCCGCCCACCTCGGCGTTCCGGGTGGATCGCGGATCCTCGACCGCCCTGAGCCTGCACTGGTCTGGGAGCGATGACCTCTCCGGGGTCAAGGACGTCGGGATCGAGGTTAGTAATGGCTCGTCGCCTGCGCGGCCCTGGTTCTCGCAGACGGCGGATCCGGCGTCGGCGGGGAAGGCCACCGGCGCGCTCCGATTCCTGGGCCAGCCCGGCACGAGTTATCAATTCCGGTTGACGGTTCGGGATACCGCGCGCAACCCGGCTCCGCCGGTCGTGCTGAGCGCGGAGGTGCCGCAGGCCGCCGGGCCACCGGCAACCGACGCCGACCGCTCAATTCTTGGACCGCTGCCGCCTCAGCCCGATGGGACGGCTCCCGTGACCGGCCTCCGGCAGGAACATCCCGCGACGGATGGCGCGCTCTTGCTCGGCGCCGACGCGTCGCTCGATCGGCTGGGTGGCGATCGGTCGCCCGCCGCGGGGCTCCCGGCGTCACTGGCACCGGCCGTCGACGCGAGTCAGTCCGGCTCGGGTACCGTCCGGCTGCTGGCCGACGGAACCACCTGGAGTGACGTGGGTGCGGCGGGACCGCGGTACCCGGTGAACGCCCCGGTCCGGCTGCTCACCGCGGGCGACGGCGCTCAGCTGGTCGTCGGGGCGGATGGCACGATTGCCGGCGGAACGAGCGTGGCATCGGCCCTGCCGGCCGGCGCGACGCTGGTCGATGCCGCCCTCTTCCCGGGCACGCATTCCGGTCTGGCGCTGGACAGCACGGGCAGCCTGCACGTCTTTGGCGGGGCGGATGCCGCGCTGGCGGCGCTGCCATCGAGCTGGACGCTGCCGGGTCAGCCGAGCGGGATCGCGCTCGCCGGCACCGCCCAGGCGCCCGCCGGCATCCTCACCGACGCCAGCGGCGACTGGCAAACGTTCGGCAGCCTGCTCCTGTTGCCGGACGCGACCTTCGGAGGCCCCATCTTCGACCCGACCACGGGCCTTCCGATCCGCTGACGGCTCAGCCGGCCGCGCGAAGCGGCGACAGCGCGGGCGTTCCCAACAGGCGTTGGACCGCCGCGATCGCATAGTCGACGTCTTCCGCGCTGACGCCTCGGTGGGTCACCATCCGCCAGCGATGCGGTGATGCCTGATCGAGCAAGACGCCAACCTCGCGGCAACGATCGATGAACTCGCCGGCGGTCAGCGGCGGCCGGCAATCTCCGAACACCATGTTGGTCTCGACCCGGCTCAGGTCGACCTCGACCCCGGGCAGCCCCTGGAGTCCGTCGGCGAGGCGTCGCGCGTTGGCATGATCGTCGGCCAGGCGGTCCACCATCTCATTCAAGGCGCACAAGCCGGCGGCGGCGAGCACCCCCGCCTGTCGCATGCCGCCACCGACCATCTTGCGCATGCGCCGCGCATGGTCGATGAACGCCGCGGAGCCGGCCAGCATGGATCCGACCGGCGCGCTCAGACCCTTCGAGAGGCAGAACATCACGGAGTCGACCGGCGCGGTCAGTTCCCGCACATCGACCCTGAGCGCGACCGCCGCATTGAACACCCTGGCGCCGTCGAGGTGGACCGGGAATCCGGCTTCGTGGGCGACGGCGCAGAGGGCCCGGGTTTGCGTTGGGGTGAGGCAGGTCCCGCCTTTTCGGTTGTGGGTGTTCTCGAGACAGAGCAGGCCTGTGGATGGTTCGTGGATATCCGCCGGCCGAATCGCGGCTCCCACCTGGTCCGGCCGTAGCCGCCCGTCTTGTGTGTCCAGCGGACGCAGCTGGAGCCCGCCGACGACCGACGCTCCGGCGACTTCGTTCTGAAAGATGTGACTGTCGATCTCGAGGATGATCTCCTGCCCGGGCCGGGCATGGCTGATCAGCGCGCAGAGGTTGCCCATCGTCCCGCTCGGGACGAAAAGCGAGGCTTCTTTGCCGACCATTTCCGCGGCGCGATCTTGAAGGCGATGAATCGTCGGGTCCTCATCCCAGACATCGTCCCCGAGCTCCGCCGTGGCCATGGCGTTTCGCATCGACTCGGTCGGCAGGGTAAACGTGTCGCTCCGGAGCTCGACCGTGCGCACCATCAGCAGAGTCTATCGCCCGAGTTGCGCGTAGATCAGCGGCCGCGGCGCGATGACGTCGCTGATGGCGAGGTCCGCTTTCCGCTGGATATCAACCTGCACCCGGGTCTGCAGGCTGCTCGCCGACAGATCCGCGGCCGGCTGAAGCTGCTCCGGGTCGCCGATGACGAGCAGCACCAGCGGGGCGCTCACGGTGCGCCCGCCAATCAGCAGGCTCTGGCCGCGGCTGATGATCGGCGTGCTGCTGATGATGCGATAGCCGTTGAGGGAAAAGGCCTCGGCGCCCGCATTGCGGAGGCTGTTCAGGGCGTCCTGAAGCTCGAAGTCCATGATCGACCCCTGGATCCTGATCTGCAGTCCCGGTCCGTGCACCGGGACCTCGCCACTGACCACCCGCAGCGTCGTCAGCTCCTTGACGATTGCCTGGGAGTCTGTGCCACCCGCGGTGAGCGCCTGCCGCAACTGCGCCTCCTGCTGCGAAAGCGCCGCACTCTGCTGGATCAGCTGGTTGTTGGCATGGTTCAAGTCGTTGATGAGCAAT
>VBJI01000064.1 GCA_005880875.1 Chloroflexota bacterium
CAGCGCGGCGAACTCCAGCGAGAATGGAACCGCTGACGACAGCACCGCGACGATCACGCCAATCCCGAGGTTGCGGCCATCGATCAACCGGCTACCGGAGGCGGCGATCCCGAAGGGGGCGAGCGTAAGACCGCCGACGGCGAGCGCCAGGGCAAGGCCATCCGGTCCCGCCACCAGCCGCCCGACCCGCTGGCTCAGCACAATATAGGATGCCCAGCCGGCAGCCGCGCCGAGCGCGAAGAGAATGCCAAGGGGCGCCACACTCCCTCCGCTAACGGAAAGCAAGCCGACGCCCACGGCGGCCATCGCCGCCCAGGTGAAGTCGAGAGCTTTCCGCGAGCCGGCGATGGCGACCCCCAACGGACCGATGAACTCGATGGTGACGGCGATGCCCAGCGGAATGCGCGCGATCGACTGGTAGAAGCAGAGGTTCATGGCCGCGATGATCAGGCCGAAAAGGATTACGGGCCGCCATTGGCTGGCGGCCAATCGACGCCAGCGGGGCCGCGCGATCGCCAGCAGAATGATGGCGCCGAATCCGACCCGCAGGAAGACCGTTCCGGTTGGGCCAAGCGCGGCAAACAGGTGCCTGGCGACGGTCGCTCCGAGCTGGACCGACGCGATCGAGCCGAGCGCGTAGAGAGGCGCTGGAACGCCCGACGCGCGACCGGGCGGTCTCGCGTCGGGGCTCAGGCCGTCCGGAGGGATGTCACCTGGGCCAGGATCTTGTCGATTTCGGCGTCCTGCACCGCCAGGTGGTCCTGAATCTGCAACGCGGTGTGCAAGACGGCGTCGGCGTCCTCATAGGTTGCCTCGGCGCGCTTGTCGGATGCCGCCGCCAGGACATTCTGGCCGACGATGATGATGCTGAGGAGGACCAGCTGCAGGAAGGTCTGGCTGATCCACGACACGAGGACGACCGGATTCCGCGAAGCGATCGCCGCCGGGAGCGAGACGAGCGCCAGGGCGGCAAACGCGTAGGCGCACCACATGGTGCCGACGCTGGTTGTCACCTTGACCGCGAGCCAGGTGTTGAATCGGCTGATCGGGCTGTCACCTTTTCGCAGCATATCGACGACCTTGACCGGCCGTTCCCGCTTGCGAAGCTCGATCCGGGGATGAAGCACGGGCGTAAAGATGTTTGGCATGCCGCAAGCATGCCAGACGAGGCTGGCACCCTAGCTCAGGAAATACCCCAGTTGATAGTCGAACGTGTCGAAATGATGCTTCAGCGCCTCCATCACCTCCACGCCGTCGAAGGCGCGAGCGTCGTACGGACACAGCACCACGACCGGAAGCCGTTTGACGACGGCCGTCAACTCTTTCTCAAGCCGGGACAGCGAGCGGGCGGAGCCGACGTTGCGCAATCCGGTCGTCGTGTCTCCGACAAAGCGGACGGGACCGGGCCGATCCCGGCCAGCTTCGGCGATCAGCCGTTCGAAGTCCTTGATCCATTCGTCAACGCTTACCCGGCGGACGGCCATCAGCACGAGAAGGCGGTCCTCGATGGCGGCCGCGACGTCGACCTTTTCGCTCTTGAGGGCTCGGAGGTACTCGTCCCGGAAGGCGCCCGCGGCGTAGAGCAGGCATGTCTGGTTGGCGAGCAGGCCCTCGCGCAGAAATGGCAGGCCGACGCGCAGTCGTCCCTCGTCCGTCCCGTACAGGCTGGCGAGGTGGCTGCCCAATCGCACCGCCATCCCCTGGAACAACAACGCACGGGGCAGCACCGGAGCCGCCGGCGACGTGCCGGCCGGACTGCGCCCCATAAAGCGGAGCAGATCCTCTTCGCGAAAGCGCCGCGCCCCACGCCGGCCGATGCGGCTCGCCAGCAGCAGACCCGCGTCGGCCCAACGGCGCACCGAGGCTTGACTGGCGCGCAAGAAGGCCGCGGCTTCGGCGGTGTTGAGCAGCTTTTCGCTCATTGCGCTCTCACTATTGACTGATATGATGAGTAATGATCGTAATCAGAAGATGCACGCTCACTGTCTCATAACCCGGTTGGGAGCGCAATGGACGCCTTTCATGGCCCGTGCCTAGGCTCGGCCGGGCCGATGGCCTGACGCTGCGCGAGGTGGAGATCCTTCGGCTGGTAGCGGCCGGCATGACGAATCGGCAGACTGCCGAGCGACTCGGCCTGAGTATCCGTACGGTCGATGCCCACCTCCGGTCGATCTACGCGAAGCTGGGCATCAAATCGCGAAGCGCCGCCACGAGATACGCGGTGGAGCACAACCTGGCGTAAGCGCGAAGCCGGCGAGGGCCGGGGGGCGAAGTCAGGCGGCTTTCTTCGGCTTGCGGGGGCGGGTTGCCCGTTTCGTCGCAGCGGGCCGTGGAGAGCGCTTTACCGCCGCGGGCTTCCGCTCCTTTTCGAGTTGCTCGAGCCCGGTGCTCACCTGCTTGAGGCGACCCTGGAATCGGTTGACCTGCCGCCGAAGAACGCCGGCGCCGCGCCGGAACCAGCCCTCGAGCGTGGCATCAGCGCGCCGAAGCGCAGACTCGACCCGGTCAGCCGTGCTGCGGCCCATACGGTTGGAACGTCTGTTTCGGCGCGAGCTTGCGCCGAACCGGAATAGCGAGGCGCCAAACTAGACGCATGACTGACGAGATGCCTCCAGCCGACCCGCTGGAGTTCACGATGCGCTGGCCGGTGCGCGGCTACGAACTGGACAGCCGCGGTCACGTGAACAATGCCGTCTACCTCAGCTGGGCCGAGGAGATCGCCACCGCCCATGCTGAGGCCGCGGGCTACGGTCGAGACTGGTCGGAGCGCCACGGCGGCGGCTGGGTGATCCGCCGCACGGAGATCACCTATCAGCGGCCGGCGGTCTACGGCGACGAGGTCGAGCTGACGGTGAAGGTCGAGCTGGTGCGAGGTGCCCGCGGCGTGCGCCGAACCACCATCCGCCACGCGACGGACGGTGAGCTGTTTGCGGAGGTGCTCACGGAGTGGGTGTGGGTTCGTTTGAGCGACGGCCGCGCCACCCAGGTCCCGCGAGAATTGGTTGCCCTGGCGGCGCCGGTTACCGCGGCGACGCTGGCGAGACGCCGAGTGCGCTGAGCTGCGCGGAGAGCTGATCGGCCGGAGCGAACCCGTGATTGAAGCTGCCGACCCGGCCGTCGGCGGCGAGCACGACCGTTGTCGGGGCGGTCATCACCTGGAACGCCTGCCCGATGGCGGGCCGCTGAGCCAGGTCAACTTTCACGACCCGCAGCGCGGACCCGAAGCGGCCGGCCACCGCCTCGACCGCCGGATACTGGACCGTCCGACAGGTGGTGCAGCTCGGCGTCGAGAAGACGACGAGCGAGGGGCGCCCGTCGGGCGTCACGCCGAGCGCCGACCACAACCGTTCCTGCCCCTGAGCCCGCAGGCCGATGAGGCGGTTCCTCGACCAGGCCCGCGTCAGCACGACGATAACCACGAGTGAGACGGCGATGCTGGCGAGGACCAGGGCGCGTTCGATCATCGCCTTAAGCGCGTCGGAGGATCCCGCGCTGATCGAGCTGCGCCACCACAAAACAAAGGGCGCAGAAGTTGAGGCTCGCATCCAGCGCCACCATCGCCGCAATCGGCACGCTGATCACCCAGCCGAGCACCGCGTAGCCCGCCAGAATCAGGCCGGCCGCGACCAGCCAGAGCGTCCCGCCGATCGCGCGGGCGATGCGACGGGTTTCATGGTCTTCGTGGACGTCGTCGCGTTTCAGGACGCCCGCCGGCTCCAGGACGCGCCAGACCAGCTGGCGGACGGCGTCGGCGGGCCACCAGAACCGGCCGGCGAGCATGATCGCGCCGGCGATCGCGACCAGCAGGCCGCCCGCGGTTCCCTGCAGGATGAGCCCGACCGCCACCAGGACAACCATCGTCCACTGGTGCGCTTTGCGCGCCGTGCGATCGTAAACGGGCAGCTGGCTGGTTGTGTCCAAAGTTGACTATCTCGATCTACAAACTCAGGAATGGAAGATCGTCAGTTTAGGCCGGGGCAAGCCCGGTGGTCAAGCCGCAACTCGCGCAACCTCGTGGGTTTGCTTCGCCGGACCGCCTGGGAATGAATCTCGTATGAAATGGCGCTGGCGCTGGCTGATTCCGGTTGGCGGCGGTCTTCTTGCGGCCGTCCTGATCGTGGTCGGGACGCCGCACGTCAGCTGGTATCTGCGGCTGGCGCTGGCCGTGATCGCCTTCCTCTATATCAGCGGCCAGTCGGCCGCCTACCTCTGGTCGAGTCAGGCTGACCAGGGAGCCTAACATCTGCGCATGGTCGTGACGCCCTTCGATATGGGGCTGATCCAGCGCGGCGCCCGACTCCGCCGGTCACCCTATTTCGATGCCACCCAGCGCTACGGTTGCCGGGCCTATACCGTCTACAACCACACGTTCCTGCCCAGCTTCTACGACGACCCGGTCACCGAGTACTGGCACCTGATCGACAACGTGGCGATCTGGGACGTCGGCGTCGAGCGCCAGGTCGAGATCAGCGGCCCGGACGCCTACCGGCTGACCCAGCGACTCACGCCCCGCGATCTGTCGGAATGCGCGGTCGGCCAGGGGAAGTACGTCCTGATCACGGCCGACGACGGCGGCATCATCAATGACCCGGTGCTGGTGCGCCTCGCGAAAGACCGGTTCTGGCTGTCGCTCGCCGATAGCGACGTCCTCCTCTGGGCCAAAGGCATCGCCATCAGCAGCGGCCTCGATGTCGAGATCGAGGAGCCCGATGTCTGGCCGCTCCAACTACAGGGTCCGAAGTCGAAGCCGCTGGTCGCCGACCTGTTCGGCGAGCGGGTCTCCTCGATGCCCTATTACGCCTTCAGCGAAGCAACCCTGGACTCCATCCCCGTCCTCGTCACCCGCACCGGCTGGACGGGCGAGATTGGCTACGAGATCTACCTGCGTGACGGCCGGCGTGGCGATGATCTCTGGGAGCGGGTGATGCGGGCCGGCAAGCCCTACCAGATCCGGCCGACCGGCCCGTCGGACATCCGCCGCATCGAGGCCGGCATCCTCAACTACGGCGCCGATATGACGCTTGCTGACAATCCGTACGAGGTCGGGCTGGGCTGGACGGTCGACCTGAACAAAGCGGATGACTTTGTCGGCCGGAGGGCCTTGCAACGGATCAAAGCCGAGGGGGTGGCGCGAAAAATCGCCGGGATCGAGATCGAGGGGGCGCCGATCCAGTTCAACGACACCAAGTGGGTGGTCAGCGAGGGCGGTAAGCCGGTTGGCCAGGTCACCTCCGCGATCCACTCGCCGCGGTTGAAGAAGAACATCGGGTACGCGATGCTGCCGGTGGCGCTGGCCGAGCTGCGAACCAGCCTGACGGTCGCGACCCCCTGGGGGGATCGCGTCGCTCGCGTCGTGCCCAAGCCATTCATCGACCCGAAGAAAGCAATTCCGAAGTCGTAAGGCCCTCCCCCAGCCCTCCGCCGCGTGCGAGGGAGGATAATGCGACTATCGCGAAGCGTGACATCCTGAAAGTCAGGCGCCAGGAGGCGGATGCCGAGGAAGCGTTCGCCGGTGTCCTGCGCGAGGCGGTGGAGACGGTCGGCCAGGCCGGCTATCGCTTCCTGGTGCTGGGCGGCCTGGCCTCGTCGCTGGTCGGGCGTCCGCGCTGGACCCACGATATCGATCTGCTGGTCCGGCCCGACGACGCGCGCGATGTCCTGGCCGTGCTTCGGACGGCCGGTTTCAGCACCGAGGAGACGGACCCGGTCTGGATCTACAAGGCATTCAAGCGTGAGGTCTTGGTCGACATCATCTTTATGGTGATGGGAGGCATCTACCTCGACGACGACATGCTGAACCGGTCGATCGAGCGCGACTATGACGACCTGCGGCTCCGCATCCCAAGCGCAGAAGACCAGATCGTCATCAAGGGGATCGTCCATCAGGAGGAAACCTCCCGGCACTGGTTCGACGCGCTGGCCATCCTCGGCCGGGCCGACCTCGACTGGGACTATCTGCTGCGCCGCGCCCGGGTCGGGGCTCGCCGGATCCTGGCCTTACTGATCTATGCGCAATCCAGCGACATCCTGGTTCCGTCCTGGGTCATCGGCCGTCTTTATGAGGAGGTCTACCGGCAATGACGGAAAAGCGACCCGACTATCTGCCGGAGCACATCCGGGAAAAACTGATCCATGACCCTCGCGTCGCGGAACAGGACCTCAAGGTTGAAGTGACGGAGCATCGCGTGATGCTGGGCGGGAATGTCGCGACGCCCGAGCTGCGCCGGACCATCACGGAGGTGGCCAGCGAGCTGCTTCCCGGGTACGAGATCGTGAACGAGACGACGGTCGTCTCTGCCGCCGAGCCCGACGGCGAGGAGTCGGTATCATGATCCGGATCGCGGCCGTCGGCGATCTTCATTATGGCGCGGGCTCCCAGGACATCCTGCGGACCAGCCTCGAGCACATCCCCGATCGTGCCGACATCCTGCTGCTGGCCGGTGACCTGACGCGCTGTGGCGGACCGGAAGAGGTCCGAGTCCTTGCCGATCAGGTGCGCGGACTCCCGATCCCGGTGGTCGCCGTTCTCGGCAATCACGACTATCACGCCAATCGCGAGGACCAGGTCCGCCGGGTGCTGGAACAGGCCGGTGTCAAGGTCCTCGAGGGAGACGCGATCGCCCTGGACGTCGATGGCGTCCGCGTCGGTATTGCGGGCACGAAGGGGTTCGGCGGCGGTTTTCGAGGCGCCCATGGCAGCGACTTCGGCGAGCCTGAGATGAAGGCGTTCGTGGGTCACACCAAGATGCTGTCGGATCGGCTCGAACAAGCATTAACGGCGTTGGACGCCGAGCTGCGAATCGCGCTGCTGCACTATTCGCCGATCGAGGCGACGCTGGAAGGTGAGCGACTGGAGATCTATCCTTTCCTCGGGAGCTACCTGATGGCGGAGGCCGTCGATAACGCCGGCGCAGATCTCGTTCTGCACGGCCACGCCCATCACGGCACCGAGAAGGGTCGAACTCCAGCCGGGATCCCAGTGCGCAACGTCGCCCAACCGGTCATTCGCCACGCATACAACGTCTACACGCTCGACGCCCACCGCCAGGTACTCCCCGCCGCCGCCGGGGGAATAAGCTTGTAGCGGAAGGAGGTTGTTCTAGGGCGATGAAAGCAGTGTGGAATGGCGCGACCCTGGCCGAGAGCGAGAAGACGATCGTCGTGGAAGGCAACCATTACTTTCCGCCGGACGCGGTCAAGCGCGAGCTGTTCCAGCCGAGCGCAACCCACACGATCTGTCCCTGGAAGGGCGAGGCCAGCTACTACAACGTGGCCGTCGACGGGCAGACGAACAAGGACGCGGCCTGGTTCTACCCCTCCCCCAAGCCGGCGGCGGCCGAGATCAGGGATTACGTGGCGTTCTGGCACGGCGTGAAGGTCGAGGAGTAACCGCCACCCCCCTCGCTCCGGGATATAGCGAGGAGCCGTACTGGTGGAGGGATGCCCCCACCCTGACCCTCTCCCGCGCGCGGGGGCGGGAGATGCCTCGGCTTCCAACCGACGTCGATGTCGTGATCGTGGGTGGCGGATACACCGGCGTGATGGCCGCGGCTCGACTGGCCTGGCACGGCCGCGCCGTCGCGCTCCTCGAGAAGAACGAGCTCGGATCGGGGGCAAGCAGCCGCAATGGTGGCATGGTGCACCCAGGCTTCAAGCTCAGCGCGGCCACCTTGCTGCGCCGATTCGGCGAACGAGGTCGGGCCCTCTACCAGGCAACCCTGGACGCGTTCGCACTGGTCGAGCAGACGATCGCAACCAATCAGATCGCCTGCGACTATTCCCGCTCCGGTCATCTCTCGCTTGCGTTCAAACCGGGCCACCGGCAGGCCCTCGACGACGAGGCGCATGTTCTGACATCCGAGTTCGGAGTTCCGGCTCGCGTCATTCCCCGCATCGACCTGGCTTCGGAGGTTGGCACCTCCGAGTACCATGGCGGGCTGCTGGTCGAACGCAGCGGTGGCCTGCATCCCGCGAAATACTTCGCCGGCCTCACTGGCCTGGCTCGCGATCGGGGCGCCCACCTCTTCGAACACGCCCCCGCCACAGCAATCGAATCGCGACCGCAGGGCGGCTTCCTCGTCACCACTCCGCGCGGCCAGGTCCGGACTCGCGAGGTGCTTCTCGCCACCAACGGATACACCGACGGCCTGCTGCCTCCACTGCAGCGTCGGGTCATCCCCATCGGCAGCTACATCATTGCCACCGAACCGTTGTCAGCCGGGCTGGCCGTCAGCGCGATCCCGCATCGACGCATGCTGTTCGATACCAAGAACTTCCTGTATTACTGGCGGCTTAGCGCGGACAACCGGATGCTGTTCGGCGGCCGCGCGAGCTTCGCTCCCACGACGATCGCGAAAGCGCGCGACTGGCTCTATACGGCTATGGTTCGCGTCCACCCCCAGCTCATCGGCGTCAAGGTCGAACACGCCTGGGGCGGTCAGGTCGGATTCACGTTTGATCGGATGCCCCACATCGGCCGCATGAAGGGCGTGACCTATGCGCTCGGTTACTGCGGAACCGGAGTGGCGATGTCGACCTACTTCGGCCAGATGGCTGCAGACTGGATCGCGGGCGCCGACCTACCGGTGCCCTGGCAGCGGCCGTTTCCCACCGTGCCCTTTTACCGTCAGCACCCCCGGTTCCTCCCAGCGGTCGGCTGGTACTACGCCGCCCTAGACCGGCTCTGAGGCGGCCGTCTCGCGTAGCTTGAAGCGCTGCGTCTTGCCGGTGGCCGTTTTGGGCAGGGCCTCGACGAACTCGATCCAGCGAGGCCGTTTGTACTCCGCGATCTTCGAGCGGACAAAGTCCTGCAGCTCACGGGCCAGCTCGGGCGACGGCGAAGAGCCAGCCGCCAGCACGACGTAGGCCATCGGTTTCTCGAGGCTGTCGGCGTCACGCCGCCCGATCACGCCCGCCTCCTGCACCGCTGGGTGTTCGACGAGCGTGTTCTCGATCTCGACCGGGCTGACCCAGATGCCGCCGACCTTGAGCATGTCGTCGGCGCGGCCTGCATACCAGTAGTAACCATCGGGGTCGCGGTAGAACTTGTCGCCGGTCCGGATCCAGTGGCCCTCGATGGTGCTCTTGGTCCGCTCGTGCTTGTTCCAGTAGTAGGCGCAGGTACTGTCGCCCTTGATCAGGAGGTTGCCAACGGTTCCGTCCGCAACATCGGCCCCTGATTCGTCGACGATGCGCGCCTCGTAGCCGGGCACCAGCTGCCCGGCCGAGCCGGGTCGCACCCGGCCGGGGCGATTGGAGATGAAGATATGGAGGATCTCGGTGCTGCCGATCCCGTCGAGGATCTCGACGCCGAACCGCTCTTTAAATCGGTCGTAGAGCGCCTTTGGTAGCGCCTCCCCCGCGGAGACCGCCTGCCGAATGCTCCCCAGGTCGAAATCTGCGCTCTCCCGTCGATGAGCCAGCAGCTGCCCGTAATTCGTCGGCACCGAGTAGAAGAGCGTCGGCTTGTACCGCTCGATCTGGGCGTAGACATTCGGCGGGGTCGGCGGCCCCGGCCAGAGGATCGTCGTCGCCCCGACCGCAAACGGGAAGGTCAGCGCATTACCCAGCCCGTAGGCGAAGAAGAGCTTCGCCACGGAGAAGGTCCGATCCGCCTCGGTGATGCCAAGGACTTCCTGCGCATAGCAGATCACCGTATGGACGATGTCGTGGTGGAGGTGAACGGCGCCCTTCGGGAACCCGGTCGTTCCCGATGAATAGAGCCAGAAGGCGGCATCGTCCTTGCTCGTTTCCTCGGCCTCGAGCTCGGACGGAAAATCCAGCAGCCGGCTGAACCCAACGAGATCGGAGGACGCCACGTCGTCGACGACGATGTGCTCGAGATACGGCAGTTCGCGCCGCGGAGTGGCCGCCAGTTGCGGCAGGAGGGCTTCGCTGACGATGGCGACCCGCGCCCGCGAGTCGTTGAGCAGGTAGCGGTAGTCCTGACTCTTCAGCAGCGTGTTCGTCGGGATCGGCACGGCGCCCATCTTCTGGGCGCCAAAAAAACTGTAAACAAATGCCGGAGTGTCGAGGAGGAGCAGCAGCACCCGCTCCTCGCGACGGACCCCCAGCGAGCGGAGGCCGTTGGCCAGCTGGTTGGACCGGTCCGCGACCTGCGCATACGTGATCGACTCGTCACCGCAGATGATGGCGGTTCGGCCGCCACGGCCCTCCCGGAGATGACGATCGACGAGATAGTCGGCGATGTTGAACCGATCGGGCACGCTCACGACCGGCGGCGCCGGCGAAGGGCGCTCGACCGTCGTGGCCATGCGCCAAGTCTAGTCGGCTCTAGCGCTCGCCTCCCCGGCGGCCGATCTCGGCCATGTGACTGCGGTTCTTGCTGACAGCCTCGCCGCCTTTCTGCCCCGCCTGACGGGCCTCCGCCCTGGAAAACTCGTGCGCCGTTCCGCGCTGGTGCGCCGCGCGACCGCCCTCAGCCGCGATGGCTCGCTGGCGGGCGTCGGTCATACCCGCGAAGCCCCGGCCATCTGACACCCGGCGCGAGCGTGATGCCGATGGCCGGCGAGACCTGGTCCGGGAGCCGCCGGCGCGAGCCTTGGTGCGTGGGCGGCCGGCGCGCGACTTCGTCCGGGAGCCCCCGGCGCGCGACTTGGTCCGGGAGCCGCCGGCGCGCGACTTGGTCTCCCCTTTCTCGCGACGGATCTTGTTGACGGTCCGGGCCGCAACTTCCTCAGCCCGGCCACCGTATCGGCCAGATCTCTTGGCGCTTTCCTTAATGTGTTTGTACTGTCGTTCTCGCTTCGGACTGGCACCGCGTGGCATCTTTATCCTCCCTTCCTGTGTTGTTGTATAGGGTGTACTTTAATGGTAGTGGCATATACGTTTAATCTGATACTAGGATTGTAGCATGTCAATATGGGTCGGCGGCTTCAAGGGCCTGCTGGGGGGCGTCGCCGTAGTGGCGTTCTCACTCATAGGCGAGGCCGGCCACCCAAAGCGGTTCGCCGGCCTATTTTCGGCCGCGCCCTCGGTCGCGGTCGCGAGCCTGCTGATGACCGTGCTGCTCAAGGGCAGCGCCGGAACCGTTCCCTATGCCCGCGGAATGCTGATCGGCAGCGCCGGGATGATCGCCTACTGCCTCGCCTCGCTCTACCTCATCGATCGCCTCCACGCCTTGCTCGGTTCGATCCTGTCGTGGCTGGCCTGGCTAATGGTCGCCGGGGGCCTTTACCTGATGCTCGGTCGCTGACCGGTGGAAGGCGAGCTCCTGCTGCGCGACGACCGCGAGCCGGTCGGCTTTGAGTGGTCGAAGATCCGGTCCGTCACGCGCAGCGACCTTGGGATTCGCTTTGTCTTTGGGACCGGTATCGCGCTCATCGCCGCCGTCGCGGGAATGGTCGTTGGCCCCAAGTTCGGCGGCCTCTTTCTGGCCTTCCCCGCGATTCTGCCGGCAAGCCTGACGCTGATCGAAAAGAAGGAGGGAACGACCAAGGCCTGGGCGGATGCCAGCGGTGGCGTGTTCGGGGCATTGGGGCTGGCGGCTTTTGCCCTCACGGCGATGCTGCTGCTGCCCTGGAACCCGGCGGTAGCGCTGGTCCTGGCCCTGGTGGCCTGGGCGGTCACCTCGATGGGCCTGTATTTTGTCTTTCGTATGACCGGTCTCTTCCTGCTGCAGGATCGGTTGGCCGCGAAGGGCCAATAGGCTCGCCGCTTGGGGTTTCCCGATCCGGCCATTGTCGGTAAAATCACGCGGTCGGGCAGATACCGAAGCGGTCAAACGGGACTGACTGTAGATCAGTTGGCCTAGCGCCTTCGGGGGTTCGAATCCTCCTCTGCCCAATACCAGAGCCCACATAGCTCAGGTGGTAGAGCGTCGCCTTGGTAAGGCGAAGGTCTCCAGTTCAAATCTGGATGTGGGCTCCAATTTCAAGCTCCCTGGGTGGTGGGTCGGCTGCCTGAAACCGTAGTCTTTCGGATATGGCCGCAGCGAAGAAGTCGACGAAGAAAGTCCCGACGAAAGCGACCAGATCGCGGAAGCCCGCCACCGCTCGCGGGCCGGAGCCGCGAGAGAGCGTCCTCGACCCCAACGGCGACGATATCTCCGGGCTTGCCTCGCAGGTC
>VBJI01000201.1 GCA_005880875.1 Chloroflexota bacterium
TGGGCAGGGGAGGAGGAATGAGACTGATGGGGGGAACGAGATTCTGAAGGTTTCGTTCGCTCACGACGCAAGTAGGTGCTGGCTTCCGTCCAGACGGGTTCACCGGCGACCGTTACCTCGGTGATCATGTCGAACTGACGCCCCCGCTGGTGATCGCGCAGCTCGGCGGCGTGAACCCGGAGATCGAGGCGCTCGTCGGTGCCCAACGCGCGCGACTGGCTGATGCGATTGGCCACGTGCACCAGGCCCGGGAGGGGAAACGGAAACGTGGGATCGACCATCAGCGAGACCGCGAGCGGAAAGGCGAGCACGTGCGGGTAGGTCGCCGGCAGCAGATCGGAATGGCGGAACCCGCACACATCGGCATAGCCGGCCAGGCGGTCGCGGTCGACGGCGACGTCGCGACGCTCGATGGCGACGTCGGGCAGCCGATCGCCATGGCGGCCCCGCGCGGTGACCGCGGCTCTCGCGTAGAGACGTCCGAGCTTCGGCGGCTGGTCGATCTGACGAACGCTCATGCGCCCAGGATGCTCTGGCCGCAGACGCGGATGACCTCGCCGTTGACGCCGCCGGTTCCTGGCTGACCGAGCCAGGCGACCGTCTCGGCAACGTCCACCGGGAGTCCGCCCTGGTTCAAGCTGTTGATCCGCCGCCCGATCTCGCGGGTCGCGAACGGCATCGCCTTCGTCATGGCGGTCTCGATGAAGCCGGGCGCCACCGCGTTGATCGTCATCTCTCGCCTGGCCATCTCGGGCGCCATCGCCTGCACCATGCCGATGATGCCGGCTTTGCTCGCGGCGTAGTTCGTCTGGCCGCGATTGCCGGCGATGCCGCTGGTCGAGGAAATGCAAATCACCCGGCTGCCGGGATGGAGCACGTTCTCATGGAGCAGGGCGTCATTGATGCGCAGCTGGGCATCGAGGTTGACGGCCAGCACGCTCGCCCACTGGTCGGCCGGCATGTTGACCAGCGACCGGTCGCGGGTGATGCCGGCGTTATGGACGAAGATGTCCGCGCCCTCATGTCGATCGGTGAGGTAGGCGCCGATGTGGGCTGGAGCCTCCTTCGAGGTGATATCGACCTGGAACGCGGTGCCGCCGACGCGATTGGCGACCTCCGCCAGTGCCGCCCCCTGCGCCGGCATATCCATCACGACAACCTGCGCGCCATCGCGGGCGAGAATCTCGGCGATGGCCGCGCCGATCCCGCGGGCGGCGCCGGTGACCACCGCCACCCGGCCCTTGAGCGGATGCGCCCAGTCCGCCGTTGGCGTCGGTTTCGCGGCCCGCAGGCGGACGACCTGGCCGTCGACGTACGCGGAGCGGCCCGATAGAAAGAAGCGCAGCGTCGACTCGAGACCGCTCTCGGCGCCGTCCGCCACATAAACGAGGTTGGCCGTGGTTCCCAGGCGCGCTTCCTTGCCGGCGGAGCGAACGAATCCGTCGAGGGCGCGCTGCGCCGCGGCCCGCTCGGGCTCCGCCGAATCCTCAGGCGGCGTTCCGAAGATGATCAAGCGTCCGGAAGGTCGCAGATATCGGAACGCCGGCGCGATCGAGCCATGCAGCGTCGAAAGCCCGGCGACATCGCGGATGCCCGTCGCATCAAAGATGATGGCGGCCCAGCGTTGGGAGGCCCCACCCTGGCTCTCCCCTGATCCCGAAACACCGGCGCGTTCCAGGATTTTCGAAAGGCCCTCCGCAATCGCCCCGCCTGGAGGGAGAGACAGCACCGGTCCATCAACCAGCGGCTGGCCGGGTGTATAGCGTCGGAGCACGGTCGCCTGCGGAACGCCGGGGATCTTGAGCTTCACGCGGCTTCGAGGATGGCGACGACCCCCTGGCCGCCGGCGGCGCAGATCGAAATCAAGCCCCGCCCCGATCCCTTTTCGGCCAGCAGCTTGGCGAGCGTCGCGACGATACGCCCGCCCGTCGCGGCGAAGGGATGCCCCGCCGCCAGCGAGGAGCCGTTGACGTTGAGACGATCACGATCGATCGGACCCAGCGGTTTGGAGAGGCCGAGGCGTTCCTTCGAATACTTCGGATCCTCCCAGGCTTTGAGCGTCGCCAGCACGGTCGACGCGAAGGCCTCGTGGATCTCGTAGAAGTCAAAATCCTGGAGCGCCAGCTTGTTGCGTTCGAGCAGCCGAGGGACCGCGTAGGCGGGGGCCATCAAGAGCCCCTCCCCGCCGTGGACGTAGTCGACGGCCGCGGTCTCGGCGTCGACCAGGTGCGCGAGGATGGGAAGCCGGCGCTCCTTCGCCCATTCATCGGTGCTGAGGAGAACGGCCGCGGCGCCGTCGGACAGTGGGGTCGAGTTTCCGGCGGTCATGGTGGCGGCGCCATCTTTGCCGAACACCGGCCGAAGCCGCGCGAGAGATTCGACGCTGGCGTCGGGCCGCAGGTTCTGGTCACGCTGCAATCCCAGATAGGGCGTGACCAGGTCGTCGAAGAAGCCGCGGTTCCAGGCGGCGGCGAGATGGCGGTGACTCGAGACGGCGAACTGGTCCTGCTGCTCGCGGCTGATCTCCCACTCGCGGGCCGTGATGGCGGCATGTTCACCCATCGACATCCCGGTGCGCGGCTCGGCGTTGCGGGGCGTCTCGGGAACGATCTGGGTGGGTCGCAGTTTGCGGAGCAGGGCGAGTCGCTGTGGCAACGTCTTGGTCCGATTGATC
>VBJI01000065.1 GCA_005880875.1 Chloroflexota bacterium
CAAGCGGGCGCAACCCACACTCGCCAGCCTCCTCGACGAGATCTGGATCCATGCCTTCGATCTGCTGCCACTCATCACCACGAAGCGCATCGATCACGGTGCGATCGAAAACCGGGCCTTCCGGTCGAAAGCCGTAGGGCGCATCCGGCGTCAGCCGGTGCGACAGGTCGCCCGAGGCGATCAGGATGGCCGTTCGATCCTGCAACCGGCCCTGGAGCCAACTGCCAAACTCGACAAACCGGGGCAGCGGCCAGCCGCTGACGCCGAGGAAGACGCATCGCATGTGGGTCATCGTCAGCGGCAGCAGACGAAGGGGAACGACGACGCCATGGTCGAGCTCGCTGTCCTCCGCCCAGGTCAGGTCGAACCCGGCACGCCGGCCGTCGGCCACGAGCGTCGTAGCCAGCTCGAGATCGACGTCGGCTTCGACCCGAACGTGGGGGGCACGGAAACGCGCGAGGTCACCCGCCACTCGGGTGGCGTGTCGGACCGGAAGGGAAGTCATGCTCGCTGGGCTGTGGGGCGAGATCACGATCGCCACTGAGGCGTTGGTCGCCGCCAGGAGGCGATCAAGCTCGTGCATCGCGTGCGCCGTGGCCCGCACCCGCTGGGACTCGGTACCACCGACCTCCGGCAACAGGACGGGCGGATGCGCGGTCAGCGCGCCGGCGACGATGCCGGACACGGGTTAGCCGCGCGCCGTCGCGGGCTCCGGCCTCAGCGCGTTGATGGCGTCTCGATAGCGCACCGCCGCCGCGCGCGCAGCCTCGGCGTAGTCATCGCCCATGGATGCAAACAGGATGCCTCGTGAGAGGGGGATGATGGCGCCCCGTCCATCCGCTCGGAGGGCGGCTCGCACCGCGGCGGACAGATCGGCTCCCTGCGCGCCGATCCCCGGGACGAGCAGCAAGCGGTCGCCCGCAATCTGCCGCACGTCGCGCAGCTCCGCCGGAGCCGTGGCGCCGACCACCAGGCCGATGTTGCCATGGCGGTCCCAGCGGACGGCGGCTCGAGCGACGTGACGGTAAAGCGCCTCGCCATCGCTACGCAGGTGCTGGAACTCCGCCGCCCCTGGATTCGAGGTGCGACAAACGATGAAGACCTCCTTGTCCTTGTGCGTCAGGAAGGGTGCGACCGAGTCGTATCCGAGGTACGCATGCACGGTGACGGCGTCGCCGCCCCAGGCCTCGAAGATCGCGTGCGCATAGGCTTGAGCCGTGCTGCCGACGTCGCCGCGCTTGGCGTCGAGAATGACGGGGCGATCTTTCGGCAAGTCACCCAGCGCCTGGTCGAGCAGCCAGCTCGCCTCCCTCCCCCATCGCTCGTAGAACGCGAGGTTCAGCTTGTACGATGACACCGCGTCGCCGACCGCATCCACCATCGTCCGGATGAATCGCGCGACGCCGGCGGGCGAGCGCTCGACCGACGGCGGAAGCAGATCCGGCTCAGGATCGAGGCCGAGGCAAAGGAGCGAGCCGGTGACATCTTCACTGGCGCGTAACTTCGCCTTGAAGCTCATATTCGCAGCCAAGTTTAGTGGGTAGAATCTCGTCGTGCCCCAGTCGACCATGCAGGTCACCCTGCCCGAGATGGGTGAGTCGGTCACCGAGGGGACCGTCGCCAAGTGGCTGAAGCAGCCGGGCGACTCGGTGCGAGAAGGCGAAGCGCTGGTTGAGGTCACCACGGACAAGGTTGACGCTGAAATCCCGGCGCCCGCCAGCGGCAAACTGCTGAAGATCCTCGCGGAGGCAGGCCAAACGATAACGGTCGGCGCCCCGCTTGCGGAGATCGAGATTGGCACCGACGGTGACAAGGCTCCTACCCTGCCCTCCCCCGCGAGCGGGGGGAAAACGACGGCGCCTGCACCTTCCCCGCCGAGCGGTGAAGGGAAATCGACGGCGCCCGCACCTCCCGCGCCAAATGGTGGCCAGGCAGCCGCCAAAGTGGAGATAACCGAGGGCGCCGAACTGCTCGCCCGAGCAAAGGGCATCGATTTGGCGACCGTCAAGGGCAGCGGGCCAGGCGGATCGATCCGTCGACGCGACGTCGCCGAGGCCATCGAGCGACAGCAGACTGCTACACAGAAGGCTGCTACACAGAAGGCTGCTACACAGCAGGCGCCCACCCCACCGTCCCCGGCCCAGTCGCCAACCGGATCGATCCCGCTGCGGGGCGCCGCCGCGGCCCTGGTCAAGTACATGGAGGAGAGCCGTGAGGTGCCCACCGCGACCAGCTTTCGCACGGTGCGGGTCGACCTGCTCGACCAGCGACGGCGGCAGCTCAATCAAGCGATCCAGGCCGCGGGGCGGCCGGAGAAGGTTTCGTACACGCACCTGATCGCTTTTGCGGTCGTGCGCGCGGTGAAGGACGTTCCCTCGATGGCGGTGACATTCGAGCGGATCGACGGCACGCCCACTCGGGTGGCCCGCGGCATCCACCTGGGGCTGGCGGTCGACGTGCAGCGGCAGGACGGCAGCCGGATGCTGCTGGTGCCGGTGATTCGCGATGCGGACCGGCTGGATTTTGCGGCGTTCCGCAATCAATACGAAACGCTGGTCTCGAAAGCCCGCACGGGAAAGCTGGCCGCCGATGACCTGAGTGGCGCCACCATCGTGCTCACCAACCCGGGCGGCATCGGGACCGTGGCGTCGGTGCCCCGGCTGATGAAGGGTCAGGGCACGATCGTCGCCACCGGTGCGATCGGATATCCACCGGAGTTCTCCGCCATCGCGGAAGGCGGGCTGCGCCAGCTCGGCGTATCCAAGGTGATGACGATGACCAGCACCTACGACCATCGCGTCATCCAGGGCGCCGAATCGGGCGAGTACCTGCGCCGCGTCGACGAACTGCTATCGGGGACGGATGGGTTTTACGAATCCGTCTTCGACTCAATGCACGTCGCGGCGCCGGCCGGCATCAGCGGGGCGCCGCGCCCGGCGGCGACGGAAGCTGCCGTCGCGGCGCCCACCACGGCCGAAGCGGAACTCTTGCGCTCGGTGGCAGCCGGCATGGCGCTCGTCGCCGCCTATCGGAGCCACGGCCACCTCGCCGCCCGGCTCGATCCGCTGGGGAGCGCGCCGCCGGGCGATCCCTCGCTGGATCCGGTCAATCATGGCCTCACGCCGCAATTGCTCGAGGCGGTCCCCGCCGGCGTGCTGCGGGTGCGCGTTCCTGGTGAAAACCTCGCCGAGGTGCTGGTGCATCTGCGCGAGACCTACTGCTCCACGATCGCGTATGAGATCGAGCACATCTCGAGCCACGAGCAACGCAATTGGTTACGCGAGCGTATCGAGTCGGGCCGGTATCGCCAACCGCTTAGTCCGGAACGCAAGTTGCAGCTGTTGGGACGGCTCACGAAGGTCGAGGCAATGGACCGCTACCTGCGGCGGACCTTCCTCGGGCAGAAGACCTTTTCGATCGAAGGCCTGGACTCGATGATCGTCATGCTGGAGGAGACGTTGCAACTGCTCTCGGACAACGGCACCCGACATGTCGTCATGGGAATGGCGCACCGGGGCCGCCTCAGTGTGATCGCGCATGTGGTGAACCGGACCTATGAATCGATCCTGGTCGAGTTCGAGCAGAGCAAAGATCGGCTGGTGGCTGGCACGGACGTGACCGGTGACGTCAAGTACCACGCCGAGGCGGAAGGCACGTACGTCACGCCGAATGGCAAGCAGGTCTCGGTCACGCTCCTTGCCAACCCCAGCCACCTGGAAGCGGTTGATCCAGTCGTCGAGGGCTGGACCCGTGCTGAACAGACCCGGCGCAAGGGACCAGCGCCGCATTTCGACCGGAGCGGCACGGTCCCGATCTTGATCCACGGCGACGCGGCCTTTCCGGCCCAGGGCGTGGTGGCCGAAGTCCTCAACCTATCCAAGCTGGAGGGCTACACCACCGGAGGCACGTTGCACGTCATCGCGAACAACCAGCTGGGCTTCACGACCGATCCGGACGAGGGCCGCTCCACGCGGTATGCGTCAGATGTCGCTAAAGGCTTCGATCTGCCGATCATCCATGTCAACGCCGACGACATCACGGCGTGCGTCAGCGCGGTTCGGCTGGCGACCGCCTTCCGACAGAAGTTCGGCCGCGACGTCGTCATCGACCTGATCGGCTATCGGCGATTCGGCCACAACGAAACGGACGAGCCCGCTTACACCCAACCGCAGATGTACGAGGCCATCCATGAGCATCCGACCGTGCGCGAGATTTTCGCCGCCCAATTGATCGAGGAGGGATTGCTGAGCGCCGACGACGCGAGGGCGCGGGGTGATGCCGCGGAGGCTCGGCTGTCGAGCGCGCACCAGAACGTGAAAGCGAGCGCGGCCCACGCTCCAGAGGTCAGCCGCCCGCCGATGGACGCCACCCCCGAGCCCGACATCAAGACCGTGGTGTCCGCGGACGCGCTCGAATCCTTGAACCGGCAGCTGCTCGCCGTACCGGACGGCTTTACCGTCCACCCGAAGCTGGCGAGGCAGATGGACCGGCGGAGGACGCCGCTCGCCGAACGCGAGATCGACTGGGCGCAAGCCGAGGAGCTCGCGCTGGCGAGTTTGATCACCGGCGGTATCCCGGTGCGTCTCACCGGCCAGGACACCGAGCGCGGGACCTTCAGCCAGCGCCACCTGGTGTTCCACGACGCGCGCAAGGAGAAGCGCTGGGCACCGATTCAGCACCTGGTTGGTGCGAGCGCGACCTTCGAGCTGCACAACAGCCCGCTGTCGGAGTATGCGGCGCTGGGATTCGAGTACGGCTACAGCGCCGACGCGTCCGACGCGCTGGTTTGCTGGGAGGCGCAATTCGGCGACTTCACCAATGGCGCGCAGGTCGTGGTCGACCAGTTCATCGTGTCGGGGCTGGCTAAATGGGGGCAGCCGTCGCGTCTGACCCTGCTCCTCCCCCATGGTTATGAGGGTGGCGGTCCGGAGCATTCGAGCGCGCGCCTGGAGCGGTTCCTTCAGCTGGCCGCAGAGGGCAACATCCGGGTGTTCTATCCGAGCACGCCCGCGAATTATTTTCACGCGCTCCGCCGGCAGGCGCTGCATAGCCGGCCGCGGCCGCTCGTCATCATGACGCCGAAGAGCCTGCTGCGGTTGCGGGCATCGTTCTCACGGCTCGAGGATCTGACGACGCATGGCTTTCGGCGGCTGATCGACGACCCCCAGACCGAGCAGCGCCGGGAGGAGGTTCATCGCCTCATTCTCTGCACCGGCAAGGTCTATTACGACCTGCTGGCCAGTCCGCTGCGAGCGCAGGCAAACGACCTGGCCATCGTTCGGATGGAGTTGCTGGAACCTTTCCGTACCGACGACGTGCTCGCGCTGATCGCAAAATATTCCAACGTTGGTCAGCTGACCTGGGTGCAGGAGGAGCCGATGAACATGGGCGCGTACTGGCACGTCAAACGCCGGCTGGAGCCGCGCCTGCCAAAGCAGTTGACGCTGCGCTACGTCGGCAGGCCCGAACGGGCCAGCCCGAGTGAGGGGTATGCCATCGCGCACGAGGCACAGGAAGAGCGGATCGTCGATGCGGCGCTGCGAGAGAAGTCGGAGTCGACCGGAACGCCCGCGTCGGGCTAGAATTCAGCCCGATGCTCCTGTCGCTCGACTGGATGAACCTCTTCGGTGGGCTCACTTCGGGCCAGGTGACGTCCGTGATCGTAGTGGCGGTCATCTTCACCGCTGCCGCCGGCCTCACCCTGGTTGCCCTGATCTTCTTCGGGGTGCGGGCGGGCCTGATGGCCCCCGCGTACAGCACCCGGGTGCCGCTCGCCTCAGACATCGAGCTGGGCGCCTATCTGGTTGCGGCCGCCCTGGGCATGATCTCGGTCCTGCTGATGGTGTTCCTGGGGCTGGCGGAGAACGATCTCGATAACCCACTCTTTTGGCCGCTTTCGGTCGGTCCGATCCTGATTGGGGGGCTCCTGTTCGTCACTGGCGCCGGGCTTGCCTTCCGGACCATCCGCCGCGGGCGCTCCGTGACCACCGCCTAGGACCGAAACCTACCCGGCCCCTCGCCCGTTTCCTATATGAACGGGACATAGAGCCTGCTTGACAAGGGACATTATGACTGCGTACTATAGTGACAGTATCGGTATCAACTATCTAAGAAGAGAAAAAGAGCAAGCAAGATGAACGCGCAGGACGGCCGGGCAATGTTCGAGCTTCAGCTAGAGCTGCATGCGCGGGTTGTCGGACTGACGCCAATCATCACCGCGGACGACCTGCTCGAGGTCCACGAACTCCTGGCGGGGCACGAAGGCGATCTCGCCAGCCTCTTCGCCTCGAAGGCTCCGAAGGACTAAAAGCCCGCCGCGATCGCGGCGCGACTGGGGGAGTCGGGGAGACAGGATTTGAACCTGCGGCCCCTTGAACCCCATTCAAGTGCGCTACCAGGCTGCGCCACTCCCCGACGCGTCGCCTATTCTATGCCCCCACCCTGCCCTCCCCCGCAAGCGGGGAGGAAGGGATAGCTACTCCTCTCCCCGCTTCCTGAAAACCATCCGGATCGGCGTTCCCGCAAATCCAAACGCCCGACGAAGTTGGGTCTCCAGGAATCGTCGATAGGAAAAGTGAACCAGCTCCGGCTCGTTCACGAAGAACACAAACGTCGGCGTGGTCGACTCCGCCTGCGTCGCGTAGAGCAGCCGTAACCGCCGTCCCTTCCGGGTCGGCGGCTCCCGCTGCCCGAGCATCGCGCGCAGCCAGCGGTTGAGCTCCGGCGTCGCGACCCGACGCCGACGCTCCTCCACCACCTTGAGCGCGACCTCCAGGGGTTGGGCCACCCGCTGACCCGTCTTCGCGGAGACGTACGACACCGGCGCCCATGGCGCAAAGCTCAATTGCTCGCGAATCTGCCGCCGCCACACCTTTTCCTCCTTCTCTTCCGGAGTCAACAGATCCCACTTGTTCAGCACCAGCACCAGGCCGCGGCCGGCCTCGACGACATACCCCGCAATGTGGACATCCTGCGCTGTAATGCCATCACGGGCATCGATCACAACGATGCCCACATCGGCCCGCTCCATCGCCCGCAGCCCTCGCAGCAGCGAGTACTGCTCCACACCGCGGGTCAGGCCCGGCCGGCGGATGCCGGCTGTATCGATCAGCAACACCCGCCGCCCTTCAAAATCAAGCGTCGTGTCGACCGGATCGCGCGTCGTCCCCGGCACGGCCGTCACCAGGCTGCGCTCGTCACCGATCAGCGCATTCAGGAGGGACGACTTGCCGACATTGGGCCGCCCCAGGATGGCCACCCGCCCCGCCACCTGCGCATCGACGACTTCCGGCCGCGCCGGAGGCAGACGCTCGACCACCACATCCAGCAACTCGCCGCTGCCCGTCCCGTGCAGCGCCGAGATCACCCACGGGTCGCCCAGGCCGAGCTCATAGAACTCGTGCGCGAGGATCTCGCGGCCACGGCCGTCGGCTTTGTTCGCCACCACCAGCACCGGTGTGCGCGACTTGCGCAACAGTTCCGCGATGTCGCGATCAACCGCGGTCAGGCCCTCCCGGACATCCAGCACGAAGAGCACCACGTCGGCCTCCTCGATCGCGAGCCGGCTCTGCTCCTCCATCCGCCGCCGCAGCTCGCGCTGCTCCGGAACCTCGTCGCGGTCCTTGCCGAGGACGAGCCCCGCCGTGTCGACAATCACGAACCGGCGGCCCCGCCACTCGCTTTCGGCGTAAAGACGGTCACGAGTTAGTCCCGCCATCGGGTCGACGATGGCACGCCGCTCGCCCAGAATCCGGTTGAAGAGGGCGGATTTTCCGACGTTGGGGCGGCCGACGATGGCGACGAGCGGCAGGGCCATCAGGGACGCGTGGGCATTGTCAGCATATACGGTAGTCGCGCGGACGGCGCGCTCAAAAACCGAACCTATAATAGGCACCGTGTCGGACGGCCGGGTGGTTCTGAAAGAGAACCGGATCATGATGGTGTCCGATGAGATGGGCGACATCCCGGCCGGAAACACGAGCGGCCTCGGTCTCTACTTTTCGGATACGCGCTTCCTTTCGGCCTACGAGTTCCGAATGAACCGGCTGAAGCCCATCTTGCTCTCGGCGTCGGTCGACGAGAGTTACGTCGCGACCTTTCAAATGGTCAACCCTGTGCTCATCCTCGACGAGGGCAAGCGGCGGATCCCCCAGCAGAGCCTCAGCATCCGGCGCAGCCGCTTCATCTACGGCGGGCTGCATGAGCGGATCGGGATCCAGAATTGCGGCAGCGAGCCGGTGGACATCGAATGCTCGCTTCGGATCAATGCTGACTTCCGCGATATGTTCGATGTCCGCGGCTACAAGCTGCAAATGCTCGGGAAGATGCGGCCCATCGAACCGGGCAACCCGGGCATGACCTTCACCTACGAAGGCCAGGACGGTCTCCTGCGGCGCACGGAGGTGGTCGTCAACCGGCCGCCCACGCTGCAGCACGACGACACCATGACCTGGCATTTTCCCCTGACCTCCAAAGAAACCATCACCCTGGTCATCGACGTCATTCCGTTGATCGGCGAAGACGAACCGATGCTCAGCTACCTCTACGACGATGCGCTGCAGGCCCTGCAAGCATCCTACCGACGCTGGCACGATCAGACCACCCGCATCACGACGGACAACGCTTTCCTCGATCGTGGTCTGCTGCGCCGCGGCCAGATGGACCTCCGCATCCTGCTCGAAGAGTTCGATAGCGGACTCTTCCCGATGGCGGGCATTCCCTGGTTCTCGGCGCCCTTCGGCCGGGACGCGCTCATCACCTCCATTCAGACCCTGATGCTCAACCCCGAAATCGCCCGAGGCACCCTGCGCTACCTCGCCCAACATCAGGGCCACCGGCTCGACCCTGCCCGCGAGGAGGAGCCCGGAAAGGTCCTTCACGAGGCTCGCTACGGTGAGCTGGCCAATCTCAAACAAATCCCGCATACCCCGTACTACGGTTCCGTCGACGGCACGCCGCTCTTTCTGGTCTGCGCGGTGGAAATGATGGATTGGCTCAATGACCAGGATCTCTTCGTCGAGCTGCTTCCCTCGCTGCTGAGTGCGTTGACCTGGGTCGATCGCTACGGCGATAGTGATCACGACGGCTTCGTCGAGTATGCGGAGCGGGCCAGCGGCGGGGTGCGCAACCAGGGCTGGAAAGATTCATCCGATTCGCTGCTCTATCCGGATGGGCGCCCGGCCGAATTACCCGCCGCGCTGGTGGAGGTGCAGGGTTACGTCTATCAGGCGAAGGTTGGACTGAGCCGCATCCTCGAGCGCCTGGGTCAGTCCGCCATGGCCGAGCGCCTCGGGCGGGAAGCTGCCGAACTCCGCCGCCGCTTCGAGCTGGAGTTCTGGCTCGACCGCGAACAGTTCTATGCCCAGGGCCTCGATCGGCACAAGACGCAGATCCCCTCGATCACCTCGAATCCGGCGCATTGCCTCTGGGCCGGCATTATCGACCCGGAGCGCGCCGAGCTGCTGCGCGATCGGCTGCTGGCGCCCGATATGTTCTCCGGCTGGGGGATCCGCACCCTGTCCACCAGCTCGCCGCACTACAACCCGATGAGCTATCACAACGGCACGGTCTGGCCCCACGACAACTCGATCGCCGTGGCGGGCCTGCGCCGGTACCGGCATGCGGAAGCAGCCGGCCAGGTGATCGACGGCATCATGGAAGCCGGTATTCGGATGCCCAACCATCGATTGCCGGAGCTGTTCTGTGGATTCCGGCGCGATACCCGCTACAACAACGGTCCTGCCGAGTACCTGGTCTCCTGCAACCCACAGGCCTGGGGCGCCGGCGCGGCCTTTCATCTGATGCAGACCGCGCTCGGAATCGTTCCCGACACGACGGCCGGACGCGTCTACCTCAATCCCATCCCGTTCGGGCAGGCGCGCAGCGTGGAAATCCGCGGCATGAGGGTCGGTAGCGGCAAGCTCTCATTCAAAGTCGCCTACAATGGCGGCCGCCCGCACGTCGACGTCATCGAGAAGCCCGACGACCTGGCGGTGATCCTCGATGAACCACCCGTCATCACCTGAAACGCCTCAAACGCTCGCCTGGCACTAGGACGTCTCAAACGCTCCTATGGCACTAAAGCGCCAGTCGCGTGGGGCGACGCCCCGAGCGCCGCGCGTCGGGCTCCTGCACTACACCTGCCCCCCCGTCATCGGTGGAGTGGAGACGATCCTCTATGAGCAGGCGGTGCGGCTGTCAAAGCGCGGATTCCCCGTCACCATCCTCAGCGGACGCGGCGGTCCGCTGCCGGATCCAAAGGCGGCGCGGCTCGTCATCATTCCGGAGCTGGAGCTGACGCTGCACTTCAACCTGCCGCTCACCGCGGCGCTGTGGACGCTCGCCGATTCCGCGCGGGTTCGAATGATTTCCTGGGTGCACGACATCAGCTGGCTCAATCCCATCTACCGGCCCTGGCTGCACGAGGGTGAGCCGTGGGAGCTCCTCCGGCGCCAGCACCCGCGGATCACGCCGATCTTCGTTTCGAGCCAGCGGCTCGACCAGTGGCGGGAGCTGACCGGCACGACCGTGGGTGCGACGCACGTCATTCCCAACGGCATCGATCCAGCCGCCCTGCTGCAGCTGGGCGACAAGGCCACCGCCCTCGCCGGACGTTTCGGTTTGCTCGGCGCCGACACCGTGATGCTGGCGCCGGTCCGGATCACCAAACGCAAGAACCTGGAGTGGGCCATCGAGGCGGCGGCCGGCGTTCGCGACGCGGGCCGCCGCGTGCAATTGCTGGTTACCGGTCCGCCGGGCCCGCACAATCCACGTTCGCTCGAGTACGTCGCCGACCTCAAGCGGCTGATCGAGCGACTTGGCCTGCGGGACTCGGTCCACCTGCTCTTCGAAGAAAGCCCCGTATTGACCGGCGAGTACGCCATCGACGCGGCAACTCTCTCCGACCTTTATATGCTGAGCGATGTGGTGGTCCTTCCCAGTGGCAGCGAAGGGTTCGGCTTGCCGCTTGCGGAGGCCGCGATCTTCCGCGTGCCGGTGGTCTGCACCGACCTGCCCGCGTTTCGCGAGCTGGCCCCGGATGGCGCGACGTTCGTGCCCATCGCGGCGGGCTCGTCCGGGTTTACGGCGGCCGTCCTGACCGCCATCGAATCGCCGCCGGCGCGGCTGCGCCGCCACGTGATGCGGACCCTGTCCTGGGATCGGATCATCACGGAACGCATCGAGCCGCTGCTGTCGTCGTCGTGAGCCACTATCGCGTTCTGATCCCTACCACCAATCCCGCCCGGACCGGACCCCTGCTCAAGTCAGTTTCGCCATTTCTCAATGCCGAGGACTCGCGCGGCACGCTCCTGGGCGTGATCGAGATGGCCCCGGAGCGACCGCTGAGCGAGGGCGTCGAAGTGGCGCGGGCCTACCGCGCACTGCTCTCCCGCATCACTCGCTATGCCGAGCGTGGTCCTGGTGAGCTCCGTGGCCAGGTTAGAATCGCCCACGTCGCGGCGCAGGGCATTCGCGAAGCCGTGCTGGAGACCGACACCAACCTGCTGATCCTGGAAGCCGGCACCGGCCAGGGGGCACGCCCGGACGGCCTGTGGGTCAACGCCGTCGAGGACATCCTGGTCGATCCTCCCTGCGATGTGGCCCTGGTCAGACCCGACACCGCAGCCATTCGAAGTGTGCTGGTGCCGGTACGCGGCGGTCCCAGCGCCGAGCTGGCGCTGCGATTGGCCGCCACGGTGTGCAAGGACAGTGGTGCGGAGCTGGTGGTCCTGCACGTGTTCAATCCGCGGATCTCGGCGGAGTCGCGTCAGCGAGAGGAAGCGGCCTTTCTCAAGTTATCGAGCGCGGTCGATGTGCCGGTTCGCCGGGTAACCCTCTTCTCGAGCTCGGTGCGGGAGGCGATCGTCCGGGAAGCGGCGCAGCATCAGCTGGTCGTGCTGGGCGCGACCATGAGCCTGATGCACCGGCCGATGGTGCTGGGGGCGCCGGTCAGCCGGTTGCTCCGCCGGCTGCCGGGCAGCGTGATGGTGGTGAAGACCGCCGGCCCGGTCAGTGCGCTGAAGGATCCCGACCGTCCGTTCCGCATGGAGTCGCGGGCGGCGGCGGCGGAGCGCGTCGACCGCTGGTTCGCGGAAAACACGTTTCACAGCCGCGAGTTCGCCGACCTCCGCCGGCTCGTCGATCTCAAACAGCGCCAGGGCGTCACCATCAGCCTCGGGCTGCCCACGCTCAACGAGCAAAACACGATTGGCAAGGTCGTGCGCACCTTCAAGCACGCGCTGATGGAGCGGGTCCCACTGCTCGACGAGATCGTCGTGATCGACTCCGGGTCGTCCGATCGCACAGCAGCCATCGCCGAGCGGGCCGGCGTCAGCGTCGTCCAGCACAGCGAGATCCTGCCGCGCTACGGCGCCTTCCACGGAAAGGGCGAGGCCCTCTGGAAAAGCCTGTTCATGTTGAAGGGCGACCTGATCTGCTGGGTCGATACCGACGTCACGAACATCCATCCGAAATTCGTCTACGGCCTGCTGGGACCCTTGCTCAGTGATCCCGAGATCCACTACGTCAAGGGTTTCTACCGGCGGCCCCTCCAGTTCGGCGCCGAGATTCAGGCGCAAGGTGGCGGCCGCGTCACCGAGCTGGCGGCGCGCCCATTGCTCAATCTCTTCTTCCCGGAGCTGTCGGGCCTGGTGCAGCCGCTCTCCGGCGAGTACGCCGGCCGCCGTCGGGTGCTGGAGAGTGTGCCGTTCTTTACCGGTTACGGGGTCGAGCTGGGACTGCTGCTCGCGATCTCGGAAGCCTATGGCCTACGCGCCATCGCCCAGGTCGACCTCGGGATGCGGGTGCACCGCAATCAAACGCTCTTCGACCTGTCGAAGATGGCGTTCGCCATCATCCAGGTGGGCCTCAAGCATCTCGGCGACCGTCATCGGATTCACCTGCTCGAAGAGGTCAACAAAACCATGAAGCTGATCCATTACGAGGACGAGCGCTACTGGATCGAGCAGAAGGAAATCGAGGACCAGGAACGTCCGCCGATGAACTCCGTGCCGGAATACTTCCTGGCCCGCCACCGCGCCCAACCGAACGCCGAATAGGTTACGTCACCCCTCCGCATAATCACCTGATGCGTCGAGGTTATGCCGCGCTCGCTCTGCTGGCCCTCATCTGGGGCGCCAGCTTCCTGTTCATCAAGGTCGCGGTACAGGACGTGAGCCCGGCGATGATGGTGCTGCTGCGCGCGGCCGCGGGACTGGCCACCATCGCGCTGATCCTCGCGGCGCGCCGGCAGTCGCCGTTTCCCCCTGGCACCCGGCAGCGCCTGCTGCCCTTCGTGACCATCGCCATCTTCGGCAGCGGCTTGCCATGGTTCGGGTTCGGCTTCGGCGAATTGTCGATCAGCAGCGCCCTGGCCAGTATCTTGAACGCGACGACGCCGCTGTGGACCGCCGTCTTCGCCTTCTGGGTTACCCCGGCGGAGCGGCCGAGCGGGCTCAACTACGTGGGCGTCGCTGTCGGCTTTGTGGGTACCGGCATCCTGATCGCGCCCGATCTGATCGGGCAGCCGCTGCGGGCCACCACCATCGGAACCCTTGCGGTCGCGGGGGCGGCCGCCTGTTATGCGGTTGCCGCGCTGGTCCAGCGACGCCGCCTGCGCGGTGTCAGTCCGTTGCAGGTGGCCTTCTGGCAGCTTGCCTTCACCGTGCCCCTGGCGTTGGTCGTCGCCTTCCCGACCATCGGCACGATCCACCTGCATCCCGCATCCGTGCTCTCCATCATCGCGCTCGGCGCCGGCGGCTCGGGCATCGCCTACCTGCTGTACTACTACATGATGAACACGCTCGGCGCGACACGCGCGACCACCGTCACCTTCCTGCTGCCGGTGACGGCGGTGTTCTGGGGCGCCACGCTGCTGAACGAGTCGCTCACCGTTCCCATTCTGGTGGGCATGGTCGTGATCTTGCTCGGCGTCTTTTTGACCAGCCGCTCTCGGCCCCAGCGGGCCCCGGCCGTAACCGAAAATCGTGGTGTTGCGTGATCCCTCGGGCTTGAAGGCTCCTCTCCTCGCCGCCATCGCGACGGGCATCACCCTGGCGGCGTGCAGCATGCCGTTCCAGAGCGTGGCGACCAGTCCCACTGCGACCGCGACCCCCACCCCCTCGCCGACCCCCACGCCGATCCCCTCCCCCCCCGTCGTCAACGGCCGAATCGTCGTCTCCAACC
>VBJI01000066.1 GCA_005880875.1 Chloroflexota bacterium
CGAGCCAAACGCGGGCAGGTCGCCGCTGGCCCGTCAGACCGCGAATTGTCGCGGGCGTCGTCGCGTTGGTTGTCCTGGCCGCGGTAGCGGCGGCTGCCTGGTTTGTGCTCCTGCGCCACACCGCCGCGATCGACAAGCTGGTGCCGCAGAGCGCTGACGTCCTGGTCGTGGCCGATCTCGACCCGTCGATCAGTCAGAAAGTCAACCTGCTCACCCTGTCGCACAAGTTCACCAACCTCAAGACCGACCAGGCGGTCAACCGGCGGGTCGACGACGCCCTCAATCAGGCGTTCAAGGACTCCGGCCTCTCCTTCGATCGGGATATCAAGCCCTGGCTGGGATCAAAACTGGCCGTCTCCGCGAGCGTTGGTGATCGCACGGCGGGCCTGCTCCTGGTGGACTCGAAAGATGACGCCAGGGCGAAAGCCGCGCTGCTCAAGCTTCGGAACAGCACCTCGGGCAAGGCCCTGCATTGGAGCGACAAGACGTACCAGGGACAGGCCGTCTCAGTCGGGAGCCCGGGCGACGGGTCGCAACCGACGGTGTACGCCTACGTCGACCATACCGTCCTGATCGGAAACGACGAGGCGACGGTCCACCGCGCCATCGACGCCGACCGGGGCGCCACGGGAAGGCTGGCCGAGTCGTCCGGTTACAAGGCAACCCTGAGCCTGTTGCCAGGCGATCGGCTGTTGCTCCTCTACGTCGATGGCGGGCGCATCGATCAACGTCTCAAGCAGGCGATCCGGCAGGGGACGAGTGGCGGACAAATTCCGGCGGCCAGTCTCAATCAAATCGATGCGTTTCGCAGCCTGGGTTTTGCCGTCGCGGCTCACTCGAATGGCCTCGCCGCTGACCTGCAGTTGCGGCTCGACCCGGCGAAGCTGGACGCTACAACGCGGACCGCCCTGGGCCAGCACACCAGCTTGAAACCCGTCCTCAGTCGCGTGCCCGGCACCGCCTACGCCTTCCTCGCAACCTCCGCCATGCGGCAGATCACGCAGTCCCTCGCCGACGGGATCGCAAGTTCCAGCGCCGACGCGAAGACCGCCCTCGACCAGCTTGGACTGACCGGACCCGGCGGGGCGCTGGCGCACTTGAGCGGCCCGGGCGCCGTCGAGGTGAGCCCAGGCTCGTCGCCCGCACCGGGCGGGGCGCTGATGGTGATGACCAACGATGCCGGCAGCCTGGATACGTTTCTCCAGAACATCGTCGCCGCTACCTTCCAGGGCGGCCCGCTCACCAACGGGGGTAGGGTCCGGACGCGTAACTACGGTGGGTTCGACGTGCAGACCGTGGACGCCCCCGAGCTGACGCAGTCGGGGTATGCACCATCGTGGGCCGTCAGTGGCAAGCTCGGCATCATCGGCACCACCCCGGACCAGGTCTTTGCCGTCATTAACGCCCAGAATGGCATCCCCGCCAACCGCCAATATGCCACGGCGATCCGCTTCGGGCGTTCGTCCTGACGTCGAAACAGCAGCCGGACCGGCTCTCCGAGCGTTTCTTCCTCGAGATGCAGTAGCGGCGCCGCCAGCGGGCTGGCTGGTAGGATGGTGACTGACGTGTCAGTCAGTGGCCGGGCGATGTACGAGTTACCTCTGACCCAGCGCCAGTGGGTCCGTCGCGGCGAGCTGCTGGAGGCCGCCCGGCGAATCTTCGAGCGTGACGGCTACCACACCGCGACCGTTAGTGCGATCGTGCAGGCGGCCGGCCTCTCCCAGGGCGCGTTCTATCTCTATTTCCCGGACAAAAAGGCGGTCTTCGCCGCCCTCCAGGAAGAGATGGCGACCCTCTTGCGGCGCCGGATCTACTGGGCGACGCGCGATGAGCCCGATCCTGCCCGGCGCCTGGAGGCGGGGCTCAAGGCCTACTTCGAGTTCTACGACGAGTACCGTGCCTGGAATCACCGCCTGGCCCTCGAGGGGTTGGGCATCGACGAGAGTTTCGAGGCGCGCCAGCGGCAGCTGTACGAGACGCTGGCGGGTGGCTTTGCCCCGACCCTGACCGAACTGGGGGTGCAGCACCCGCAGATCGCCGCCGCTGGCCTGATCGGCATGGCCGCGCAGGTCGCCTACTGGCAGCACTATCAGCGGCAGCCGTCGGTCGCGATGAGTCCGGCAATCCTCGCGAGTGTTTGCGCCAGCCTGTTCCTGAACGGCGCCCCATCGATCCCCAGCCCATCACCATCTCAAGGAGGCCCTCATGCCTGACGCCAAGCAAGTCTTTTCGGAAATCGAGAACCGGATCAAGTCCAAGCCGGAAAAAGCCGCCGGACTGAACGCGACTTACCAGTTCGACCTCAGCGGCGAGTCCTGGACGCTGAAAATTGCCGACGGGGCGGCGAGCGTCAGCCCTGGGCCGGCGCAGAGTCCCAATACGACGTTGATCGCGACCACCGATGACTGGATGAACATCGCGACCGGAAAGTTGAACCCCGTGACGGCGTTTATGCAGCAGAAGCTGAAGGTCAAAGGCGACATGGGGCTGGCGATGAAGCTCCAGGGACTGTTGCAATAGTGACGGACCCACGCTGGGTCGGACGGAGCTACGAGACCGGCCCCTACGAGGTCACGGAACAATCGATCCGGGACTACATGGCGGCCGTGGGCGACGTGCGGGAAGACGGTCAGCTCGTCGCTCCGCCGACCTATGCGATGGTCTACGGCTTTGACGCCTACTGGCAGCTCTGGACCGACCAGGAAGTGGCGCTCGACGTCGCGCACCTGGTCCACGGCGAGCAGCAATTTCGTTTTCATCGCGCCGTCCACCCGGGAGACCGGATCCGCACGACCGGCCGGCTGACCGCCATCAATAGCCGGGGCGACATGGAACTGGTGACCTTCGAATTGAGTTCGCGGGATGACGAGGACCATCCGGTGTCGGACGGTGAAGCCCTCTTCATCATTCGCAAGCCATGAAGACGGTCAGCGCGGCGCCGGACTTCGAAAGCATCCAGGCCGGGCAGTCGCTGCCACCCCTGACCAAGCACGTCACCGTGGAACAGATCCAGCGGTATGCGGAGGCGTCCGGCGACCGCAATCCGATTCACCTGGATGAAACGTTCGCCCGCTCGGCCGGCCTTCCGGGCGTGATCGCCCACGGCATGCTGACGATGGCGTTCGCCAACCAGATGGTGACGGATTGGCTGGGCGAGCGCTCACTGCTCAAGCGGCTACAGGGACGTTTTGCCGGCATGGTCCTTCCGGGCGACGATGTGACCTGCTCGGCCACCGTCGCCTCCAAGGATCCCCAAACGCGACGCGTCGTGATCAATCTCGTCGTCGCCAACCAGCGCGGCGAGAAAGTGCTGAATAAAGGTGTGGCAGAGGCCGAGTACCCGCCACAAAGGAGCGAGACACATGCCGCTTGATTTCACGCTCACGCCGGAGCAGGAGGACATCAAGGGACTGGCCCACGAATTCGCCGAGAAGGAAATCCGCCCGGTGGCCGCCCATTACGACGAGACCGAGGAATTTCCGTGGCCGGTGTTGAAGAAGGCGCACGAGGTCGGCCTGACGCCGGTGGCCTCGATGCCGGAGGCGTACGGCGGCGGCGGCCTCGACATCATCTCCAACATGCTGATTGCTGAGGAGCTGCACTGGGGGTGCGCCGGGATCGCGGTGGCCATCACTGGCACGGGTCTCGCCGCGACCGCCGTGCTGGCGATGGGCAATGAGGCCCAGAAACAAAAGTGGATCGGTGAGTTCTGCAACGCCAAGGCGCCGGTGGTGGGAGCCATGGGACTCACCGAGCCCGGGACCGGCTCCGATGCGATGGCGATCGCGACCACGGCAAAGAAAGTCGACGGTGGCTACCTGATCAACGGTGCGAAACAGTTCATTACCAACGGCGGGATTGCCGACCTGCACGTGATCTTTGCCAACACCGATCCGAGCGCGGGCGCGGCCGGGATTGCGGGATTTGTTGTCGAGAAGGGCAACAAGGGGCTCAGTATGGGCCGCAAGGAGAAGAAGCTCGGAGTCCGCGCCTCGCACACGGCGCAGGTGATCCTCCAGGATTGCTTCGTTCCGACCGAGTACCGCTTGGGTGGCGAGCCGGGCGATCCCGATGCCGGGCCCGGGGCGCTCGGCGCCCTGCAGATGCTCGAGTATTCGCGCCCTGCCGTCGCCGCTGGATCGATCGGCATCGCTCGCGCCGCGTACGAGTTTGCCCTCGACTACGCGCAGCAGCGGGTTGCCTTCGGCAAGCCGATCATCAAGCACGAGGGCATCGGCTTCAAGCTGGCCGAGATGGCGATCAATATCGATGCCGCCCGCTTGCTCACCTGGCGCGCCGGCTGGATGGCCCAGAATGACATGCTCTTCACCCGTGCCGAGGGCAGCATGGCCAAGGCGTTTTCAGCCGACATGGCGATGCAGGTGACCCTCGACGCGGTGCAGGTGCTGGGTGGCTACGGCTATATCCGCGAGTACCCGGTCGAGAAATGGATGCGCGACGCCAAGATCTACCAGATCTGGGAAGGCACCTCCGAGATCCAGCGGCTGGTGATCTCGCGGGCGATCTCGGGCGAGCGACGCCCGCTGACGCGAGCGCTGCCGAAGCCCCAGATCCGGAAAGCGAGCTGAGCCATGATCGACCTGAAGGGGAAAGTCGCTCTCGTGACCGGAGGATCGCGCGGCCTCGGCCGCGCGGACTGCCTGGCGCTGGCCCAGGCCGGCGCCGACGTGGTCGTGACCGACATCCTGATCGAGAGCGACCCGGAGCTCGAAAAAGTGGCCGAAGCGTCGGGGAGCGCGCTCTCCCAGGCGATGGCGTCGCAGAAGGCCGTCTACTCGGAGAAGACGTCCAGCGAGATCCGCGATCTGGGCCGGCGCTCGGTGGCGGTGAAAATGGACGTCACCAACCGGGAACAGGTCAAAGCTGTCGTCGACCAGGTCGTGAAGGAATTCGGCAGTCTGGACATCCTGATCAATAACGCCGGCACGCTCGACCACATGGCGGCCGTCGACAACCAGGTGGATGCGCTCTGGGACCGCGACCTGAAGGTCAATCTCACCGGCGCCTATAACTGCTCGAAAGCGGTCTGGCCGCACATGAAACAGCGCAACTGGGGTCGGATCATCATGATGTCGTCGATTGCCGGCAGCCTCGGCGGCTTCGGCCAGGCGAGCTATTCGACGACGAAAGCCGGGCTCGTCGGCCTCGCCCGCACGCTGGCGCTGGAGGGGGCGCGGTACAACATCACCTGCAATGCCATCGTGCCCGGCGTGATCGCCACCGAGGCCTTCAAGATGGGCCGGCCTGACATGAACGAGCGGATGGTGAAGCGGATCGCGATGCGACGGCCCGGCGAGCCGGAGGACATCGCCAACGCCATCACCTTTCTCTGCTCGCCGGCTGCCGGCTACATCACGGGCGTCGCGCTGCCGGTGACGGGCGGTATGGACCTCTTTACGTTTTAACGTGGGCTCGCTCGAAATTTCGACCAGCGATTTCGTGACCACCATCCGGATGAACCGGCCGCCCGTCAACGCCCTGGTGGCGGAGCTCCAGGAGGAGCTGGTCGAGGCCCTCAAGCGGCTCAAGGACGACGATGCGACCCGCGTCGTGGTGCTCACCAGTGCCATCGATCGGTACTTCATGGCGGGTGCGGATATCAAGGCCATGGGCGGCGAGGGCGGCTTCGACCGGGAAAACCCGGCGACCCTCGAACGGGTGGCCCAGATGTCGCGACGCAGCCAGGCAGCCTTCACGGAGGTTGAACACTTTTCCAAGCCCTTGATCGCGGCGATCAACGGCCACGCCCTCGGTGGCGGCTGCGAGCTAGCGCTCGCCTGCGACTACCGGCTGATGATCGATGACGCCCGATCGACCATCGGGCAGACCGAGACCAACCTGGGCTTGATCCCGGGCGCCGGTGGCACGCAGCGGCTTCCCCGGCTGATCGGGCGGACCCGGGCGACGGAGCTCATCTTCGAATCGCAGCGACTCAAGGCACCGGAGGCCGCTGCCATCGGGCTCATCAATGCGGCTGTGCCGCAAGCCGGCTTCCACGAAGCGGTACTCGAGCGGGCTCGCCGGCTCGCCAAGGCCGCCCCAATTGCCCTGCGGCTGGCCAAAGAAGCCCTGCTGGCGGGCCTGGAACGCGCCCCTGGAAAAGGGTACGAGGTTGAAGCGGAAAACTTCGGCCGCGCCGCGATGACCGAGGACGCGATGGTCGGCATCATGTCCTTTGTGCAGAAGCAGCAACCGGACTTCAAAGGAAAGTAAAGAAAGCCCAGCCGGCAGTACGTGGCCCCGCCTCCTCGCGTTCTAAAAGGCAGGAATCAAGAACCGGGAGGGTCTCTTTATGTTTCGATCGATTTTGATTGCCGCCGCCGCGGCCGGACTCCTGATCGCCGGCGCACTGACTAGCCTGGCATCAAACAGCCACGGAAGCGCGGTCAGCCGTCTCGCGAATGGCACCACCCTCAGGGGCGAGGCCAGAGGCGATGCGATCAGCACCCTGGCGAGCGCGACGGGCGGCGCGGCCGCCGACGCAGCGAAAACAGAGGCGAAAACCGACGCGGCGGCCCGTGATGCCGAGGTCGATGCGGATGCCGCTGACACCGACAACGACGCGCATGGTGACGCGGTGAGCGCGGTGGCGAAGAGCGACGCGACGGCGGCCCATGCGAATGGCAAGAAGAAGGTCAATCACGGCGGCGCAGTGAGCGAGGCCGCCGAAAAAGACTAGAGGCATTCCCCTCCAGGGAACACAATTCCCTCCCCCGCGTGCGGGGGAGGGTCGGGGTGGGGGCCACTATGCGACCGGCTGAAATTGCTTGACCCGGTCGCGGATGGCGGCGATCACGGCGTCGACGTGCTCCGGGCTGGGACCGCTCGCTCGCAGGATGAGCTCTCGGGTCTCGGTCTGCGGATAGGAACCGAGCGAGACGTCCGGATACTCCGCCTCGAGACTTTGCATGACGTCGTGGAACATGCTCTCGGGGGCGAGCCGGTAGTGGAGCTCCCGGACGACGTCACCGCGTCCCCCCGTGAGGTAGGTCCGTTCGATGTCTTCATAGACGGCGCGAAGCTCGTGCGGCACGCCGGGTAGCGCGAACAGGTAGCGATCCTGACCCAGGTCGAACGCCAGCCCCGGCGCCATGCCGGCACCATTGCGGACCAGCACGGCGTTGACCGGCAGCATCGCCATCTTGCGGTTGCCCGCGTTCAATTCGGCCGTGCCGCGACGCGCCGCCATGTTCAGAATGAACATCAGGTTTTGCATCTGGACGCCGACGTCGCGTCGGTAGACGAGCGGCTGGTTCAACGCTCGGGCCAGCGCGACGTAGGTTCGATCGTCGGGCGTGGGCCCCAGCCCGCCGCAGACGAAAATCCGTGACAGCGCGCTCCGTCCGACGTGCTCGTGGATCGCCGACACGATGTCGTCGTCGACGTCGCCCACCGTGGTGATCAGTCGGACCGGAAAACCACAGCCAAACAGGCGGGCGGCGAGCCAGTTGGAGTTCGTGTCGACCGTGAAGCCCCGCAGGATCTCGTTGCCGACGACGATGATGCTCGACTGCGGCACGCGTTCCATAATGACAGCAGTGCCCAGATCCGCTTATGAACGCAGCAAGGGCGTTGAATCCGTCACCTGGCGTGAGTTTCCTCTCGGCAAGGGCATCGCGCTCTCAATCCTGGACGATTCCACCGCGGCCGGCCGGCAGCTGAAAGGCCAGCGCTTACTTGATGTTCTCGACGAGGCCGCGGGGCTGCCGCTGTGCAAGCTGACGGTGGCCGATCGCCCGCAGCGGCACCGCACGCGCGCCGGTAAGCTGGAGTTGAAAACCTACGGCTACTATCGGATCGCCTGGGAATCGACCCCGCAGCGGGGGACGATCCGCATCTACAACCTGACCGCCATCCGGCAGCAGGTGCTGGCCCCGAAGGTCTTTCTCGAGACGCTGCTGCACGAATGGGTGCATCACTACGACTTCACCGGCCTGCAACTCGATCGCTCGCCGCACACCTCCGGCTTCTTTGCCCGAATCCGCGATCTGGCTGAGACGCTGGGCGTTGGATTCGTCACGCCACCCAAGCGTGAGGCGCCATCGGCAGCCCCGGCGGAGGATGTCGTCGTGGCCGGTAGCGATCGTCTTCAGCCCGGGGGAAAGCCACCGCCGCAGTGGATCCGTGACCAGGTGCTCGCCCTCTTCGGCCGTCCCCGGACTTAGTCAACAGACTCGACCAGTACAATACGGCGGGCGTTGAACGGCCCACCAATGGGAAGGGAGAGAAGCTAGCCCTGTTCGTCCTCGCCGCGATTAGCATCGACGACTCCAGCGGGAGCGCCATCCTCGCCCTGGTCAGCATTGCCGCCCTGATCGCATTGGCCTACGGCGGCCTGCTCACCCGGCTGGTGTTGGCCGCCAGCCCTGGCAACCCCACCATGGTGCGGATCGCGCGCGCCATCCAGGAGGGCGCCGCCGCGTACCTGAACCGGCAGTACCGGGTGATTGCCTTGATTGGCGTCGTGCTGGCGCTGGTGATCACATTCGCGATCAACTGGCAGACCGGCCTGCTTTACGTCGTCGGCGCCGGCTGCTCCGCTCTCGCCGGCTACGTGGGGATGAATGTCTCGGTCCGGGCGAACGTCCGAACGGCGCAGGCCGCAACCGGCGGATTGGACCGGGCGCTGCGGCTCGCATTTCGCGGCGGCGCCGTTACCGGCCTGTTCGTCGTCGGCCTCGGCCTGCTGGGGGTCACGATCGCGTACTGGGTCTTCAAGAAGCCTGATGCGCTCGTCGGCCTGGCGTTCGGCGCCAGCCTGATCAGCGTCTTCGCCCGGCTTGGCGGTGGCATCTTCACCAAGGCGGCCGATGTCGGTGCGGACCTGGTCGGGAAGGTCGAGGCCGGCATACCGGAAGATGACCCCCGCAACCCGGCCGTCATCGCCGACAACGTCGGCGACAACGTCGGGGACTGCGCCGGCATGGCCGCCGATCTGTTCGAGACCTACGCGGTCACGGCAATCGCCGCCATGCTGCTCGGCAGCCTGCTATTCCCGAACCAGGTGAAATTCGTTATCTATCCATTGATCCTGGGCGCCGTCTCCATCCTCGCGACGGTGATCGGCACCTGGTTCGTTCGCCTTGGTCGAAGCACCTGGATCATGGGCGCCCTCTACCGAGGGTTGGCCGTCAGCGCCGTGCTGGCCCTGGCGGGTTTCCTGGCGGTGACCCTGCTGATCGGCCTGAACATCAACCTGTTCTGGGCGGCAGTGGCCGGCGTCGTCGTCACGATCGCGCTGGTGGCGATTACCGAATTTTTCACCAGCGCCGACTATCCGCCGGTTCGCCTGATTGCGCGCGCCTCGACCACTGGCGCGGCGACGAACATCATCGCCGGGCAGGCGATCGGCATGATCAGCACGGCGCTGCCGGTGCTGGTGATTGGCGCCGGCATCCTGGTCTCCTACTTCCTCAATCAGCAGCCAGCCGTCGGTGATTTTGGCCTCTACGGGGTCGCCATCGCCGCCATGGCGATGCTCTCGATGACCGGCATCATCGTGGCGATCGACGCCTACGGCCCGATCACCGACAATGCCGGCGGCATTGCGGAGATGGCCAACCTGCCCGAGTCCGTTCGCAATGTCACCGATCCGCTGGATGCCGTCGGCAACACGACCAAAGCGGTGACCAAGGGCTACGCGATCGGTTCGGCCGGCCTGGCCGCCCTGGTGCTCTTCTCCTCCTACACGCAGGAGGTCGGGCGCGCCAAACACCTGGCATTCGACCTGACGGACCCGTTGGTGATCGTCGGGCTGTTCTTCGGCGGCATCCTGCCGTTTCTCTTCGGCTCGCTTAGCATGCTGGCGGTCGGCCGGGCTGCCGGCCAGGTGGTGGTCGAGGTCCGCCGCCAATTCCGTGAGATCAAAGGTCTCATGGAAGGCACCGCCCAGCCGGAATACGGGCGTGCCGTCGACCTCGTCACCCGCGCGGCGCAGCGGGAGATGATCCTTCCGGGCCTGATCCCGGTGGCGGCGCCGCTATTGGTCGGGTTCGTCCTGGGCCCGAAGGCGCTGGGCGGTCTGTTGATCGGCAGCATCGTCACCGGCATCTTCCTGGCGATCATGATGACGTCCGGTGGCGGTGCCTGGGACAACGCCAAGAAGTACATCGAGGATGGCCACTACGGCGGCAAGGGCACCGAGACGCATGCGGCGGCGGTCACCGGTGACACGGTGGGGGACCCGAACAAGGACACGGCCGGCCCGGCGATCAACCCGATGATCAAGGTTGTCAACATCATCGCCATCCTGATCGCCCCGATGATCGCGACCAATTCACTCGTGCACTGAGGCTTGTTGCATACACTAAATCCATGGACGAGTACATGCTCGAGATCAACGATCTGCGCCGCCGGATCGCAAAGCTGAAGTTCGAGCGCGCGTCGGTCACCATCATCGAGGAGCTGGAGGCCCAGCTTCGAATCCTCAAGGCGATCTACGACTCGGCGCAGGCGCTCTATGCCGACGGCGAGAAGGACCGCCGGCTGCAGACGAGCTTCGGCGAACGCGAGCTTGGTAGCTGGACATTCGACAATGTCTACTTCTACGTTTACGAGCAGGCCGTTGCCATCGAGCCCGACGGGCATGATCTGGCCACCCTCATCTGGCGCCACGATTACACGGCGCCGCTGGTCGGCCATCTCGCCACCAAATAAAAAAAGGGAGCCCCACGCGGGGCTCCCTCGGAGCGCTGCTTAGTCCGTCTCGTTCGCGTGCCGACCCTGGCCGTGGCCATGGCCGTTCGACGCGCCTGACTGCGAATCATTCGAGTCCGTCTCCGGCGCGGCCGTTTCGGTCGCATCCGGGGTCTCCGTCTCGACAGCGTCGGTCTTCGTCGTCGACGTCACCTGAGTCTTGCACCACGTATTGGCGCCGCTCATCAGCTTGCCGTGGTAGTTCTTCGAGAGTTTCACCGAGCTACCGAGCGTTCCCTGCGGGGCAAGCGCAACGTTCTTGTTCTGCGCCAGCCAGGAGACGCACTGGCCCGGGTTCTGGAACCCATTGGCCGGAGCCGTCAGTGTCTGGCCGTCCAGCGAGATCAGCTTCAGCTGATTGCTGCCCGAACCCAGCGTGACCGGGGTCGGGTTGTTCACTGTGATGGTGTTGTTCGCGGTGGCGGCATACGCACCGGCGGCGCCCAACGTGAGCGCTCCAGCCGCGATACCAGCCGCGATCTTCACCTTCGCCGTAATCGGAAACATTCTCTTCAGGTCCTCCTTAGGACGTAATCAGTAGACCTGCTATCTAGAACGTTTCCCCTTCGCCGGCGCATATGAGCGAGGGGCCCTCGTTACAACTGAACTCAGGTCTTGTAACGCCTGTGTGCGTATCCTGAGACCGACCTTGGGGTCCGAGACCGAGTCGGAATTGACCGGCGTTCCGCTATTGCCCGACCCATGGGCAGCATGGCGGCGGCAGCTGCTTCTGCCGCTGGCCTTCACCGGCGGGCTGGCCAGCCTCGGCATCGAGTTCGCGGCGGCCCGGCTGCTGGCGCCATTCTTCGGCCAGTCGCTCTTCATCTGGGGCACC
>VBJI01000200.1 GCA_005880875.1 Chloroflexota bacterium
CTGGCAGCCCTGCTGTTCTGGCTCGCTGCCCTGGTCCTGCGACAACCCTTGCCACCGCGACGCGGTCTGCTCGGACTGGTCGTCATGGGCGGCGCTGGATACGTCGGGCAGTCGGGTAGCTACTTCAGTGCCCTCCATTTCATCCCGGCCTCAACCAACGCCCTCTTGCTCTACACCTTTCCGGTTGTGGTGACCTTGCTGGCGGCCATTCTCTTCGGTGAGTCGCTCGGATGGCTGAAAGTCGGCGCCGTTGGTCTCGCGTTCCTGGGAACGGTGCTGGTGGTTCAGGCGCAACTTCACGCTGCCCCAACGATCGGCATCGTCCTCGGTCTCGGTTCGGCAGCCTTTTACTCGGGCTACATTCTCTTCGGCAGCCGGCTGCTGCCCGGCCTACCACCGGTTTCCGCCACGGCGACGATCATGACGTCGGCGGCGTTGGTCTGGGGCCTTTACGCGACGATCAGTGGGCAGCTCCTCGTGGCGTGGACCCCTCCTCGAGTTGGACTCATCACCGGCTTCGCCGTGCTGGGCACGACCATCCCGGTGCTTACCTTCATTCTTGGCTTGCGAATGGTCGGGGCGTCGCGGGCGGCGATCCTCAGCACCTTCGAGCCGGCGAGCACGGTGTTGCTCGCCGTGATCATCCTGGGGGAGACCGCCAGCCCGCTGCAGTGGATCGGTGGCGCCCTGATTCTCGCCTCCGTCGTTGTCCTCGAGGGCCCGGGTTGGCGGGCATCCCGGGTCCTGGCGCAGGCAACCCACGAGTAGCCGCGGTCCCATCCTTATAATCCGCGCTGCACCGCCCCCTTAGCTCAGTGGACCAGAGCGGGTGCCTTCTAAGCACTAGGTCAGCCGTTCGAATCGGCTAGGGGGCGCATCCTTTTTTGCGTCAGTTTATGCCGGACCTTTCCATCAACGCCGAACCCTATGACTCCGACGACGCCCGCCGGCTGATCGCCGCACTCGATGAGGACCTGGGGAAGCTGTACCCGCCAGCCCAGCGCTTTGGGCCCAACCTGAAGGCGACCCAACTCGAAGCCGGCCGCGGCACCTTCCTCATAGCCCGCGAGGGCGGCCGGGCCGTCGGGTGCGGGGCCATCCGCCTGCTCGACGCGACGACGGCCGAGGTCAAACGGATGTACGTCGAAGCCGATCAGCGGGGTAGGGGACTGGGGAAGGCCGTGCTGGACCGCCTCGAGGCGGCGGCGATTCAGCTCGGGGCCAGGCGCCTCGTGCTCGAAACGGGGATCTACCAGGAGGCCGCCATCGTCCTGTATCGCCGCGCCGGCTTCACCTCGATCGACTGCTGGGGAGCGTACGAATCCTCGCCCACCAGCCTCTGCTTCGAGAAGACGCTCTGACCGAACATTCGTGTGTTTTGCGACGACAATATTGACAATCGGGAATCTCCATGTACTGTGGCGAAGTACTCACTGTGAGCGACGGTGAGCGGCGCAGGCAGCAGGGCGTGTAGGGGTTAAACGCAGGCGGCGCTTCGGCGAAGCGCGCGCGGCAGCACCGACTGGACTGAGGGGAGGCCAGGGTGAGAGAGGGGTCCTCGGCCGTGGTATCAGCCAAAGTGCTGATCCCGCAGATGCACTCCCTTGCCCGCGAACGCATCGACGCCCTCCTCGCCCGGATCTGGCAGTATCGGGTCGGCCTCGTGGTGGCACCCGCCGGCTCGGGAAAGAGCACGCTGCTGGCCGGCTTTGCCGCGTCGACGGACATTCCGGTGGCCTGGTACCGGGCGGAAAGCTGGGATGCCAAGACCACCACGCTGCTGACGCACCTGCACTCGGCATTCACCGCGGCGCTCGGTCCGATCCCGGACGGCTGGGATTCGGTTGAGACGGCGGCCCGCGCGCTGGAGACCTGGGCGGGACGGCGGGCATTGCTCGTCATCGATGACCTGCACACGCTCGAGGACAGTCCGGCCGAGCTCACCCTGGAACGCTTGATCGACTACGCCCCCCCGAGCATCACCTTCCTGATGGGCTCGCGCGCCTTGCCGGGTTTCAATCTGTCGCGGTTACGCGTGTCCGGGTCGCTCCTCGAGATCGGCAGTGAGGATCTCCGCTTCCGCTCCTGGGAGGTCGAGCGCCTGTTCCGCGATTTCTATCGGGAACCGCTGCCCCCCGAAGAGCTCGCTGAACTGGCCCGCCGCACGGAGGGATGGGCGGCCGGCTTGCAGCTGTTCCACCTCGCCACCCGCGGCAAATCGCCCCAGGAGCGCCGGCGCATCCTCAACGCGCTGAGCAATCGGTCACGCTTGACCCGCGAGTATTTAGCGCGCAACGTCCTTGATCAGCTGCCGGCCGAGCTGCGCTGGTTCCTGGTCCGCACCTGTGTCCTGACACGGTTGAGCGGGCCGATCTGCGATGCCTTCCTGGAGCGCAGCGGCAGCCAGCAGGTGCTGCAAGAGCTCGAGCGCCGGCAGATCTTCACCTACGCCACCGACGATCGCGGCGGCTACCGCTACCACGAGGTGCTGCGGTCCCACCTGGAGCAGGTCCTCATGGAAGAGCTCGGTGAGATCCAGTCGCGCGCCGCCTATCGGAAGGCAGCGGCGCTGCTCGAACGAAACAGCGCGCTACCGGAGGCGATCCAGGCCTACTCGCGTGGCGAGGACTGGGAGGCGGTCGATCGTCTGTTGCATCATCAGGGCGGCGAGCTGCTGGAAGGGCCGGATACCTGGATCGATGCCTTGCCGCCGGCGCTGCTGCGCCAGGACCCGTGGCTGATGCTGGGAAGCG
>VBJI01000067.1 GCA_005880875.1 Chloroflexota bacterium
GCGGGGACTCCACCGTAGACGCCTGATTCGACCGTGAGCGTGATCGCGTCGGACAGGCCCACTTCGGCCAGGGCTGGGCCGACCGTGTCCCCGGGAATGCCGGTCCCGATGTTGACGATGTCGCCCCGATGCAGAAATCGAATCGCGCGGCGGCCGATGGCGAGTCTCGTCGAGAACGGCGCGCGCGGCAGTTCGGCTCCAAACGATGGTGTGAGATAGACCGGATCGAAGGAAACACCGTCCGTCTGGCGGTGCTGGCGTTCAGGATCGGGCGCCGGCACGACGAGGTCGACCATAGCGCCAGGGACCGTCACCTGCCGAGGCGGGATGGATCCCCGTGGTACGAGCTTCTTGGCCTGGCAGATGACGACGCCGGCCGAGTTATGCGCCGCCTGCGCAATGGCCAGCGCATCGAGGGTCACGGCCTCGTCCTCGTGCGAGCAGTTACCGTCTTGATCGACCGCCGTGGCTCGAAAGATGCCAACGTCGATCGCGAAGCTGCGATAGAGCATGAACTCCTGCCCATCGATCCGCTCGATCGCGACATAGTCGGGCGCGTGCTCACGGGCAGGCTGGTTGACCTTTCCGGCTTCGATCCGTGGATCCACGAAGGTTCCCAAACCGATGCGACTGAGATTTCCCGGGCGGCCGGCGGCGATCGATCGATACAGCGTCGAGAGCTGCCCCTGCGGCAGGCAGACGGCCTCAGCGAGCCCCTGGCCAAGAAAGGCCGACATGCGCGGCATCAGGCCCCAGTGCGAACCGACGATCCGTTTGGCCAGGCCTTCGACGGCGAAATGCTCGAAGCCGACTTTTCGATTCGATTGGCCGGCGGCATGCACGATCACCAGATCTCGGGGATGGCCGGTCTTGCGAAACGAGGTCTCGATGCCCTCGTAGAGCGCCTCGGCGACGCCCATCAACGTGAACCCATCGACCGCGACGGTGGCGCCATCAGGAATGGCGGCGACAGCCTCCTGGACTGAGGCGAGTCTCACCTCACAGCACGTAGCCGCCGCCGACGTTGATGACTTCGCCCGTGACGTAGCCGGCTTCGTCCGACGCCAGGAATGCCACCACGGCGGCGACGTCGCCGGGCTGACCCATGCGGCCCAGCGGGATCTTTGCCACCTGTTGCTCGCGGATGGCGTCCGGAATGCCGCGCGTCATCTGGGTATCGATGAAGCCCGGGCAGATCGCATTCACCGTGACTTGCGAGCGGGCCAGTTCCTTGGCGGCCGTCCGGCTGAGTCCCACCACGCCGGCTTTGGCGGCCGCGTAGTTGGCCTGGCCGATATTTCCCATCCAGCTCGCCGAAGAAATATTCACGATACGGCCGCTGCCGGCGGAACGCATGATCCGGCTCGCGGCGCGGCTCATGAAGAAGACGCCAGACAGGTCCACCGCGATGACCGCTTGCCATTGTTCGTCCGTCATCTTGTGCAGCATGGCATCGCGATTGATGCCAGCGTTGTTGACAAGGATGTCCAGCCGGCCGAAGCGTTCGTGGACGTTCTTCACGAGCGCATCGCAATCGTTCGAATCGGACACGTCCAGTCGCAAGCCGATCGCTCCGTGGCCAAGGCTCGAGGCGACGCTGTTGGCATCGGTCTCATTGACGTCGGCACAGACGACGGTTGCTCCTTCTTGAGCCAGCTTGCGAGCGATCCCCTCGCCGATCCCGCGGCCCGCGCCCGTAACGATCGCGATTTTCTCCGTAAGCAAGTGTCCAGATAGTAACGCGGCCGAGTCTCGCCGAAACGCGAGCGTAACGAACGCTTACTCGAAATCGGTGCCGCAAGGAAGCGCCGTTAGGTTGAACGCAACATGCGAGTTCTGACGCTGGCCTCCGTGACGGTCATCGGTGGCGCGGTCGCCAGCAGCCTGATGATCGGTCCGTCAACGCCCGAGGGGGCGGCCCGTAGTAGAGCGCTGCCGTTGACGGGATCCGTCTTGGCCGCGAGGTCGTCAAGCGGCCCAGTGCTGCGGATCAGGCATCGGCTCGAGCTGGAGCCGCCGGCCACGCCGACGGAGCTCTATGCACAGTACGTACCCCCGCCGCCACCACCACCGACGCAAGCGCCCGCCCCCGCGCAGCGTCCGTGGTCGCCCCCCGCCGGATATGTAACGATCCCGGTGCCGATCTATCGACAGGCGATGACCCTGGACTGCGAAACCAGCGCGCTGCGCATGGGCCTCGCCACGTTCAGGCACTACTACAGTGACTCCGCCCTCTTCGCTTACGAAAACCCGGACACACGGTCGCCCGTCATGGGTCCGAACCATACCGTCGTCCAGTGGGGTGACCCCTACACCAACTTCGTGGGCAACGTCTGGGGGAGCGATACCGCGCCTACCGGCTACGGCGTCTACTACCCGGTGATTGTCTCGATCGCCCGCTCGCACGGCATGCCGAACGCCTACGGTGGCGAGGGCTTCGCCCCGAGCACGGTTTACCGCGCCCTGTCAGCCGGCCATCCGGTTGAAGTTTGGATCGAGACGAACTGGGCCCGCCCCTGGCTCGGCACCTGGACCGCCTGGGACGGCCGCAGGATTCGATATTCCTACGTCGAGCACGCCGTGACCCTGTCGGGCGTCTCGGCCACGCAGTTGCGGGTCAACGATCCGCTGCACGGCACCCAGTACTGGGTCAGCAAGTCGCAGTTCGAGACGGTCTGGCGCGACTTCAACAACATGGCCGTGATCTTTCAGTAAGGCTCGGGCGCAAGATACCGCAGCGCGATTCGCACCGGGGCCTGCTGACTTTGATGGAGCAGGGGCACCTCGTCCCGGGCCAGCAGCCGCAGGCGCCGGACCAGGTATAGCCAGGCAATCGTCGCCAGCCCCGCGATGACGGCCGCGATCAGCAGCAGGCTGCGCAATCGCAAGTGCGTGGCGGCCAGGGGCAGGAGAAAGAGAAATGGCAGGGCAGCGACCAGGCAGCGGCCGGCATATCCCCAGGGAATGGCGAGCGACGAGCGGTCAACGGCCCGCCAGGCGATGAACGTGAGCATCAGGGTCAAGGCCGTGGTCAGGCCGACGGCGGCGACCGCTCCCCCGAGGCCAAATTTTTGGATCAGCCAGAAGTCCGCGACGGCGGCGAACCCGACCTGCGCGATGCTGACCAGGGCGTTGAGCCAGGCCAGTTCCCGGACTCTGACGACGAGACCCCATGGCGTCGCCAACAACGCGGCGATGAAAAAGGCCAGCATGATGGGCGCGATCCGGGCCGCGGGCGCCAGCGTGTAGACCGCCAGCACGAGCGGACCGAGCAGGGCGACGCCCGCGATCAACAGGGGAAACGCGACCAGGAAGATGCCCTTATAGAAGGCGGCGACCGCGGCACGCAGGCGCCCCCCCTCCCGGTGAGCGCCCTCCAGGGTGCCCACCACCCAGGCGCCCGTCAAGAGGCTCGGAATCAACGCCACCAGTCGCTGGGGAATGTTGTAGCCCGTGTCGTAGTACGCCACCGTGGTCGACCCGGCGAAGCGCAGCAGAAACAGACTCTCGAACTGCAACCCTACGGCCGAGGCAATCAGCAGGCTGGGGAGCCACCCGCTCGCGTAGGTGAGCAGACGCCGCCAGCCAATCCGGTCACCTGGGATGCCCTCCGCCCGGCGGATGCGGCGGAGGAGCACCCAGAGATAGAAGGCGGCAAGCGTCGACTGGCCGATCGCGCCGGCCAGCAGGACGCCGGGGAGGTGCGCGCCGCGGCGCAACAGCAGCACCGCGAGCACCAGCGTCAACACGCCGGCGATCGGCGTGGCGATCGCCTGGCTGCGCATGTCGTAGATCGCCACCAGGGCAAACGACAGAACGCCGGCCGCGATCCCACCCAGCAGCAGGACGGTCCCGAGAGCCAGCAGGTCCGCGACGTGGGCATGCAGGATCGAATCGATCAGGGGTCGCAGCGCGATCACGAATGCGCTGGTCAGCGCCCAGACCCCGACAACGGCCAGGGCGCTTTTGCGAAGCAAGTCATTGGCGGCTTTCCGGTCCCCTCGCGCCAGGACCTCCGGCAGGTAGCGAAGTAAGCCCTGGTCCTGGCCGAACGTCGCCAGTAGCGCGATATAGACGAGGACCGAGAGCACCAGCGTGTAGCGTCCGTACTCGCTGGTCGGCAACTGACGCACGAGCACGGCGCCCAGGGCCACGGTGGCAACCGCGCTGGTGGCTCGCCAGGCGATGGTCCAGCCGACCAGGGCCGTGGTTCGGTCGGCCAGGCCTGGGGGGACTTTGGGTGGAGCGCCTGGATCGGGCATCGTTCGCGGGATTATATGCAGATATCGGGGGCCCCCACCCCGACCCTCCCCCGCAAGCGGGGAAGGGAGCCTTTAGAATGCGCCGCGATGTTCCTGTGGGCGGACCTCGTCGATCTGATCCGCCGCCCATTCACGAGCCTTCGGGTCATCGATGACCGCCGGCGCCTCCGTGACGGCCTGCTCGCCCTGGCACTCTCCGTGACCTTGCCGGCAGTCACATCCGAGTTGGCGGCGCTCGGCCCGTTCCGGCCGCCGGCGAACCCGGGCTCGTTACCGTCGCTGACCGCGCAGGGCGCTGATATCTATGCCCGGTGGGTCTATCAGCATCGGTTCCTGCTCCCCGTCTACGGCGTCCTGATCAGCGCGATTCTCTGGGTGGCGGCGGCCGGGTTGATTCACCTGATCGCCCGGACACTTGGAGGGCACGGCGACTATCGCGGCTACCTCAAGCTCGCCGGGTTCGCCGCGCTGGTGGGCCTGGTCAGCCTGCCCCTGTCGCTGCTGGATGCCTGGCTCAAGCTGCAGGGGAACGCGCAGGCCGAGCTCGCGATCGGCCAGCTGCTCGGCGTGCTGGGGCTCGGCGTCTTTCTCTGGCAAAACGCCCTGCTGGTTTTCGCGGCCCGCACCCACTACGGCGTCTCGACCGAGCGGGCGATTGTCGCGGTCATCGGGCCACTCGGCGCCGTCGCCGTCCTCGCGGTCGCGCTGGTCGTCCTGGCGGTGATCCTGGCCATCATCGCCCAGCAGGCACCGGGGTCATGACCTTTCCCGACGGCTTTCTCTGGGGAACGGCCACGGCCGCCCACCAGGTGGAGGGCGGCAATCACCTGAACGACTGGTGGGCCTGGGAACAGGAGCCGGGACATATCAAGAACGCCGACAAGTCCGACCCCGCCTGTGATCACTACCGGCGCTTCAGGGAAGACTTTGACTTATTGAAGAGCCTGCATCAGAACGCGCATCGATTTTCTCTCGAGTGGAGCCGGATCGAACCGCGGCCGGGGGAGTTTTCCGCCAGCGAGCTCAGGCATTATGCCGACGTGCTGCAGGCCCTACGAGAGCGTGGCATGGAACCCGTGGTCACCCTGCACCACTTCACGAATCCGACCTGGATCGCGGGGTCCGGCGGCTGGGAATCGCGGGAGACCGCCGAGCGGTTCGCTCGCTACGCCGACCGGGTCGTGACCGAGCTCGGTTCGCTGGCCCGCTACTGGATCACGATCAATGAGCCGACCGTGATCGCGTACCAGGGTTACGTCAAGGGCGAATGGCCTCCGGGCAAACGGTATGACATTGACCGAGTGGCTCGCGTCCTGGCGAACCTGGTGCGCGCCCACTGGCTGGCCTACGAGCGGGTCAAGTCACGGCACCCAGAACTGCAGCTTGGACTCGCCCATCACCTGCGAGTCTTCGATCCGGCTCGGCCGTGGGTGCCACTCGACCGTGCCGTCGCGGCCGCCTTCGAGCGCGTGTTCAACGGCACGATTCTAAAGACCCTACGCAGGGGCGAATTGGTTTTCCCGCTGACACGGGCCGACCGGGCCAGCGGGCCGAGGCCGAGCCAGGATTTCATCGGGGTCAATTACTACACGCGGGAACTCGTGAAGTTCAACCGCCACTACCGCGCCGAGCTGTTTGGCGAGCGCGTGCTGCCGGCCGGGGCGCCTCGCTCGGATCTGAATTGGGAGATCTATCCGGAGGGCCTGCATCGAACCCTGCGATCGCTTCGAGGCGAAGGCCTGCCCATCTTCGTCACGGAAAACGGCATCGCCGACGCGAAGGATGCCATGCGGCCGGCGTATCTACTTGCCCACCTGACGTCGGTGCAGCGCGCGATCACCGACGGCGCCCCGGTCCGTGGCTACTTTCACTGGACGTCGCTCGATAATTTCGAGTGGGCTGAAGGCTACAGCGCGAAGTTTGGCCTGATCGCGTGCGACCCAAGGACCCAGGAGCGCCAGCTGCGCCCCAGCGCCCAGCTCTACGCCGAGATCTGCCGGAGTAACCGCTTGCCGGTCAGCGTCGAGATTCCGCCAGCGCCTCCTGTTGACGAGGAACCAGCCGGTCGGGTCGACCTGCGCTGACCCGGTCCGACGGTCGGGGTGGGTCGCCAACCAGAAACCGTTGCTCCATCCGGGCAATGGCCTCACCGGAAACGTCGAGCTCGGCCGTGACCCGGTAGACACCGTCGGCGTGGAGGCGAACGACGGGCTCGGCGATCACCGCGGCCGAGTCGAGCTGATCCGGGATCGTGACCCAGCCGTGCCCCCGAAAACGACGCTTGGCGAACCAGCCCCGCACCTCGCGCCACCATGACGTCTGGTAAGCGCGCTCCCGCTGGATGTGCCAGCGCAGCCGCGCCTGGCCATGGCGCTGTGGATCGTCATTCACACACACGATCCGCAGGTGCTGGAGCCGGCCGCGCGGCAAGCGAAGCAGGAGCCCGTCGACGGCCGCCTGATTCTCGGGCAGGTCCACCGTGAGGAATAGCGGGGAAAAGGCCTCGGCTACGGCCCGATAGGCTCGTTTGGGACGGCGTGCGTGATCGAGGATCGCCGCACTGATCGCCGGAAAGCCATCGACGAGCTGGAACAAGAGCACACCGCCGCAATGCGCAAACTTCTGGCGCCGAAACCGGTCGATGGCGAAGCGCAACACGTGGGCCTGGTATTCCTGGCTGGCTCGGATGCAGGCATCGCGGCTCGGATGGGCTGATGGCGGACCGATACCGCTCGAGGACCACTCGGCGGGCTGGTAGCCGGCGTAGCGCCAGCTCTGGTCATCGTCGGCGACCGGCCAGCTCCGGTTCAAATGCCGCCAGACCGGTGAGTTTGCGTTGGGCAGGGCCTGCGCGCCCACCTCGCTGACAAACGCCGGACTGAGCCCGGCGAGGTCGCGCCAGTGACCCTGAGACCAGCCGAGGCCGCAGCGGAGATCCTGGTCGCCACCACCGACGATCACCGGGCGCGACGGATCGACCGTGCGCAACATCGTCGCCGCTTCCTCGTCGACGTCGCGATTCAATTGCTCGGTATGCCGCTCGCCCAGCCAAGCCTGGGCGCGCGACCAGGGCGGGTCGCTGTGAACCGCATAGACGATCACGGACGGATGATTGAACAGAAGGTGCGCGATCTCTTCCGCCTGGGCCAGGACGGCCTCCCGGAAAAAAGCGAGGGACCGCGCGTCCGCCCGGTGCACGTAGGAGCCGACGAGCGTCATATCCTGCCAGACCAGCATGCCGGACCGATCGGCGGCTTGATAGAGCGCCGGCGGCTCGAGGTGGGCGTTCAGCCGCAGCATGTCCATATTCGCCTGCCTGGCCAGCTCGAGATCCGCGCCGAGTAACTCGTCAGTCGCGGCATCGAGAAAGAACTCCGAACAGTAACTGGCGCCCCGCATGAACATCGCCCGGCCGTTGACGGCAAACGTCCAGCCCTCGGCCCGCGTCTGCAGGCTGACGTCGCGGATGCCAAACGTCTCCCGAAGGCTGACGCTGCGGCGCTCATCGGCGGTGATATCGACCTCGGCGCGATAGAGGGCCGGCTCACCGTGCGCCCAGGGTGACCAGAGTTGCGGATCGGGCAGCGCCAACTCGACGACGACGTCCTGCACCTCGTGGCCGTTCAGCCGCAGGGCGCGACGCATCTCAAGCGGTGGTCCAGCCTCGAAGTTGTCTGGCTGCACCCGGATGAGCTGCTCGCCGGTCATGATCCGGCCATCCAGATTTCGGAGCCGTAACCGGAGCGTGAGCCGGGCGAGGTCGCCCTGTTCCAGCTTGGGCTCGCAATGCAACCACTCGGCGACCACGTGACCGACCTGCTCGAGCCAGACGGGCCGATGGAGTCCCATCGGCACGTGCCAGACGTATTGCTCGGCGAGTCGCCCGAGCTCCCGGCTCGGGTAGGGCTTGGCGTCCGAATCGCTGAAAACGCCGATCAAGTGTCGTTTCGACGCCAGGTCCGTCTCCACCGGTGCCTCGATGCAGACGGCAAGCACGTTCTCCTCCAGCAAGAACGACGAGATATCGAAGCTGAACGGCGCGACATATCCGTAGTGGCTGCCCAGCAGCCGGCCGTTCAACCAGACGTTTGCCACGAGGAAGGCGCCGTCGAAGCGGACCAGCGTCCGCTGGCGGTGACGCGGTCGCGGAAAACGAATCCGGTACCAGATGGCCTCGTTGCCGCTGGTTGCACCGTGCAGGCGAGGCACGGCGACGGTGGCCCAGGGGTCGTCATCGTAATCGAGCCGGGGAAAGCCGCGGTCCTCACCTTCGCCCAGGGTCGCGATCGACATCCGCCAACCCGCATTGAGTTCCTGTCGATTCAATGCCTGGATGGGAAACAGCGAAAGGCAATCGTTCAACGCCATTATCGAGTCCTCTCTGACATGACGCCGTCGACCGAGCGCACGCGATAGAACTCGGGCGAGCGATGAAACTCTTCCGCGTAACCCTCGGCGAGATGTTGCTCGAGGTCGTCGAGACCCGCTGCGTCGAGCAGGACGAGGACGCAGCCGCCGAACCCGCCGCCCATCATTCGGGCTCCAATCACCTGGGGCATCCCGGCGGCGAGCTCCACGAGGCAGTCAAGCTCTCGGCAGCTTACCGCGAAATCGAGCCGCAGGCTCTCGTGAGACGCATAGAGAATCGGGCCCAGCCCTTTTGGCGATCGCCGGCGCAGGGCGTCGGCTGCCTGGAGAACGCGGGCGTCTTCGGTGATGACGTGGCGGACCCGACGCCGGTCGACCGGGTTCTCGATGCGTTCGAGATCGCTCTCCTTCGCGTCTCGGAGGCTCGCCAGCCCGAGCGCGTTTGCCGCCGCCTCGCATTCTTTGCGCCGCTGGTTGTAGGCCGAGGACGCCAGCTCGTGGCGAATCCTGGTATCGGCGAGTAGCCAGACAAAACGACCGTCGGGCAGCGGCACGTACTGGTCCTCGAGCGAGCGGCAATCGAGGAGGATCGCGTTGCCGCCCCGCGCCCGGAGCGCGATGAATGGGTCCATGATGCCCGTTCGGGCTCCGACGAAGACGTTTTCCGCCGCCTGGCACAGCTTCGCGATCTGCAATGGTGGCATCGCCTCGCCACGCGCGGCCAGCAGGGAAACGGCGACGGCAACTTCGAGCGCCCCGGACGAGCTGAGCCCGGCTCCAACCGGCACGTCGGACACGATCGCGGCTTCAAAGCCCGGCGAGCCACTGGTGTGCAGGCGGAGCACGTCCGCCACCCCGAAGACATAATCCGCCCAGTTCCCCTGGCGGCGGGATGGTAGGTCCGCCACCTCCACCGGCATCGAGTAGCGATCGCTGTGCAGAACAACACGACCGTCCTTGCGCAAGCGCAGGGCGACACCCACGTGCCGATCGATCGCCGCCGGCAGCACAAAGCCCTGGTTGTAGTCGGTGTGTTCGCCCACGATGTTGATGCGTCCGGGCGCGACCGCAACCGCACCGGGGGGATAGCCAAACGCCTTCCGGAACAGGGCGCGAGCCCTTTCATCGAGCTGATGGGCCGCGCTCACGCGGGCTGGGGCATCCGCTGAAAGAGCCAGTCCAGCGCCTCAGCCGGCGTCGCCGCAACCGGTAGCTCGGGCTCTGTTCTCTGGTCGCGGTCGAATCGCCAGGTTCGGATGCCAACGATCGGCCGTTGGTTACGCAAGGCCAGCGCGATCTCCGACAGGGTGCCGAGACCGCCGCCGATGGCGATCACCCCGTCGGCGGTTCGCGCCAGGATCGCATTCCGAGCGTGTCCGATACCGGTGGCGATGGCCACAT
>VBJI01000217.1 GCA_005880875.1 Chloroflexota bacterium
GCATCATGGCCGCCTCCCAGCGCAGCCATGGCGACAGGTTGAGGTCAGCCGGCGGCAGCATGGGACCGATCACGGCGACCGCCGGGTCCTGACGATGGACCTCGAGGTGCCGCTGGATGAGCTCCTCGCGCGGCTCGACATCGTCGTCCAGGAAGATGACAACCTCGCCGCCGGCCGCATCGATGGCCCGGTTGCGCGCCGCCGCCGGGCCGCGGTTCTCGCCAACCAGGACCTGGAGCGGATAGGTTACCCGCAGCGACTGCAGCATCTGGCCGGTCGCATCGGTCGAGCCATCCACCGCGAGCACGACCTCGAACGGCGGGCTGCTGACCGACAGCCGATCGAGCCCGCGGAGCAGGCGCTCGAGGCGCGAGCAGCGGTTGAAACTCGGCACCACGACGCTCGCCCTCAGATCAGGCATGCGCCGATCCCACCAGCCGCTCCAACTGGCGGCGCTCTTGGTTCCAGCTGACCCGCTTGTCGACCTGAAGGACGCGCATCCCGGCACGGAGCTCGTCTTCGCGCGCCAGCGCGGATCGCACGGCGGCGGCGATCCCGTCGGCGCTGTTGTCGGCGAACACCGTGCCACCGGTGAAATACGCCCGCAAGGCCCGCGTGCCCGACGTGATGAGCGGCTGACCGGTAAACATCGCTTCCCAACCTCCACGAAGGATGGTGTTCTCCCGGGTAGTCAGGGTCAGTACCGCGTTCGCCCGCCGCACCCGATCCCAGAATTCCGCGGTGGAGAGCCAGCCGGTGAAGCGGACGTTCGCCGGCCGGTTCTCGAGCCAGCGCGGATTCGCCCGGCGCACGTCGCCGGAGATCTCGAAGCGGACATTCGGCAGGCGCCCGGCCGCGGCGAGGGTCTGCGGAATCGCTTCGTCGTCGCCGAAGCGGACGATCACGAAGATCACCGGCGGTTCGTGCCGCTCCGCGCGATCCGGCGAGGGTTGTTCCGGCTCGATGCGTGGCGGCGGATCGCTGACGATGAGCGCACGCGCCGGCCAGCTCGAGACCATCCGCTGGTGAACCGGGTTCGTCACGATCACCGCGGCAGCGTACCGGCCGAAGAACCGCTGCAGCGGCAGGGCCCAACGCCAGCGCATGCCCTCGAAGACGCCGCTGTGGCAATCCATGACGAGGCGGGCTCTCGCCACCAGGCAGTAGAGAAACGCGGCCGCCGCCGCAAACGGCGGTGGGTCCATGACGAACACGACGTCCGGATGAGTCCGCTGGAGCCGGCGAAGGGTCGTCACCAGCTGCGGCCCGTACTTGAGCGGGGCCAGCAGCGGTCGTTCGCTTTTGAGGTAGCTGACAAACACCGGCTCCAGGCCAAAGGCGTCGATGAAGGCCTGGCTTCGGCCGCACGATGGGACCCAGGACACGAAGGCGCCCCTCAACGGATCGGCGTCAGGGGACATCGGCGGACATGGCATTGGCGACGTAGAGCCGCACGGTGACAGGGCCATGCGTCGTGATCTGCGCCACCATCCGGTAGTTGCGGTTCAACCACTCCTGGGCCACCTGGGCTCGCATCCGCAGCTCGAGGGAATCCTGCATCGTGAGCGCGTCGACGTTGAAGATCCGGGGATGCCGCCGGGCATAGACGGCCAGGGAACGCTGATCGAGTGGCATCGCGTCCATACGCGGCCACGACCAGGTGCCGGGCGCGCCGGCGGCCAGCGGCGCGGGACCCCGATCGAGCGGCAGGTAATAGGCGAACGCCATCGGACAGGACCACGCCGTGCAGACCAGCCCGTCGGCCAGCTGGTAATGCCGCTCGGTCCATCGAACCGCGGTCTTGTAATCCTGCGCCACGCTGCCGTAGTAGATCGGGAGCGCCGTGACGGCAGCGGCCACCAGCGCGAGGGCCAGTGCCGGGCGAGCGCGCCGCCAGGGAAGGAGGGTGACGCCGCGGGCCGCCAGCAGGCACAGCGGCGGAATCACCACCACCAGGTAACCCCAGACGAAGAGATGGAGGTTGAGCAGCGGCTGGGTCAGGGCATAGCTGAGGACAACCGGCACCACCATCCAGCAGAGCAGCACCAGCGTGACGGGATCAACCGCGGCCCCATGCCATTCGGCGTTACGCCGCTTGACCGCCAGTCCCACGATCAGCGCGAGGAGGACGCTGAGACCGAGCAACACGCCATAGAGGATGAGGTGGCCGCTGATGTTCCAGAGCAGGCGCGCCATGGCGGTCGGATTGGCCGGCGGCACCCACTGGTTGTTGGAGCCGTGATGGAGGTAGTACCCGACCATAGGCAGCATGGCGACACCGATCGCCGACACGCTGACGGCCATCCCGAAGATCGATCGGCCGACCCGCGCCTGCCAGCTACTGGGTAGACGCAGCAGCGCGACGAAGGCGACGATCTGGGCGGCGAGGACCAGCGCACTGAACAGGTGGGAATAGAGGGCGAGCGTCATCGCGACGGCGTAGACCGCCCACCAGCGCCGCCGGCGCGACCCTCCCTGGATCGCCACCAGCAGCGCATACCATCCCAGGCAGGTCAAGAGCATCTCGAGCGAGTAGGAGCGCGCCTCGCGGTCCACCGACAGCTGGACGTGATTCACGATATACAGCCCCGCGCCCAGCGCGCCGACGGTCCGGCCCCAGAATCGCCGGCCGAGCCAGTAGACGACAACCACCGCCAGCACGGCGAAGACCACCGACGGAGCGCGCAGGACCAGCTCGCTCGGGTTAAGACCGAGGTGCGAGGTGAGCCAGAGCCAGCCGCGCAGCAGCAGGTAATAGAGCAGCATGTTGCCCTCGCGCTGCCAGAAGTAGCGCCAGAACTCGCCGAATGGAATGGCCGTGAACTGCGAGGTGAAGAGTTCGTCGGCCCACAGGCTGGCATTGCCAAG
>VBJI01000068.1 GCA_005880875.1 Chloroflexota bacterium
ACCGCCAGTCCCGCCGCTTTCGCCTGCGCCAGCGCCACCGCTTGCTTTGCCTGCAGCCCCTCCGGGGTGAGGTCGGGGTGACCGTCTCCATTGTCCCTCGCCGGCCGGTTGAGCATCCGAGTCAGTTGCATCACTCCGTCGGCGCCAACCGCCAAGGTGCTGGCGATTCGCCCGTCGGAGTCGATCAGGTAACCCGTCGGCGTGGCGTTGGTGCGGTAGGTCGTGGCAACGTCCCAGGCGGCTTCCAGCAAAACCTCCGCCTTCCAGTGATTGAGCTCGGCCAGCCGGCGGTTCGTTTGCTTGTCGCCGCGGCTCATAACGACCAGCCGCGGGGCGGTGGTCGGGAGATCCGTCAATAGGGGGGCGAGCTGGCTGCAAAATCCGCAGGCCGGATTGAAGAAGAGCAGCACCGCAGGCTGACCGCGGTAGTCCGCGAGGGTCCGCAGCCGACCTTCGAGGTCGGGGAGCCGGAAATCCGGCGCCGCTACGCCCAGGGTCAAACCCGGCTGTCCCGAATGAGCCGCCGGCGGGCTCGCAGTCGCCTGACCTGGCTGCGCCCTGGACCCCTGCGCCAGGCCGACAACAGCCGCTTCAGCCTCGCCCAGCCGGGCGCGCAGCTCTTGTTGATCGAGGAGGATGCGGCCCTGCTGCCGCATCAGGAGGTAGTCCATCCACACGAGGGCAATCAGGAGCGCGCCGAATACCGTCAGGACGATCAGGACGGAGGCTTGCAGGTGTACGCCCCCAGGCAAAGGAAGCCGCAGTCACAGGTTCCCGGCGACGAATAGCAGGCGTATTGGTAGGTGATGTCCGAATCGGGTTGAAGGTCTTCGTTGCACAGGTTCTGGCAGCCTTGCTCGGTACCGTCGTAAAAGCCGGCTCCAGCCGTACAAGAGGAATCCGTGAGGCCGAGAAATCCCTTGCCCTGGCAGGAGCAGCAGCAATACTGGCAGGCACCGGCGTTGCAAGTTCCGCCGACTCCGCACGCATTCCCACAGGCGCCGCAGTTGTTGACGTCGGTTTGCATATTCACGCAGGTGCCATTGCAGCTGGTCTGGCCGGAAGGGCATGGAGTCACGCATGCCCCGTTGATGCAGGTCTGCCCCGCGGAACAGGTCACCCCGCACGCGCCGCAGTTCGTGTTGGTCGTCAGGTCGGCACAGGTACCACCGCAACACCCCTGTCCGGTGCCGCAAGCCGTCCCGCAACTGCCACAGTTCGCCGCCGTCGAGAGGTCCACGCAGGTACCGCTGCAACAGCCCTGGCCGGGCGCACAGGCGGTACCACAGCTGCCGCAGTTCGTGGTGGTGGTCAGATCGGTACACGTCGCATTACAGCATCCCTGGCCCGCGGCGCAGGCATTGCCGCAGGTTCCGCAGTTCGCCGCAGTCGTCAGATCGGTGCAGCTACCGTTGCAACAGCCCTGACCCGCGGCGCAGACGTTTCCGCAACTTCCACAGTTCGCGACGGTGGACAGATCGGTGCACACGCCGTTGCAGCAAGCCTGGCCCGTGGCGCAGGCGTTGCCGCAGGCGCCGCAGTTGGCCGTGGTGGTGAGGTCGGTGCAGGTGCCGTTGCAGCAACCCTGCCCGCCGGTACATGCGCTGCCGCAAGCGCCGCAGTTCGAAACGGTGTTTAACGGTGTGCACACTCCGTTGCAGCATGCCTCGCCGGCCAGGCAAGTGATGCCGCAGACGCCGCAGTTCTGCGTCGTGTTAAGTGGCGTACAGGCGCCCAACTGTGCGACAGTTCCCCCGCAGCAGCCCTGACCAGCCGGACAGCATGCTGGGACGCCGGCCGGACTGACCCGGGTCGGCAGCAACACTCGAAAGGCGCACCGGCAGCATAGAGCCCAGCAGGGCGCCACCAAGTGCCACGCCGGCTTTCAGTACCGTCCGCCTCGGCACGCCATTTGCGAGGGCGAGGGTAAGCTGATCGAACCGGCGTTCGATTTCGCTGGAACGACTGCCCCCTGGGCCCATCGGCACGGCTTGCTCCTCCCCAAGAGCCCGCTAGTCCGTGGACTGAACGGCGCCATCATCCCTCGTGGGAGGTCGGTCGTCAAGAAGATATTTTTTGCTGGCTTGTTCTGAGATTCTGTCCCACGAGAGGCTTGTCATTGGCGCGTCTACCCAGACCGTGACTGGACTGTCAAGGGGACCGAACTCAGGTTGGGACGCTGGCTTGATGATTCTTAACTGGGCGTAAGCGAGCTGAGCCTGCGCCGTTTTAGAAGACGACTATCCCGGCAAGGAGGATCAATCGTGCGAAGAATTGCGTTGGTCACGGGGGCGATCGCCGCGCTGGCGGTGGCCGCTCTCACGTTGAATACGGCGAATGCCGCGCCCCGAGCCGTGCAGGGGAGCATCGTCAGCCTGGTCGCTGCGACCCGAACGATCGCGACCGAGGATCGCGATCAGGTTGCTCTAGCGGTCCGGGCCACGGCCGCGCCGGCCGCGACGATGCAGTCGGCCGAAAAACCCGACACCGAGACCCGGCCAGCCGCCCCCAGGGCGGCGATCACGACGGGGTGCCAGCAAGCGATCACCAAGCTCAAGGCGTTGCACCAGGCGGACGTGACGGAGGATGCATCGGAGCGGACTGGCCAGTCGGAAACGACGGCGTCCGCCCTGGCGGACCGTGCCGAAGACGCGATCGAGGCGCAGAAGTGGACCGCCGCTCTGACGGCGGCGCGGACCGCGTGCCTAACGCAACCCACCGCGGCTTGCACCTCCGAGATCGCCAGCCTGCAAACGGTGCTGCAGACGACGCGTACCGAGGAGCTGACTGAGTTGCCGACCAGCGCGCGCGATCAGTCGGACTGGCTGGCTGACTGGACGAGTGTCCGGACCGCGTTCTCGGCCGTCGCGACCGCCTGCGCGAATCGAGAGTAGGCCAGGCCTGCTACACGGAGGCCCGGGCAACCGGGCCTCCTTTCAACCGGAGCCTCAGGCGGTCGACCTGATCGGTTGAACTGAGTACCCAGACCGCGGAAAACCCCTCGAGGTCGAGCCGGTCGCGATCGCGCCTCAGGGCATCGACCTGTCGCCGAATGACACTCGGCGCGACGGTCCGAGCCCGGGCGCGGTTCCGCGCCAGGCATACCTCGAGCGGCAGATCGAACACGAGGGCCACGGTTGGTCGACCGTGCCGTCGCGCCAAATGGATGAGCTCGCTGCGTCGCATCCAATCGGTATTGGTTGCGTCGACCACCGTCACCAGCGCACCCCCCAGCCGGTCGTCGACCCTGCGCCGCAGGTCCTCGAACACCGCGTCGTTGACGTCCTGGTCTGCCTCATCCCTCCCCATGCGGGCCCGCAGTTGATCCGACGAGATGATGGCTTCTGCCGGGAGGTGCCGGCTGGCGAACGCCGACTTCCCTGAGCCGGCGGCGCCGATCAACATCACCAGTGCCGAAGCCGGCAGCTCGATCGGGTTGTCTGACGCGCTGGCGTTCACGCGCTGGCGGCCGGCGCCAGTGACCGCTCGACGCCGGCCAGCCGTTTCAGCGCCGCCGATTTCTCGCTGAGCCCCGCGCGCGCCTCCTTGACCGCGCGGCGCAACGACTCGATGGTGGCATCGTAGGTGGCTCGATCAACCGGGTAGGGTGTGCCGTCTTTGCCGCCGTGGGCGAAGGAGAAGGACACCGGATCGCGCACCGACGCCGGTTCGCCGTAGGTGAGCTCGGCGACCAGCGCCAGCCCCCGAAGGGCCCTGGCACCCACGCCGGGCACCGCGAGCAACGCCGTGTAGTCCTCGGGTTGTCGCTCATAGGTGGAGAGCAGCACCCGAGCCAGTCGGTCCGGATGGAGGTCGTCGAGCCGGACATCGTGATGTCGCGGCATCGAGAGGGTTCGCATCTGGGTGAGTTCAGTCACCAGCTTCAGCGGGTTCGCTCGAGCCAGCTCGACGGCCCCGCGCCGGTTGGCCTCGCCTTCGGACGCCACCAGGTTCAGCACTTGCTGGAGGGACTCGCCGGCGATCGCGGCGTGCGGGTCCCAATCGAAACGCTCGGGTGGTAGCCAGTGATAACGCCGGGCCATCCCGGACTGCTCGTTCATACCCTGCTGGACGACGGCCCAGGAGCCGTCCGTCGTGAAAAAGAAGGTGTGGTGGTAGATCTGGAATCCGTCCTGGACGGCGGCTGAGTCGACCTTAGCCGACAACCGGCTGGCACGTACCAGCGGCGCGGCATCCTGCCCGGTCATCCAGCACGCCGATTCGATTTCCTGCGGGGTCTTGCGCGACGTCTTCCCCTTACCCCCGGCGACGAAGACCCCGGTTTCTCCTGACAGCTCCCGCAGGCCCTCCTTCAGGGCGCCACAGGCCGTCGTGGTCAGGCCGCTGCTGTGCCAATCGAAGCCGAGCACGCAACCGAACGCCTGGAACCAGACCGGATCCGCGAGCCGCTGCATCAGGCCGGGCGTTCCCTCGTTCGACAGGATGGCCAGCGCCATCTCGCGCGCGAGGAGCGTCATCCGCTCGAAGAGCCAGCGCGGCGCGCGGCCGCCATGCAGGGGCAGATCCGCCGTTCCGGTTCGCATCGGCTCAGTGTAGGGTGCTGCTAATTGCGCATGGTCAGACAAACGCGAGCGGCCGGCGGGGGAAATGCCGGCCGCTCAAAACCGACTCGAGCGCTTCTAGCTGCTTTCGCGCGCCTCGGCTTTGTTGGGGGCCGGGGTGCCGTTGACGTGGAGCAGGTTTTCGACGCCGCGCACACCGGGGACCTTCAGGACCGCTTTCTCGATGGTCGAAATCTGAAACGCGTTGTCCACCTGGCCGCGAACCGTCACCACCCCTGACTCCACATCGAAGTTGATCTGGCCTTTCGGCAGCTCGGGGCTACGAAATACCTCGCTTTCGACTCGATCGCGCAGGGTCAGGTCATCGACCGGGCGCGAGCCCGTCTGGAGCCGGACCATGCGCTGCGGCAAGCCCGCCGCGCTGTCACCGGTCCGCCGCCAGAGCTGGTCGACGACCCGCTGCCCACGACGGAACCGCGCGCCGGACCAGTCGATGAATTGCGCGCGACGCGCGCGTCCCCGCTCCGGATCGAAGAAGTAGACGGTCAACGCGCCGGCGACCGCGCCGCTGATGACCGACCACGACGACGGGCCGCGGCGGCCCGGCAGCCGCTTGCGTGCCGCCTTCGTCTGCTTGCGGATCTGCGAGCTCACGGACTCCTCGGCCGTCGCCGTCAGCTCGCGCGCGGCATTGCCGGCTCCACTGGTGAGCTCCTTAGCGGCCCGGCCGACCCGGTCCGCGACGTCATCGCGGACTTGTTTGAAATCAACCTGCTTGAGATCAGGCACCACGCGTCACCCCCTCCGTCACTTTCGCGGCGGTCTTGTTCTTGGTTGCCTGCACCAGGTTGCCGTGACTCAAGACCCCGACCAGGCGGCCGTTCTCGATCACCGGCAGCCGGCGGATTTCGTCGCGTTCCATGGTGCGGGCGGCGTCCTCGATGTCGTCGTTGGGATCGACCTTCGTTACGTCGCGGCTCATCAGATGCTCCGCGCTCTCGCTTCGAGGATCATGCCCCTCCGCGATGCAGCGGATGACGATGTCGCGATCGGTGATCACGCCGATCACCACGCCGCCGTCTTCGACGACCGGGATGAACCCGGCATCTTCCTGCTTCATCTTCTTGGCGACGTCGATCACCTTGTCGCTTTTCTTGGCCGATGACAGCGTCTTGGCCATTGCCTCCCGGACTTTCATGGCTTCCTCCTGGGCGTGCCGAGTAGCGGGCAAATTTCGTATGTGCAGGTCAGATTATATCGTAAGATGACATTAGCGATAGCAAATTCAGGGAGGCGCTGAATATGGCTGAGCCAGAGGCGAAGTCGATCAGCGGCGGCCCGACGCCCGAGCCACCGCAGGAGCCCTCAGACATCGCACGGAAAATCGAGCGGGACGGCAAGCATCGCCCGCTGCCCGACAAGGCCAAGGCGGCCGCCTCGGAAGTGGACCGAGAGATCTCGGGGGTATACGAAGCCAAACAAGAGCGTGAGGCCGGCCAGCCGCGGCGGGCTGAAAAGCGGCGCTAGGCGAACAGCTTCTTCAGCTCGACGGACGCCTCCGCCTTGAGCTGCGCCAGGGTGCACGACTTCGGCGACTTGTCCGGCCGCCAGCGGACGAAGCCCACGCCGTGGCGGAAGCGGTCGTTCTCCAGCCGGTCGAAGGCGACCTCGCAGACGAGCTCCGGACGGAGCGGCTCCCAGCCAAGGTCGCGGTCCTGGGACCAGCGACTAGGCCCGCCAGGTGCGCGGCCACCTTCGAAGCTGGTGCCGCCGCGCAAGGGCTCAAGCCGCCCGACCAGCTCCCTCCGCTGCGCATCATCGAATCCCGAGGTGTGACCCACGTACTCGAGCGTTTTGCCCCGATAGACCCCCAGCAATAACGAGCCGACCCGCTTGCCGTCGTTACCCCAGCGGAAGCCGCCGACGACGCAGTCGGCCGTCCGCTGTTCTTTGACCTTGATCATGGCGCGCTCGCCGGGGTGGTAGATGCTCTCGACGCGCTTGGCGACGATCCCGTCGAGCCCGGTACCGCGATACTCCTTGAGCCAGCCGAGCGCCACCTCGCGGTCGCGGGTGACCGGGCTGAGATAGATCGACGCCGGCTTTGGCCCGAGCAGCTTCTCGAGCCGGCGCCGGCGGTCCTTGAGCGGCGCCTCGAGCAGGCTTTCGTCGTCATCGGCCAGCAGGTCGAAGGCGATGAAGGTGGCCGGTTGCTCTTTCGCCAGCATGTTGACCCGCGACGCGGCGGGATGGATGCGATTCGTCATGGCGTCGAAGTCGGTGCCAGAGCCGGTGAAGATCACGATCTCGCCATCGAGCACCACTCGCTTGGGCTTGATCCGCTGCAGGTCCGGCACGAGTTCGGGAAAGTAGCGGGTCAGCGGCTTCTGATTGCGGCTGTGGATCACGACCTCGTCGCCGTCTTTGAACGCGACCGCGCGGAAACCGTCCCACTTGGGCTCGTACTGCCAGGCGTCGCCGCGGGGCAGCTCGGCCTGGACCTTCGCCTCCATCGGGCTGAATGGCGGCATGACGCCTAACTGCACGCCCCATATACTAAGTTCGTGCCCAGTCCGAAACCCGTTTTGCATTTGCGCGATACCTTCGGGCGGGTCGCGGACGACCTGCGCATCTCGGTGACCGACCGGTGCAATTTCCGGTGTATCTACTGCATGCCGGCCGCCGGTCTTCCCTGGCTGGCGCGCGACGAGGTGCTCTCCTTCGAGGAGATCGTGCGGGTGACCCGGGTGCTGGTCGACCAGTGCGGCGTGCGCACCATCCGGTTAACCGGCGGCGAGCCGCTCGTGCGCAGGGGGATCGAGGACCTGACCGCGATGATCGCCGCCATCGACCCGTCGCTCGACATCGCCATGACGACGAACGGGATCTTGCTCGAGGAAAAGGCCGGCGCCCTAAGACAGGCAGGCCTCAAGCGGCTCAACGTCAGCCTCGACACGCTGCATTCCGATCGGTTCAAAGACCTGGCTCGGCGCGATGCGCTCGACCGGGTCCTCCGCGGCCTGACCGCCGCCCGCGCGGCGGGGTTCAGCCCGATCAAGCTCAACATGGTCGTGATGCGCGGCCGCAACGACGACGAAATCCTCGATTTCGCTCGGCTGGCGCGGAGCGAGGGCTACGAGGTGCGCTTCATCGAGTTCATGCCGCTCGACGCGGATGGCATCTGGTCGATGGACGCGGTGGTCGCCAGCCAGGAAATCATCCAGGCGATCGACCGCGAGTTTCCGCTGGAACCGGTGCACGGCCAGCGGCCGGCGCCGGCCACAACCTATCGATTCCGCGACGGCAGTCAGGGCGGCGTCGGGGTCATCCCCTCGGTGAGCGATGCGTTCTGCAAGGTGTGCAACCGGATTCGGTTGACCGCGGAAGGCCACCTGCGCACCTGCTTGTTCTCCATCCAGGAACACGACGTCAAGGCGCTAGTGCGCGGTGGCGCATCCGACGCCGAGATTCGCGATTTCATCGCGGCCGCCGTCTGGCAGAAAGAAGAGGGACACAAGATCGGGCAGGCCGATTTCGTTCGGCCGGCCAAGACGATGAGCCAGATCGGCGGCTAGAGCCGCGTCGGTCCGATCTAGGCGCTGTCGACTGGCAGCGGAATTGACTCGACGACCGCGATCTTCCAGGCGCCATTCTCGCGGCGAAAAACGATGGTCGTCGGTGCGGAGACGTGCTGGTTCTTGCCCTCGAACGTGTAGTCCTGCTCGAGCCAGCAAGTAACGACGCCCGCTTCGCTCCAGACCGATTCGCGCACGTTGCTGATGGTCGAGCGAACCGCTTGAATCTGCTTGATCACCTTTCGAAGATAATCGCCGGCCTCGCCCATGCCGCGCAGCCAGCAGCGGGATATCTCGTCGACCGCCTGTACGTCGCCGGTGGCACGCGTGATGAAGCTCTCCACATCGTTCCGGTCGAGCGCACTGAACATCTGACGGGTTATCGTCTCGAGTTCCCCTGGCATATGCATCCCTCCTCGATCAGTCTGCTCAGAGAGTCTAGGCCGCCAGGAAGGGTATCGACGGTGCGGCCGCTTGCGTTCATCCCTCGAGGGTCGTGACGTCGCCCTGGCAGACGCAGAACTCGTTGCCATCGGGGTCGGCCATCACGATCCATCGGTCGCCGGTCGGGCCAGCATCCGGTTCTTTTGAGAGGCGGCGCGCGCCGAGCGACTCCATTCGGCGCGCCTCGCGCTCGATGTCGTCGCCGAACAGGTCGAGGTGCATGCGGTTCTTGCCGTTCTTTGGCTCGGGGACCTTCTGCAGGATGAGCTCCGGGCTGTTCCCGGTCGGGTCGGTGAGGGTCAGATATCGCGCCGCTGCCTACAATCGAGTCATATGCGAATCGCAGTTGGCAGCGACGAGCGAACTCACGTCACCGACGCTGTCGTCGACCACCTGCGTGGCGTCGGGATCGATGTCGAGCTGCATGGGCCCCTCGACGGCAGGCCCCTGGACTGGGTCGACGTCGGGCGCGAGGTTGGGCAACGGGTGGCGTCCGGCGCCTGCCAGCAGGGCGTGCTGTTCTGCTGGACCGGGACCGGCGTGTCGATCGCGGCGAACAAAGTGCCGGGGGTTCGCGCCGCCCTGTGCGGCGACGCCGAGACGGCGAAGGGCGCCCGCCGCTGGAACGACGCCAACGTGCTGGCGTTGAGCCTTCGATCAACCCCCGAGGCGGTGGCGAAGGAGATCGTCGATGCCTGGCTCGAAACCGGACCCGACGAAGCGGAGCGCGGAACGATCTTGAAAGTCGAGGCCCCCACCCTGCCCTCCCCCGCAGGCGGGGGAGGGTGAAGCAGCGGCCAATGGCGGCGAATCTCGCGGATCAGAAGTGCGTCCCCTGCCGCGGTGGCACGCCACCACTCACCCAGGAGCAGATCGCGCCATTGCTGGCGCAGCTCGACGGCTGGCAGGTCGAGGACGGCAAGAAGCTGATCAAGTCGTTCAAGGTCAAAGATTTCGTCGCGGCGGTCGACTTTGTGAACAGGATCACACCCATCGCCGAAGCCGAGGGACATCATCCGGACCTCTACGTACGCTGGGGCGAGGTCCGCGTTTACCTCTGGACGCACAAGATCGACGGCCTGACGGAGAGCGACTTCTATATGGCGGCGAAGATCGACCGGGTGTTTGCCCCCACGCCCGCCGCGTGATCACGCTCATCCACGGTGGCGAGGGTTACCTCGTCGACCGGGCCGCCCGCGACCTGTTGGAGCCGCTGCGGAGCGGCATCACCCTCGAGTTCAACTATGAGGATCTGCAGGCGGACACCCTGAGCGCGGATGCCTTTGCCGAGAAAGCGGGTACGTTGCCGTTCATCGACACCCAGCGGGTGCTGGTACTGCGCGATTGGAGCCTGCTGGCCGGGAAGCGCGACAAGGGCGCCGGCGCGGAGCGGGCCGCCGCGTACCTGGAGGGCACTCCCGATTCGACCCATCTGGTGCTGATCGCCCATGCCCTGGTGGCACCGGGCAATCCGATCTACAAGGTCGTGGCGACCATGGAACGGGACAAGCGGGCCCGCATCCAGCGCTTCGAGCCGCCGCGGCGGTCCGATCGCGCCGGCTGGGTCCGCAAGCTGGCAGAGGAACGCGGGCTGACCATTACACCAGGAGCGGTGCGGTTGCTACTCGAGCGTGCGCAGCCGGACCTGCGGCTGCTCGACCAGGAAATCGCGAAGCTGGCGCTGTACGTTATGCCCTCGACCCGGATCGACGAGGACGCCGTTCGCGCCCTGGTGTCCGACACGCGCGAGGAGGAGATCTTCGCGCTGACCGACGCGCTGGCCAGTGGGCGACCGGGCGAGGTCGCTGGCGTCCTCCAGTCGCTGCTCGAGTCGGGCCGCGAGCCGACCTGGATGCTATACACCCTCGTGAGTCACTGGCGCCGGCTGATGCAGGCGCGCGCCGTTCGGGACCGCGGTGGCAGCGTCGCCGACCTGCAGGCTCGTGTGTCGGACCACCCGTTCGTGGTGGAGAAGGCGTTTCGCCAATCGGCCGACTACACCGCCGCCGAGCTCGACCGTGGCTTTCACGATCTGCTGCGCCTTGAAGAGCAGATCAAGCTCGGCGAGCTCGATGCCCGGCTCGCGGTCGAAGGGTTCATCCTCGAGCAGGTGCTGAGCGGCTAACGTCGACTGGAGGGTCGAAACGCGGCTAGCGTCTAGGCACCCTGGCTCGACGTAGGCCGGTGGCGATGGCCATCAGTCCCAGAAGGAGCAGGCCGATCGGCAAGGCTGGCATCACGGGCGATGCGGCTTGGTGAGGTTGGCCGGTCGCCGGCAGGACAACTGGCGCCGCCGAGACCGTGGCGCTAGCGTGCAAGGTCACAGTCTGGCCTTCCTCGTCCGTGACCGTGGCGGTGATCGATTTGCTCCCGGTCGAGGCGTAGGTATGGTTGCCGCTCACGCTGAACGCGCCGCTCGACGTCTGGCTCACGGTGCCTGACGACGAGTTGTTATCGCCCCAGTTGATGGTCGCCGCAAAATCAGCCGCCTTCGCCTGCCCGCCAGCAGCGTCCTTGAAGCTGCCGACGACGGCCGTGAAAGCCTTGGTGGCCGTGGCCGTGAGACTCTTGTTTGCGTCCGCGGAAAGCGCCGCATCGGCGATCGCCGGCGTGCTGGCCGCCGCGCTGCTGGCGCTCTTGCCGCCGTCGTCATGCAGCGTGATGCTGACCGAGTACGGTTTCGTGGCGGGAATGTTGGCATCGTAGACATGTGAACCGCTGACCGAGACGTTCCCACATTCACCGCAGTCGGGCCACGAGATATCGGTTGCCGCGGAGGTCGAGCCGTCACCCCAATTGATGGTTGCCGTCAGACCGGGGTCGACCGTACCCGCGTCGGCGAACGCTGTGTTCTCGTCGAAGAAGAAGGCGCTCGCCGCGACCGTGGCACCTTCGGTTGTGCCGCCTTCGCCGCCGCCCCCGAGATTGGTGGTGCTGGTCGACGAAATGGTCGCGTCGCTGATTGTCGCCGTGTCGGGATCGGCGCTATTCGACGTCTGGGTCGCATCGGGCTCCGTCACGGTT
>VBJI01000209.1 GCA_005880875.1 Chloroflexota bacterium
GCCAATGTGAGCATCGCCGGCCTGACAAGGGGCGCGGACGGCAATGTCTGGTTTACCGAGGTTCAACCGAATCAGGTCGGCGTCATCTCTCCGGCCGGCGTCATTCACGAATATCCGATCCCGACCGCCAATAGCCTTCCTCGCGGGCCGGTGTTGGGTCCGGATCATCACATCTGGTTTCCGGAAAGCAACGCCGGGAACCTGGCGCGGGTTGCCGGCTACCAGCGGTCGGACGACATGATTCCGCCACCCGCCGGGCAGCTCGCGCAGCCCGTTCTCCGGCCGTCACCGCCGCCACCCACACATCCGATCACCGCCCCCGCCAAAGCGCCGCTCGTCCGTTCTCGCACCCTGGCGAGGCAGAGCGCGCCGCCCGTGCCTTCCTTACTATCGCCGGCCCGGCTGGACGCGATCCTCGAGCAGCTGGAATCATTCTTCTGACCGCCGGCCCGGCGGGGCGCTCTCGCGTCCTTTCACTATCATGGAAATTGGTGTCGCTATTTGTGACCGCACCATGAGCCAGCTTCAGATCGCGACCCCCAACCGGATCGATCCGCAGGCCGTCGTCGGTGAAATCCCGGGACGCGAGATCAGCGACTTGACCCTGACGATCGGCCCGCATGCCATCGTCCGATCCTTCAGCGTCATTTACGCCGGCAGCTCCATTGGCGCGCACCTTGAAACCGGGCACGGCGTGGTGATCCGCGAACAGAACCGCATCGGCGACCAGCTGAGCATCTGGAATAACTCGACGATCGACTATGGCTGCGTCATCGGCAACCGGGTCCGGATGCATTCGGGCGTGTTCGTCGCGCAGTTCACCGTCATCGAGGACGACGTCTTCCTGGCGCCGGGCGTGATGATTGCCAACGACCGCCATCCGATCTGCGCGGATTGCATGAAGGGGCCGACGATCAAGCGCGGCGCCCGCGTCGGTATCAATGTCACACTGCTCCCCGAAGTGGTGATCGGGGAGGACGCCCTGGTCGGCGCCGGGGCCGTCGTCACCAAGGATGTCCCGCCGCGTGCGGTGGTCGTCGGCAATCCCGCGCGCGTCATCAGCACCGTCGATCGCCTGACCCACTCCGCGTCGTACCTCGCCAAGGCGTGACGGATTCGATCGCTGGACGCAGCTCGCCCAGCTTGACGACTCGGCGATCAGTCTGTTAATACCGTTCAGCCACTCAGTCTGTCGACGGCCCCGTAGTTGAGGGTTTGGGAGGGCCTCACTGCGTATGACAAGGGTCAGCGAGGCTGTCAGCCAACGTGAACAGCAGCTCTTCGTCGGCCGTCAGCGAGAGCTGGCTGCTTTCGAGAGATGGTTGGTCGCCGGCACAGCATTTCCTGAGATCCTGAGCATTAGCGGACCGGGCGGGGTTGGGAAGACCACGCTGCTCCATGCCTTCAGGCGGATCGCCGTCGAACTTGGCAGACCGGTCCTCCTCGCGGATGGCCGAGATTTTCCAGCAACTCCACAGGCACTGTTGGTCGCCCTGGCCGACTCTGGAGGGGCAGAGCTCGAGCAAGTGGTCGCCGGGCTCAACGACGCGGCTCCGCTTCTCATGCTGGATACGTTCGAAGCGCTAAGCGTCCTCAGCGGCTACTTGCAGGACGAGATCCTTCCCCGGCTTGACACCAACGTCAAGGTCGTAATCGCGGGCCGACATGCTCCGGGTCTGGCCTGGAACAGAGGCGACGCATGGCTCAAAATCATCCGCCCGCTTCCGCTGGAGGGATTTTCATCGCAAGAGACGCAGGAGTATTTGCTTCGTCGAGGCATCAATGAGCCCGAGCTTGCCATCAAGGTTGCGAGGGCGGCTGGGGGCAACCCCCTGGCCCTGTCGCTGGCGGCGGACATGGTGGTGAACTTTCATGTTCGCGACTTCACCGTCGCTCCTGAATGGCGTTTGGTTGTTCGATCGCTGGCGGAGCAGCTGTTGCACGACATCAAGGACCCGGAGCTTCGTGAACTCCTCGAAGCCTGCGCGGTCGTCCATCAGTTTGATGAGCCCACCCTGGCAGCGATCTCCGGTCGAGACCATGTCTCGACGGCCTTTGCTCAGCTATGTCGCCTGTCGATCGTAAAACCATCAGAGCACGGACTTCAACTCCACGATGATGTGCGCCAGCACCTGGCAGCCGATTTGAACTGGCGTCAACCTCAGCGTTACAACCTCTTGCGGGCGCGGACGCTCGCGTATTACCGCGAGCGTCTCCTCTCCGCGCCGTCGCACGAGCGCGAGTGGCGGGTGGTGGAATGTTTCTTCCTCTGGAGCAACGCGGTCATCCAGCAGGTCTTCTTCAGCCCGGCGGAGCCGGGACAGGTACGAGCCGAAGCGAGGCGACCAGCAGATGACGCGGCCATCCGTCGCCTTTACGCCGCGCGGATCGAAACCACGTACGCCGACGAATTGGGTGGTGGGCCGATCCCCCGACCCGAGGGTGACCAGGAATCCCTGGACGCCATCCTGCGCTACCCGGGCAGTCGGATTCGAGTAGCTCGCGACGAGCTTGGACGGTTCATGGGCTTTAGCACCGTGGTGCCAATCTGCCAGGAGTCGCTGCAAGTACTACAACTCAATCCCGGCATCACCGCCTTGGTGCGCGCCCACTGGAGTGCGACCGAGCTCGCCACCCTCCCTGCCACAGCCGAGAGCGCACGGTGCTTCAGCCTCTGTCATGTCGTCCACACCCGAGAGCAAGCTGGGCCGGTCAGGGCGGCACTGGTGAGAGATTTCTCTGGCCTCTTCGCGATGGGCGGAACATACCTCTGCTCGACGCTGTTGCCGTCGTACAAGGGCCTTTTAGAAGCCTGCGGGTTCGAACGTATCCCGGCCGCCCAAATCGACGCCTGGGGCACCGGCTATCTCGTGGACGGATACGTTCTCGATCTGTCCCGGGTCGG
>VBJI01000210.1 GCA_005880875.1 Chloroflexota bacterium
CACGGTCACGGCCAGGTGGAAGGGCTGGGCGAGGCTGAAGACGCCGTTGCGACCGCGCACCCGGACGTAGACGTTGGTGGTGTTGTCCCAGGTGTTTCGAACGATGGACTCGCTCGCGGTGCCGTCCTGCGCCGACACCCCGATCAGGCTGCGCGTTTGGGCTGAGCCATACGCGGCCGGGACGGGATTGATGCCGGCCAGCGCGCTTCCGGTCAGCGCATTCTGCGTTGGGGTGGCCGGCGAGTAGCCATCGGAGCTGTAGGCGCTCGATGAATAGGCATCCGGTGAGTAGGCATCCGGGGAATAGGCATCGGGGGAATAGGCATCGGGGGAATACGCATCGGGCGAATACGCATCGGGGGAATAGGCATCGGGCGAATACGCATCGGGGGAATACGCATCGGGCGAGTACGCATCCGGCGAATACGCGTCGGGCGCATAAGCATCGGACGAGCCGCCATCGGACGGGAAGTCGGCGCTCAGCCGTGACAGGCTGGTCGGGGTCGAGGCCACCTGGTACGCGGCGGCGATGTCCTTGTAGAGGGTGAGGTCGTAGTTCGCCGGCAGATGGGTGAGCGACACCGTCACCTTGCTCCCCGGCTGAATAGGAATCTTGAACCAGGCGGACTGATCCTGTCGAGAGAGACACTCGTCCACGGCTGCCGGAGCCGGCGTCGAGCTGAGCGCGTCGAGCAGTGACGCGGTGATCCAGGAGTGGTTATTGCGTGAGTCGGGCGGGCATTGCGCGCCGGTGTTGACGCTCACGGCCCCGAGGGACGCGGCATCCAGCAGGCCGCTCGACGTGGCCACCGAGTTGCTGGCCGCGATCGCTACCTGGTAGCCGCAGACCGTGCCTCCCGAAGTGACCCGCACCGTATACACGCCAACGGCCGCCGAGGGGAAGAGAAAGAGGCCGAACGTGTCGGCCGTCGTGGTGGCCACCAGGTTTGTCCCGCTGAACAGCTGCACCGTGGCCCCGGGAAGGGAGGCACCGCCGCACCGGGCCGATCCGCTCACCGAGGTCAGCAGGGGCAGCGTGGACAAGGTCCCAATGCCGGGGTCGGCGCGCGCCGAGATTCCGCCCGCGTAGAGGAAGAGCAAGGCTCCGATCAACAGAGCCGCTGACGCCAGCCAACGTGAACGCCCGCCCTTAGGGCCCACGGCTCAGCGCCTGCGGGCCTCGATCAACACCAACGTTCCCCCGCCGTTGCGGGCGCTGCGCACATCCAGGGTGCCGCCGACGCGCGCCAGCCGCTCGGCGCTGCCCACCAGGCCCAGCCCGTCGCTGGTCAGCCCGGCCTCATGAAGCGAAAAGCCGACGCCGTCGTCGCGAATCGTGACGCGGATTCGCCCATCCGGATACTCGACGCGAACCCGCACCGAGGTCGCTCTCGCGTGGCGCGCGACGTTGGTGATGGATTCTTTGATGACCTGGGCGATCTCGCGCAGCACCCGGCTGGCGATCTTCAGGTCGTTGCGCTCCTCTGTCCAGGAGAGGCGGCAGTGCACGGATCGCAGCATGGTTTCGGCGAAGCTGCGCGCCTCCTCCAGCGCACTCATGCCGCGCTCCAGGTGCCGGATACCGTAGGCCAGCGCCCGGGCGCCGTCCAGGGCTCGAGTGGCGGTGCGTTCCAGGACCTGAAGGTCCTCGCGAGCGGCATTGCCCTCGTTCATGGCATTGCGAACCTGAACCAGGACGGCGGTGAGCGCCTGGCCGACGCCGTCGTGGACCTCACGCGCGAGCCGCTGCCGCTCGGCGGCGAGCTGGCGCTGCCGGCGCCGCTCCCCCAGCCGCTCATATTCGAGCCGGCGCGAAATGCGCAGGATGTGCGCGATCCGGCTGGCGACCAGCTCCAGGATGGCGACCCGCTCGGGCGAAACCGGCTGACAACGCGTCCGCCGCTCTTCGCCCACGATCAGCACGCCCTGGGTGCGGGGCCCAGCGAAGAAGGGAAGGATCAGTCCCACCCGGGTGGTCGGCCCGAACAGCGCCCGACGTTCCGGTGCATGCGGCAGGTCGTGATGGCTGAAGGTGAGCACGATCGCCCGTCGTTCCCGCAGCGCCTGCGCGCATCCAGGAAGTTTTGTCAGGGGCCAGCTCGTCACCCCCGACCGCCGCGGCGGGCGATGACCGGCGGTCGCCCGTAAGGTCAGCGCCCCTTCGGAATCGCGGATCGCGATCAGGCAGAAGGTGGAATCGATGGCATGGCTGATCGAGCGGGCAATCTCTTGATAGGTGGGCGGCTGGCGAATCGCGCGGTCGAGCGCGAGCGCGTTTTCGAGCGTGCGGCTGACTTCCTGGAAAAGCCGGCGCTGTCCCGCCAGCCGCGCCTGATAGGTGCGGGCGTGGACCGCGCTGGAGGAGACCAATTCCAGCTGGCGTGCGTCTTCGTGATCGACGGAGCCGGCACTGGAGCTGGCGAGCCCCAGGGTGCCGATGATCTTCCCCCGAGCGAGAATCGGCACCACCACGCAGGACCGAATGCCGCGGCCCTGGCACCACAGTCCCCAGGCGTCGTGGCGGGCGCCGCCGTGGATGACCATGGGGTGTTCGGGCGGTTCGGGGAACTCGGCGATCAGGGTGGGTTCGACCGGTGATAATGCCTCGCGCCGGACCACCGTCGGCTCACTGCCATCGAGCCAGGCGAGCCAACCGATATCGGCAGCCGAGGCCTCGAGGACGGCACTCACCAACACCACCGCCGGTGCCATCTCGGACCAGGGATTTTCGAGCGTCGCTCCGAGCCCGGGGCGCTGGCCATCGCGCGCCAGGGGGAGATGGTCAAGGGGAGGAGCTAGAGCCATCGTGCCGTCCGATGACAAACCGCAACTCCACGACCAAAGCTCAAGCACAGCGGCAAAGTCCCGCCAGGTTGCCACGCCCTTCCCCGCCGCACGGATGTTCCCTCGCTCTGGTCGTCTTCCCCCGCCACGCGTCATTAGGACGCCTGACTTTCACATTACGTGAGTGAACTACTGGTGGCAATCGGTAAAGTTACCGATGGCGCAAAAGTGCTTGCGCGTGGGTGCTAAGGAACGCCGGGTGGCCGAGTGGGGACGGGCACTGTCGTCGGCAGCGGCGACAGGGAGGGGAGCGGCGGGACCAGCGTCGTGGGGTTCACCGGTAACGCACCGAGGTCAGCATTGCCCCGATGCCCTCGGATGCGGGCGCCGTCGAACCCGTGATGGATGCCGGGGTCGGATGGCGTGCCGGCGCGCTGGCGGGGGCGGCGGAGGATTGGAGAGAGATCGCGATCAGCGGCAGGGCCGCGAGCGCCACCAGCGTGTGGGCCCCAAGCAAGCTGTCCAGGCTGGGCGACACGATGGGCCGCCGGGGTCGGAGCATCGCGATGACGGCGGCGACGCTGGCCGCGAATTTGACGGCGCGCAGCCGGGCGCGGTGCACCATCTGGGCGGCGGCGGCATAGCTGAGCTGAAGCCCACTGGCGATTTCGGCAAGGGAACGATGCTCGACCGCCGATTGCCACAGCGCCAGCCGTTCGCGAAGCGACAGCTGCCGGAGAACGGCGTCCACGAAATCCCGCTCCGCGACGGTGGCCTCGAGGTCCACATGGCTGTCTTCGTCCGAGCCGAGCGTGATCAGCATCCGCCCGAACCGCTTTCGCCTCCGCAGCAGGTCGAGGCAGTGATTCTGGGCGACGGTCAGAAGCCAGGAGCGCGCCCGTTTCTCGTCGGCATCCGGCTCCAAGGAATCGAGCGCGACCAGGAAGACCTCGTGGGCCGCGTCGGCGGCATCCTCGGCGCTCTGCAGGATCGAGCGGCAGCGCTTGACGATGACCGCGAAGTTGGCCTCGTAGAGCGCCGTCAGCCAGCGCTGCTGCTCGGCGGACATGGGACGGTCGCCGGCGACCGATCCGGCTGCCGATGCCACGCCGGAGTCAGTACGTAATGCGTTCAAGTTCTCCACTTGCCATTACGCGGATTTCCCCCATTAACCCTGTCAAACATTGTAGGCCCAAAACGTACCAGTAAGCGATGGGGCGATGCGCTCGGCTCCGTCCGATACAGCCTATTGACACGAAGGAAAGGAGCCTGGCCATGACCCGCACCGACATCGCCGAAGAATTCGACGTTCTCCAGCGGGAGAGCCAGCACATAATGGCGCTATTGGAACGGACTGTGGCTAAGCTCGAGCCGCGTCGCCATCCTCACCTCGTCGAAATTGCGCCCGCAGTCCAACGCGTCGGGGTGCTACCGTATTCTAGGCGGCCTGCCTCAGACGGGTGATGCCACAGTGCGTGAAACCGGGGGAGGTAACGGACGATACGTGGGCAGTGCGACCGAGGAAGGCGTTCCGGCACCACACCTAACACCGCGTCAAGCCCAGATACTCGAGCTCGCGTCCGCTGGTCTGTCCGATAAAGAAATCGCTCGCCGGCTGCGGGTCACCCACCGGACGGTCCGGACCCACTTCGAGAAGCTCTTCCAGGAGAGCGGGATCCGAAATCGGGCACAGGCGATCGCCATCTGGTCCGGGCGGCCGCGCCAGGCCCAGCGAGCCCGGCCCGCCGACGAATGCCCCTACCCCAAGCCCTTCCCACCAGGATTTGCCGAATGCCCCGCCTATCAGGCGACCCAGATGGTCACGCTCGACATCTCGCACCGGCCGCTGGGGGCAGTCTGGACCTGCCGTCACCTGGAGAGCCGGCTGGTGCCGAAGGCAAGAGGTCTCGGCGCTGAGCGGTCCCTACATCCAACGGTTGATGGAGTTGAAGAGCGACATCGATGCGCTGGCGGCAGAGTCGTTGCCGGAGCCCGAGCTCGCCGCCCGCCGCCGAGGGCTCACCCGTCAGATCGAGGGGACCGTCGACACCTTCATGACGGAGATGACGCGACTGCTGCGCGACCGACAAGCCATCCTCGACGAACTGCATCTTCCGCTTCGCGCCTGCCTACAACTCGTCAGGATCGCCATCGATCGCTTCCTGGAGCAGGGCCTGACCGCACCGGAATGGGAGGTTCCCGACGAGGTCCTCACCCTCTTCCCCGAGGACATTCAATCCTATTTTCGGCCGCGGCAGGCCCTGGACGACGGCGGGCGGCTGGACAAGCGGAGCGATAAGACCGGAGGGGAGACGGCCTGACGCACGGCGATGACCAAACGAGAAGTCGCGATCATCGCCTTTGCCGTCGCCACCATGCTGCTCGCCGTTGTCATCGTCGTCGGCCGCATCTCCCTTCCGGTCCAACAGGGCACTCGCCTCCCGAGACTGAATGGCACGCCACCCGCGCACGCGACGCCCGGCAATCCAAACGGACAGGCAACCCAACCTTCGCCGCCGCCCTCGACGCCGACGCCAGGGTCAACGTCTGGGCGCGAGACCGCGGCGCTGAATCCCGCCGCTGAAGCGGAGGACGAAACCGAGACCGAAGACGAACCGCCGTCGGCCGAGCCGGGGTCGGGCGGTCAACGCCTGGTGCCATTGCCCACGCATTTGCCGCTCCCGGCGCTATCCGCGCCGGCAGCGTTCGTCGCCCCTCCACCCCGGCCGTAGACCAGCTTTCTAGCGGACGCTTGCGGCTTCGCGGGCTCCG
>VBJI01000069.1 GCA_005880875.1 Chloroflexota bacterium
CCGCTTCACCTCGGCGCCGAAGCCCTGCTGACGGGTCGCCATGTACTCCTCGATCAGGTTGTGCCCACCGCCGGCCTGGAACCCGTAGCGCGTGCCGTCGTAGCGCGCCAGATTCGAGCTTGCCTCGGCCGGCGCGATGATGTAGTAGGCGGGCAGCGCCACGTCGCTGTGCGGCAGACTGACCTCCTCGATCGCGGCGCCCTGCTGCTCGAGCAGCCGGATCGCATCCCGGATCGACTGCTCCACCGCCGGTTCCATGCCGGCCACGAAGTATTCCTTCGGGACGCCCAGGCGCATGCCCTTGACGCCCTCCCGGAGCGACGCGAGATAGTCGGGCACCGGGTTCGAGGAGCTGGTGGAGTCGCGCGGGTCGTGACCGGCGATGGCTTGCAGCAGCACCGCACTATCGGCCACGTCTCGGGTCATCGGGCCGATCTGGTCAAGAGACGAGGCGAAGGCGATCAACCCGTAGCGGCTGACCCGTCCATAGGTTGGCTTGAAGCCGACGATCCCGGTCAGCGCCGCCGGCTGGCGGATCGAACCACCCGTGTCGCTGCCCAGCGCGCAGATAGCCTCGCCTGACGCGACCGCGGCCGCGGATCCGCCACTGGAGCCCCCGGGCACCCGGTCGAGGGCCCAGGGATTGTGCACCGGCCAGTAGCCGGAGTTCTCGTTCGAGGATCCCATCGCGAACTCGTCGCAGTTCGTCTTTCCCAGGAAGACCGCGCCCTCGGCCTCGAGCCGTTCGACGACCGTGGCGCTGTACGGGGGCGTAAAGCCTTTGAGAATCTTCGAACCGGCGGTCGATGCGACGTCTTTGACGCAGAGCACGTCCTTCAACGCGATCGGGATCCCGGTCAGGGGGCGGACATCGCGCTTGTTGCGCAGCCGATCGTCGGCCGCGCGCGCCTGCCGGAGCGCGAGCTCGTTCGTAACCAGCAGGTAAGCCTTCGTCCGGTCGCCGACGTTCTGGATTTGATCCATGACCGATTCGGTGAGCTCGACCGACGAGATCTCGCGGTCGATCAGCATCTGATGCAGGTCGCGGATGGTCCGCTGGAAGAGTCTCATTCCTGGATCGCCTTGACCTTGAAGTACGCGCCCTCCCGGCTGGGCGCGTTCCGCAGCGCCGCCTCCGCGGGTAAGCATTGCTCGCGCCGGTCCTCTCGCATGACGTTGCGCTCGGCAAGCGGATGCGCCGTGGCTGGAACCTTCGAGGTATCGGCCCGGTTCAGCGCCTCGATGTGATGGAGGATATTGCGTAACTGATCTCGGTACCGGAGGACCTCCTCGGGGGTGATTCCCAACCGGGCGAGACGGGCGACGTGCTCGACTTCGCGGGACGAAAGCTCAGACTCAGGCTCGGGCAAGACCTATAGATTATCGCCGCATCCTGCGCCTGTTAGATTCGCGCCGCTTCCGTCGTATAGAGGATGTGAGCGAACTCGCGCTCGCCGGTGGCGCAGAATGCGCCAGGGTGAGTAGCCGGCCGGCGCTGGGGGCGGAGGAACTCTGCCGCACCTACGCCGGGCGCGTGTTCCGCTTCGCCGCTATGGTCTCCCGTGGGAACGCCGAAGCGGAGGATATCGCCCAGGAGGCTCTCCTCAAGGCGATCCGCAAGCTGGATGCCTATGACCCCGGACGCGGTTCCGTCGAAAGCTGGCTCTGGAGCATCGTGGTGAGTGCGGCCAGAGACGCTGGCCGCGCGGCAGGCCGCCGCCTCGCGCTCTGGGAACGCCTCACGAGGCTTCCGGAGCAGAGCGAATCCGTGGAGTCAGTCGTCCTCGACCGGCTCTCCGACGCTCAGCTTCTCGACGCCGTCCACAGACTACGGTCCCGAGATCGCACGCTGATCGCGCTCCGCTTCGGGGCCGGTCTCGACCATGCCGCGTCTGGCGCCGCGCTTGGCATCAGCGCCGCTGCCGCCACCATGGCGCTCCGCCGGGCGCTTCACGCCTTACGCAAGCACCTGGAGGCAACGCATGAGCAAGACGCTTGAAGAGCGGTTGACCGGCCTCGACATCCCCCTTCCGGCAACGGTCGTCCCGCGTGTTCTCGCAAGGGCGCAGAGCCCAGACGTCCGACCGGCCCGCCGCCCGATGTGGCCAAGCGTCGCCCTCGCCGCGGTCGTCGTGCTGGCATTTTTCGTCGGATCCCTCTATGCGGCTCCCCGTTTCGCCGACGCCCTGGCCGGCGCGCCTCTGATCGGAGGACCGACCGGTGCGCTGCTTCGGTCGATCGGTCTGACCCCGCTCAACAATCGGCTCACCGCCATCAATGACGTGGCGACGTCGTCCGGCTACCGCGTCACGCTGGTCGCTGGATACGCGGATGCCACGCAGACGGTCCTAATCGTGCGCGTTGAGCCGGCGGCGGACCTGTTCGAGACCTCAGTTCTGACCGATCAGTTTGGTCTCAGCCTTCGGCCCCGCAACGGCGTTTTCGACAGCAGCACTGGGAACAGCGTGATCTCGTTCGCGGGCCTACCCTGGGGGGACTCGCTGCTCGGCGCGCGCCTCGTGCTGCACGCGTCCGCGCTTCGGCGGAACCTCGAGGGGCCGGCGACCACCGTTCTCGGCAACTGGAATCTGCACGCGACGCTGGGGGTCGAGCCCGGCAAGAACCTCCGGCCGCTGCCGGTAGACGGCCGGCTCGGCGACACCACGTTCCATGTGACCTCGATCGTGAGGTCCGGTCCGAGCATTCAGGTCGGGATGCAGGTGCGGGGACCGCTGGCATCCCATCTCACCGATATGGCTGGCCAGGCCATCCCGAACGTGTCCAAGCCGCACCCGGTCTTCGAGGTCCGCCTGCTCGATGCCAACGGCATCGAGGTCCAGGGCCTCTCGAGCGAGATGAGCAGTGGCCTCCGATCGGAGACGGGCCGCTGGAACTGGCTCGTGACTGCGGCCGGCCGCTATCGGCTCGTTGTCAGCTTCGAAGGCGTCGGCCAGTTCGAACGCGCGATCGACGTCCCCTGAGTCCGGGCATCGATCAGGCGCTCAGGGCACCATTCAGCCCCGTGCGAGTGCGCAGCCAGGGCCCCAGAGGCCCCGGCGCCGCCGGCCGGCTGATGTGGAAGCCCTGGATGAAGTCGCAGCCATAATCGCGCAGCAGCTGGGCGGTCTTTTCGTCCTCGACGCCCTCGGCCACCACGGTCAATCCGAGGTTGTGGCCTAGGTCGATGGTGGACTTCACGATGGCCGCGCCGTCCCAGTTGGTCGCCATGTCCATGACGAAGGACTTGTCGATCTTGATCTCGCGTACCGGCAGGCGCTTCAGATAGGTCAATGACGAATAGCCGGTGCCGAAATCGTCGACGGAGATCTGCACGCCGGTGGCGTGCAGCCGCCGCAGCGTCTCTTCGGCCTCTATCGCGATGATGGTTCGCTCGGTGATCTCCAGGCTGAGCTTCTCGGGTTCGACCTGCCAGGTGCGCAGCAACTGGGCGACCGCGTCGGGGAGCTCGTCGTCGAGCAGGTTGCGCGCCGAGAGATTGACCGAGACGCCGATGTCGATCCCAGCCTTCGACCAGGCGTGCACCTGGCCCAGCGCCTCATTGAGCACCCAGGCCGTCAGCGGCTTGATCAGGTCGGTCTGTTCGGCGGAGGGGATGAAGTCGTCGGGCGGCAGCAAGCCGTGGCTGGGGTGGCCCCAGCGCACCAGTGCCTCGACCTTGGACGGATGCCCGTCGATCGCTGAGACGATCGGCTGGTAGTGCAGGACGAGCTCGAACTGATCGATCGCATAGCGCAACTTGCCAATCAGCGGCACTCGGTCGGATGCCGATGCTCAGGTTGACGTCGACCGGCTGCTCGTCGATGCTGAAGGGCTGGTTGACCGCCTGCAGGATCTTCTCGGCGATCAACGCGGCCCGCGGTACATCGGTCGCGCCCCAGGGCAACACCGCGAATTCGTCGCCGCCGTAGCGGGCGATGGTATCGGCTTTCCGCAGCACGGCCCGCATGCGCTGGCCCACCTGCTGGAGCAAGCGATCGCCCGCCTCGTGGCCGAGGCTGTCGTTGACGCTCTTGAAGCCATCGAGGTCCATCAGCAATACGGCGCAGGGCTTCATCTCGCGCTCGCCCGCCCGGATGGTCTCTTCCAGCCGCTCGCGAAGGAAGGTTCGGTTTGGCAGCCCTGTCAGAGGATCGTGCAGCGCACGATATTGGAGCGCCTCGGTCTCGGCCTTGCGCTCGGATACGTCGCGCAGGCTGCCGATCACCAGCCGCTGCAGCCCGAGGCGGCCGACGTTGAATTCGAGCGGGAAGCTCGAACCATCCTTGCGCAGCCCGGAGGTTTCGTGGCTTCCCATCAGCACTTCGCGCTTCTGTGGACGCAGGTAGGCACGCAGCTGAGGCTTGATCTCGGCCCGGTAGGGTTCGGCGATCAGCCGCGCAAAATCCTTTCCGATGACTTCATCGGGGGCATAGCCAAAGAGTCGTTCGGCCGCCGGGTTGTAGGAGCGGATCGTCAGCCGCTCATCGACCGTGAGGATGCCGTCGGCGACGTTGTCGAGGATCGCCCGGATCCGGTCGCCGCTGTTGCGGAGCTCCTCTTCCGCCCGGCGCCGCTCGATGAACTGACCGATCTGACTGCCGATGTCGCCCATGGCCCGGAGCGTGACCCGATCGAGCGCGCGCCGCTCCGGACTGAAGAGCGCGATCACGCCGGTGACCTTCCGCCCATTGGTGACGGGGAAGGCGAACTTGCTGTGGAGGCCGGCGCGCGTGGCCAGCGAGGCGCGGGACGCTTCGTCACCAGCGACGTCCTCGATCGATCCAGGCCGGCCGGTGGCCCATACCCGACCCAGGAGCCCGACGCCCCGCGCAAATGTCAGCTCGCGGCTGGCCGCCTCGAAGCTGGCGAGGTCCTTCAGCGGACGGTGCCAGCTGATCTCGAGGCGCAGCAGGTTGGCGTCCCGGTCCACTGCCCAGAATTCGCCGGCGACCCAGCCCAGGGATTCGCAGATGCCCTGCAGCACCTGGGGCGCGGCTTCGGCCCAGGTCGCGGCATTGGCCAGGGGCCGCGTCACGGCGAATTGCACGTTGCGCAGACGTTCCGCCGTCCGTCGCTGGCTGATGTCGGTGACGAAGGCGACGAAGGCGACCCGCGGACCGGAGCGCGAGGTGGCAGAGACGGAGAGCTCGACAGGAAGTTCGCGGCCGTCGCGATGGAGCGCGGCGAGTTCGACGGTGCGGCCGATCAGCTTGCCCTCACCGGTTTCGATAAAGCGCGTCAGCCCTCGCTGGTGCGCGTCCTGATAGCGGCGCGGGATGATCGTGCCGGCCAGCGTTCGCCCGACGGCCTCATCGTGCGACCAGCCGAAGATCGCCTCTGCCTTGCGGTTCCAACCGGTGATCACGCCGCCCTCGTCCGCGGTGATCACGGCGCTGGGCGAGGTGTCGATGATCACCTGCAGCCGCTGCTGCGATTCCCGGAACTTCTCCATCACCCGCAACTGCACCTCGGCCTCCCGCCGGGCGGCGTCGTGCACCCCGACGGCCGCGGCGAACAATGCGGCGCAGGGGAAGAAGAGCAGCGTATGCCCGACATACCAGAAGCCGTCGTAGCGGGCCCGGGTGAAGAGGAAGATCACTGCCTCGACCGAGACCAGCACCAGGCCGACCAGCACGCGGCTCTCGATTCGCCCGTCGGGATAGCGGCCGTGCCGGTAGAGGGCGGCGGCCAGGGCGACCGCGACAAACGGCGCTGTGGCCAGCAGCGTGTTGAGCTCGGTGAATCGACCTGCCACGATCAGGGGCGGCAGCGCGAGGGCCAGGCCGCAGGTGATGGCGACACTCAGGGCGCCGAGACTGGCGGCCGCGCCAAGGGCACGCGCGAGCGAGCGCCGCGGATCGGCGAGCGGAGCGGGCCGCTGCAGCAGGATCCAGGTCAGTAGACAGGGCATGCCGATCTGCCCCAGCTGAAAGAGATAGGGGGCGGTCTGCGAGGCCACGAAGGGCGCACGGCCCGGGATCACGCCGGGGAAGGTCAGCATGTGGGCGAGCCAGATGGTCCCCAGGATCGTGCTCGCGACGCCGATGCCCAGCAAGCGATCGTTGCGCCGGATGATGACGTCCAGCGCGCTGAGAAAGAGCACGACGGCCAGCGTGACGACCATGGCCATGTCGAGCACCGGCACGTACCAGGTCAGCGGCAGCGCGCCCCTGGGGACGAGGGCCAGCAGCACGGAGATCCCCGTCAGGAGGACGGCCCCCAGCAAGATCAGCACGCCTCGGCGGCCCATCGGCCGCGGCCGCGAGCCGAGCCCACCGCTCGAAGCCGGCACCGGTGGGAAAACCATCCCCGCAATATGCGTGGCGGGCCGCCAAAGAGAAGTTAAGGACCTGTCACGATTCGTTACAAATTCTGATAGCGTTCACCGAGCGTTATCTGATGGGCGGCCGATCAGCTCCAGGAATGCCGCCTCGTCAAGCACCGGCACCTTCAGTCGGTGGGCCTTCTCCAGCTTCGAGCCTGGATCCGCGCCAACCACCAGGTAATCCGTCTTCTTCGAGACGCCGGACCCGATGACCCCGCCCAGGGCCTTGATGCGTTCCTCGGCTGCGCCACGCGTCAACGAGCTCAAGGTTCCCGTCAGGACGAATGTTTTGCCGGAGAGCGGCCCCTCGACCCGCTCCGGTGGCTTGATGGTGATCCCGGCAGCCAGCAGGCGCTGGATCAGTGTTCGCGACTCCGGTCGCTGAACGTATTCGCTGACTTCCTCGGCCACGGTCGGACCCACGCCGCCAATGACCCGAAGGTCGTCGACGGTCGCGGCTTGCAGGCGCTCGATGGTTCCAAAATGGTCGGCCAGCAGGCCGGCCATCGTCCAGCCGACATGATTGATGCCCAGCGCCACGAGAAATCGCACCAAGGTGGTGGGCTTGCTCGCCTCGATCCGGTCGAGCAGATTTTGCGCCGACTTATCAGCAAAACCGTCGAGGGAAAGGAACTGCTCCTTCACCAGGTGATAGAGATCGGCCGGGTCCTTGACCAGCGTCCTGTCGATCAGTTGCTGCAGCGTGGCGTAGCCGAAGCCCTCGATGTCGAGCGCGGCGACGAAATGTCGCAGGTGCTCGAGGACCTGCGCCGGACAGATGGGATTGATACAGCGGGTGGCCGATTCGCCGGGCTCGCGGACGAGGTCCGTGCCGCATTCCGGGCATTTCTTCGGCATCCGCCAGGGCCGGCTCGTCGTCGCGCGCTTCTCGGTGAGGACCCGAACCACCTCCGGGATCACGTCGCCGGCCCGCTGGATGATGACATGGTCCCGCGGCCGGACGTCCTTGCGCGCCACCTCGTCCTCGTTGTGCAGGGTGGCGCGGCTGATGGTGACACCGCCGATCTGGACGGGTGTGAGCCAGGCCACCGGGGTAATCGTGCCGGTGCGGCCGACGTAAACCTTGATCTCCTCGACGACCGTTTCGGCCTGCTCAGGCGGAAACTTGAAGGCGAGCGCCCAACGCGGACTGCGTGACACGAAGCCCAGCTCCGCCTGCTGACCGAGGTCGTTGACCTTGATCACGATGCCGTCGATCTCGTAGTCGAGCCCGTGCCGTTTCTCCTGCCATTCATCGAGAAACGCGATCACGCCCTCGATGTCGTCATGCTTGCGACGGTTCTCGTTGACGTGGAAGCCCATCTCCGCGAGGCGCCCCAGGATTTGCTCCTGGCTCCTGGCGCCACCCGCCGGGTCGAGCGCGTACATGAACGTATCGAGTCGCCGGCGCGCGGTGATTCGCGGATCGAGCTGCCGAACCGCGCCGGCGGCGGCGTTGCGCGGGTTCGCGAACAGCGGCTTTCCCTCGGCCGCCAGCTCGGCGTTGAGCCGCTGGAAGCTTCGCTTCGGCATGTAGACCTCGCCGCGGACCTCGAAGGCTCTGGGGAATTCCGAGGGAATCGTCACCGAAAGCGGAACGCTGGGGATGGTTTTGACGTTGGGCGTGACGTCCTCGCCCACGTAGCCGTCGCCACGGGTCGCGCCGATCTTGTAGCGACCGTCCTCATAGAGCAGGCTCATGGCGAGCCCATCGATCTTTAGTTCGGTCACGTATTCGACCTTGACGTCGCCCAGGCCGCGATGGACCCGCTTGTCGAACTCCCGCACGTCCTCGCGCTCGAACGCGTTCGCCAGGCTGAGCATCGGCGTGCGATGGGTGACCTTGGCGAAGGCGTCGGAGGGCGGACCTCCGACCCGCTGGGTTGGTGAGTCGGGCGTAACCAGCTCGGGATACTGTGTTTCCAGCTCCACCAGCTCGCGGAACAACGCGTCGTACTCGGCGTCGGTGATCTCCGGGTGGTCGAGCACGTAATACTGCCGGTTCGCCCGATCGATCTTCGTCCGCAGCTCGAGGATGCGAGCCTCCGCCGCCTCGATGCTCGTGACCGCGCTGCTCACACCTTGACGATCGGCGCCAGGCTCACCGCCAGGATCTTCATGCCCACCCGGTCGAACTTGACGATGATCTCCTCGTCGGTCCGGGTCATCGTGCTCTTGAGGACGGTGCCGCGGCCCCAGGAGCGGTGCTCGACGTGATCACCGGGACCGAACCGCTGGACCAGCTCCACCGGCGCCGCCGGGCGGGCCGCCTCCACCAACCGGGCGGGCGCCATGCTCGGGTCGGAAATTCCCTGCGGAATCCCGGCCGAGCCGTCGACCAGCTCGGGTGGGATGTCCTTGAGAAATCGCGAGGGCAGGTTCAGGTTGGCGCTGCCCCAGAGGTGCCGCCGGAACGTGTGAAACAGGTACAGGCGGTCTTTGGCGCGCGTCATGCCGACGTAGGCCAGCCGGCGCTCCTCTTCCAACCCGGCCGGGGAATCGAGGCTGCGGCTGTGGGGAAACAGGCCCTCCTCCATCCCCAGCATGAAGACGACCGGGAACTCGAGGCCCTTGACCATGTGCAGCGTGATCAACGTCATCCCCTGGGCGCGATCGTCCATGGTGTCCACGTCGCTCATCAGCGCGACGTCTTCCAGGAAGGCCTGAAGCCCTTCTCCGGGTGGCAGCCCGTCGTACTCCGAGGCCAGGCCACGGAGCTCGAGCACATAGCCCCAGCGTTCCTCCCCTTCCGCACTGCCTTCCTTGACGTAGCGCTCGTACGCGCTGCGCAACAGCAGCAGGTCGATCACCTCGACGAGCCGGCGCTCCTGGCTGGCGGCGCGCACCTCGTTGATGAGGTCGCGGAAATCCGCCAGCGCGCTCCTGGCGGCGGAGCTCAGGTCCGCCATCTCTTCCAGGCGGTTGAGCGAGTCCCAGGCGGACATCCCGTGGGCGTCCGCCCAGTAGCCGAGCTGGGCGAGGGATTTTTCGCCGAGTTTCCGCCGCGGCACGTTGATCACCCGTGAGAAGCTCAGCGTGTCTTGCGGATTGGCGATCAGCCGCAGGTAGGCGAGGACGTCCTTGACTTCCCGGCGCTCGTAGAACCGCAGGCCGCCGATCAGGCGATAGGGAACGCCGCGACGCAGGAGGACTTCTTCGAGGGCACGGGACTGCGCGTTCGTGCGGTAGAGGACGGCGATGTCGCCAAGCCGGTAGTCGCCCTCCGCAACCAGCCGTAGCGCTTCGCGGGCGACGGCCTGGGCCTCTTCTTGCTCGTCGTAGGTTTGCGCGACCACGACCTTCGGCCCGCCCGGCCGGTCCGTCCACAGTCGCTTGTCCGCCCGGTTGGGATTCGCCTTGATGACGTGGTAGGCCGCGTCGAGGATCACCTGCGTCGAGCGGTAGTTCTGCTCCAGCTTGACGATCTGCGCGTCCGGATAGTCGTGTTCGAACGACAGGATGTTGCGGACATCGGCGCCACGGAACTGATAGATCGACTGATCGTCGTCGCCGACGACACAGAGGTTGCGCCGCTTGCTCGCCAGGTGGCGGACCATCAAGTACTGGGCCCGGTTCGTGTCCTGGTACTCGTCGACCATGATGTATTTGAAGCGCTGCTGATACTTCTCGAGGACCTCGGGATGACGATCGAACAGCCAGACGGTCCGCATCAGGAGGTCGTCGAAATCGAGCGCTTTGTTCTGCTCGAGGAAGGCGTCGTAGCGAACTCGGATCTGCGCGGCGAGCTCCTCGGTGTGCGTGCCGGCGGCTTTGGCCTGGTCCTGGGCGCTGACGACCTCGTCCTTGGCCCGTGAGATCAAGGCCACCATGCCGCCCGGAGGGTATCGCTTCTCATCGAGCCGCATCTCGGTCATCACCCGTTTGACGACAGCCAGCCGGTCGGCTTCGTCGTAGATGACGAAGTGCCGATCGATCCCGTCGGCAGCGCCGTCGCGCCGCAGGATTCGGACGCCGATCGCATGGAAGGTGCCCATCCAGATCCCGCCGGCGGTCAGGTTCAGCAACAGCTCGACTCGACCGCGCATCTCGCGCGCCGCCTTATTCGTGAACGTCACCGCCAGGACCTCGCCGGGCTCGGCCCGCCCCTGCTGGATCAGCCAGGCGATGCGGTGCGTCAACACCCGCGTCTTGCCGCTGCCGGCGCCGGCAAAAATCAGCAGCGGCCCGTCGGCCGCGGTGACGGCCGCGAGCTGGGGCGGATTGAGTCCGGTTAGGAGGTCGACGCCGCGTTCGGCGGCGGCAGGGAAGGTTGCCAAAGCAAAGGCAAGTTTACTTCCGGCGTTCTCGCGGGCCCTCGACCGGTTAGGCCGCCGAGCTAACGGCGGCGGGCGCGGCCGCGCATCCGGCCGGCGGCCATGTCATCCATGTCGTCTTCGTCGACGCGCGGCTTGTTGGCGGACTTGAGGGACTGGGAGAATGCCCCGATGAACTGATCGCGAAGCTCCATGGTCGAGACCTCGAACGCGTCCTTGAGCGTCCAGTGATCATCGGGCGAGTACTTCCGCTCGCAGGCCCACAGCAGGAACTTGATGAGCTGCACCTTGATCGCGGCCCTGAGCTTCGAGTCGCCTTTGGCCTTCTTGCCCTGGCCTTTGCCGGCAGCCTTGGGGTTGGCCGTTGGCGCTGGGGCGACCGTCCCCTCGGCGGTCCGCACGCCCCAGGCCGGCCCGGCCGGCGCCGGGCGGACGGGCGGGGCCTGCGCCACGAGGCTGGCCCGGAGCGCCGCCAGGTCGTCTTTGGCCGGGGCGGGCTTGGCGGCCTCCGGGACGACCGGTGCAGGCGGGGCGGCGGCCGGTGGCTGATACGTCGGCGCGACCTCCCGCTTTTTGGGAATCGGCATCGGGGGCACCGAAAAGCTCGGTGGCGCGATGGGCCGGGCTGCCGGCGGCCGAGGCGCGAGCGGCGGTTGGGGCGCCGCTTGCGGCGGCATCATCTGTGGCGGCGGCCCCTGCGGCGGCATCATCTGCGGCGGCGGCCCCTGCGGCGGCACCGGGAATCCCGGGTAGCCCTGCGGCGGGAACTGTCCGGGCGCGGGCGACCCTGGATAAGGCTGGGCTGGATACTGGCCTGGATAGGGTGGCTGCTGAGGGTAGCCGGGTTGCTGTGGGTAGCCTGGCTGTTGGGGATACCCGCCGGCTCCCCACGACGGCGCGGGCTGGGCCGGCCATCCCTGCGGAGGCGCGCTCGGATACGGGTTTGGCGCCTGCCCCGGCTGCCAGCCAGGCGGCATCTGGCCGGGCGCGGGCGGCGAATAGGGACGGTTCACCGGCGGAATCGGCCGTTGCTGGTCCGGCGGAATATAGGGCGCCGACGGGCCCTGGAGGACCGCCTGGCTCCGCCGCAGGAGGTCGAGGAGGCGGGTCTTATCGATATAGAGGTTGCCGGCCAAGCTCGGATTTGGCCCCGGCGCGAACATGAACTCGCCGCTCTGGAACTCCCAGAGCAGGTCGAAGGCCTGCCGGGCCCCGCGCACGCGACCGCCGCTCGCGTGCGTCAGCGCGCCAGCCTGAAATGCGTAGACCCAGTTCCCACGCGGCTCGTGCAACTCGAGCACCCCCGACTGGCCGCCGTTGACCACCTGGTCGAGCAGGCCGAGCAGGCCGTTTCGATCGATGGGGCTGAACACGGGGGCCTTGGGGGCCGAGCCAGCCTCACCTTTGCCCTTCTTGAAGAGCGTCACGTTTCTGTAACCGGCCCAAGGCCACCGACCTTGCCGGTATCAGCGCCTCCGCTACAACGTGTTACCGGCCAGCAGCAGCGCTCGAACCTCGTCGTCGGTGACCTGTGGCCATTCCTCGAAGAAGTTGCCGACGGCATAAAAGGGCTCCGGCGTGGCCAGGCAGACGAATTCATCGACCTGGGGCGCCAGCCAATCCGCGGTATCCGGCGGGGCGACCGGCACCGCCAGCACCACCCGGCTGGCGCCGCGACGGCGCACCGTTTCGATGCCAGCCTGGGCGGTATAGCCCGTGGCGACGCCATCGTCGGTGAGGATGACGGTCCGGCCATCGAGCGCCGGGAGGGCGCCTGCCCCCAGCGCGACCAGCCAGGCGCGCAGCTCCTCGCGCTGGCGCGTTGCCGCCTGAGCGAGCTCATCCTCGGACACGCCGATGTGCCGGCTCAGCTTCCGGTCGAAGACCAGCACCGCACCGTCATCGACGGCGCCGAGAGCGAGCTCGGGGTTCCCCGGCGCGCCCAGCTTGCGAACGGGACAGATCCCGAGCGGCAGATGCAGCTCGACCGCGATCGCCTTGGCAACCACGATCCCGCCGCGGGGAATGCCGAGAACCACGGTGTTCGGCGCGTCGCCGTACCGCCGCAGGGCTGTGGCCAGTCGCTCGCCGGCATCCACCCGGTCGCGGAAAATCACCGAACTACAATAGGTCGATGTCGAGTGCAATGGCATCCATGCCCGGAATCGGTGACCAGGCGCCCGACTTCAGCCTTCCCGGGACCCCCGATGGGGACGCGGTGTCGCTCACCACGTTCCGAGGCAGCAAGCATGTGCTGCTCGCCTTTTACGTCTTCGACTTCAGCCCTGGTTGAACGAACGAGCTCACCTCCTTGCGAGGTGATCACCAGCAGTTCGTCAAGGCCGAGACCCAGGTGCTCGCCGTCAGCGTCGACCATATCTGGGCGCACAAGGCATACGCCAAGAGTCTGGGGGACCTGCCCTTTCCGCTGCTCGCCGATTGGGATAAATCGGTCACGCGAAAATACGGGGTCTTGAATGAGGAGCGGGGCGTGGCGCATCGCTCGCTGTTCCTGATCGACTACCGCGGCTATATCCGCTGGCGCAATCCGCATTACGACTGGCGGAGTCAGGAGCAGTACGCGGAGATGACCGAGGCCATGCTGGCCCTCCCCATGATCCCGCGGCCGAAAAAAGAAAAAGCCAGCCCGTAGGCTGGCTCTTGTTGGTTCCCGGAGTTATTTCTTGCCGTTCGCGACGACCGCCAGGATGTCCTTCTCGGACAGGATCAAGTACTCGGTCTCCTCGAGCTT
>VBJI01000211.1 GCA_005880875.1 Chloroflexota bacterium
ATCCCGCCGAGATGGACGGACCCGGTCTTCTTCGGACTGAATGGGTCGGACACGTCGTACTGCAGAAATTCGCCGGTGCCCCAGCACGAGACATAGAGGAACCGGTCGTCGAGTGAGAGATTGATGTCGCTGACCAGGGGCGGGACCGCCTTGAACCCCTTCAGGATTGGCGGCAGGTTGTCCGGATCGGCCGGCTCCGCCGGGATCTCGATCACCTTGCGAGCCTTCCAGGTGCCGCCGTCCAGGTGCCAGGCCCAGACCGACGCGCTCAGATCCTTCAGGCTGGTGACCACGCCGACGAAGCCATAGGCCTTGCTCGGATCGTGTGCCGGCCGCAGCTCGAGCACCATCTGCTGCTCGGCCCCGAGGTCGATCACCTGACGATGCCGACGCTTGGGTAGATCCCAGATATGCAACTGGTGGCCATAGCCGCCCTTCAGCAGGATATCCGGGTTGACGCCGTCCTCGATCATCTTCGGCGTCCCCCACTCGCTGGTGATCATCGTGTCGTAGCCGAGATGCCACCAGAAATCGTAGGCGAGGTACTGCGGACCGCGGTCGAGCTCCCATTTGCCGCGGACCTCGAAGCTGTCGTGGTCGATGATGAAGATGCCGCCCGGACCGTCGCCGGTGGGGGAGCCGAGGGCGCTGACGTAGATGCCGTCCGGTCCGCAATGGCTGGTATGCGGGCGGCTGTAGCCGGCCCGGTTCGCGATCTCCTCCGGCTCGATGGTCTTGACGATGCGCGGCGCTCGCGTGTCCGGTTTGGTATCGATGATGTAAATGCGTGAGGACCGGATCCCCGGAGCCAAAAGATATCGGCGCTCGACATGCGGATGCGCGGCGTAGGGGCAGAGTGACGAGCTGCAGGCGTTCCAACCGAAGTGGTGAAGCTCGTCGCCGGCATGGGTGGTGGTCAGGCTGTTGACCTGCGTGCCATAGGTCTTCGAATTTCGATCCGCGTCCAGCACCGCCAGGCCATCCGGTCCCTTCCCCGGATTGACCACGATCACGTAGGCCACGGTTTCCGGCGGCGCCTGCATCGCCAGTCGTGGGGAGGCATAAAACGTCGGATCGGCCCTGAGCAACGTTGCCATGTGGTCCCTTCTCCTTCCGGCCCCTTCCGAGCCGACCACCAAATGGATAGTTGACTAACCGGATCGACAAAGTCAAGGATCGAGGCTGAGGCACGACAATACGCCAATTGCAACAAACGCGTCAATTCAGAACGTCCTGGCCGACCATCATTACAATCCGCAGATGAGTCCACTCCGCGCATCGACCCTGAGTGTCATCGGCGCCGGGGTGATGGCGGAGGCCATCATCTCCGGCGTGCTGGCGCGCAACCTGGTGCCGGCGGCCTCCATCATCGCCAGTCATCCGCGCGCCGATCGGCGGCACGCGCTCGCCGAGAAACACGCGATCCACGTCACGGCCGACAACGCCGACGCCGCCCGACGTGGTGACGTGGTGGTCCTCGGCATCAAACCCCAGGTCATGCCGGGCGTGCTGACCGAGCTACGCGGCAACCTCGCGCCGGACAAGCTGGTGGTGTCGATCATCGCCGGCGCCACCACCGAAACGCTGCGGCGCGGTCTCGACCATGCCGCGTTGGTGCGGGTGATGCCCAACACTCCCGCCCAGATCGGCGAAGGCGTCAACATCTGGTACGCGACGCCCGAGACCACCGAAGCGCATCGGGAGCAGGCTCGGGCGCTGCTCGGCGCGCTGGGTCACGAGCTGCAGGTTGGCGACGAGCGCTTCGTCGCCATGGCGACCGCGGTCAGCGGCACCGGGCCGACCTACGTCTTCCTGGTGATGGAGGCGCTGATCGACAGCGCCGTGCATCTCGGCTTTCCGCGGCACCTGGCCCATGACCTGGTGCTGGAGACGCTCAAGGGCTCGGTTGCTTTTGCCGAGCGGACGCAGAAGCATCCCGCGCAACTGCGCGACATGGTCACCTCGCCGGGCGGCACCTCGGCCGCCGCGCTGCACGAACTGGAGCGGGGACGGCTCCGCACCGTGCTCGCCGACGCCGTCTGGGCCGCCTACCGGCGAACCATGTCGCTATCGGACAGCCTGAGCGCGGGCAAGGATCCCGAGCCGATGCCGCCTCGATCGGATAGCTGATCCCAGGTAAACCCGCGGAACCTTTCCGGTGCAGGCGCGTCTCAGTGGAGGTGGGCCCGTATAAGCGCGTGACCGCACTCGTGCCTCTCGTGGTGCTCCTGCTGATGGCTGGCTGTGGAAGCAGCCAGGGGCAGCATCCGGCACCAAGGACGCTGGGCACCGTCGAGCTGAAGTTCCGGTTGCTGGCCCAGTTGGGGCCGCTCCAATACTGCGACCCGGATTCATATCCCGTGGGCCGCCCGGTAACGCCGGCGTATGTCAGCACCCGGCTCGCCGAGATTGCTGCGCAGGATCCGCAGACCTACCGTGACATCCTGGGGCATTTCGCGACGAGTTCGCCACCGACCCCACCGCAGGAGTTGGAGACGTATAGCGCCTACAAGGAGCTGGCTGCGATTGAG
>VBJI01000070.1 GCA_005880875.1 Chloroflexota bacterium
GCCACCCTCGACGTGGTGGTGACCGGCGTCGAGGTCGGCCACGGCAAACGGAAGAACGTGCTGTCCGACTACACCTTCGCGGTTTACGACGAGGAGGCGGATCGGCTCGTCAATATCGGCAAGGCCTATTCCGGGTTGACCGATGTGGAGATCGCGCAGATGACCGACTACTTCAAGTCGATCACGCTCAAGGACTACGGACGCTTTCGGGTGGTCCAGCCGGAGATCGTGCTCGAGGTGGCGTTCGACGCCATCATGGAGTCAGGACGTCATAACTCCGGGTACGCCCTGCGATTCCCACGGATCAAACAGATCCGGCGCGACAAAACGATCCGGGATATCGACACGCTGGCGAACGTCGCGAAGATGCACCGAGCGTTTGTCGGGGAGCGGGTCCAGCTGGTGGAGCCGGCGCAGGCCTAACCCGCCGCCCGAGACTGGGCCGCCGTGGCGGCTGCCGCCCGGTTGCGCGCGACGACGATCAGCGCCACGGCGGCGATGATGATGCCTCCGGCAATGAGGGTCCGCGGGGAGATCCGCTCACTCAGGAAGATGGTGCCGAGAATGACGGCGACCACCGGGTTGACGTAGGCATAGGTCGACACCAGCGAGAGCGGCGCCGAGCGAAGCAGCCACACATACGCGCTGAAACCGATCAGGCTGCCGAACACGATCAGATAGCCGAGCGCGACGATGGATGTGGTCGAGAAGGGATGCAGCCGCCCCAGCTCGCCGGTCGCGATGCTGGCAACGGCAAAGATCACCCCGGCGCACAGCATCTCCATCGAGGAGGCAACCAGGGGTCGGGCCGGAAGCTGGACATGCCGGGTGAAGACCGAGCCTGAGGCCCAGCAAAGCGGCGCGGCGAGCGCCAGCGCCGCCCCGAAGAGACTGATCCGGCCGGAGCCGGGCGAGCCGATCAGGAACGCCACGCCACCGAAGCCGATGACGAGGCCCACGATGACCAGCACCGGCAGGCGTCGACCGAAGGCCACCCGATCGATGATCGCCATCCAGAGCGGCGCGGTGGCGACCAGGAGGGCGACCACCCCGGTCGGGACATACTGCTCCGCCAGGATGACGCCGCCGTTGCCGCCGACCAGGAGGGCCGACCCGATCACGAGGGCTGCCAGCCATTGGCGAGCGCCCAGGCGATCACCGCGGACGTCGCCGGCGCGAATCCCGATGACGTAGAGGATGGCGCCGGCAACGAGAAAGCGCACCGAGCCCATCAGCAGCGGCGGGATGGTGGCAATCGAGAACTTGATGCCGAGATAGGTCGACCCCCAGAGGAGGTAGACCGTCCCGAGCGCTAGCCAGATGCGGGCTGCGGGGGCCGCCACCCGGGCCCGGGCCTGCCGGCGAAGCATGCCCGCCACGTCAGCGGGGGCGAACTTCCGTGCGGCTGCCACCAACGACCTTCGTCAGGCCGTTCAGGCGGCCTTGCGGTCCTCGCGCCGGCCGGCCAGCGGCAGGCGGCGGCGCAGACTGGCAAACGGGTGGGCGTTCTTGGCGTGACGGACCATCCGGCGCTGGGCGGCTTCGCGCTCGAACTGCGCCTGCCGCTCCATCGCCCAGGTGTACAAGGAGTAGTAGTCCTGCATTGATTTTGTCACCTCGCTGTAACCGCCTCTTGGCTTCACACTAGTTACGACGCAATTCTAGCGGGTTAGGATTAACCCGTCAAGTGGTATAAAGGGGTTACAGGTGAACGAGTTCGTAACAGAATCCGGCGCCCCGCTGATGCCGGTCGTGGTCGGTCATCTGGCCAAGCTCCAAACCGGTCTCGACTTTATCAACACTCTCGATCTGTGGCCGGTTACCCACGACCATTTGGACTCGCCCACGGCCGCCCTCGACTGGCTGGTCGACCATGACCTGATGCATCGCGAGGCCCGGAGTCACCTTCTCGCCCAATACGCCGCGTCGCCGGCGATCGGCGCCGGGATGCTGGCCCGGCTGCGGAAGGTCCGGAAATCGATGCGGGGCGTGCTGGAAGCCTCGGCCGCGCGGCGAGCGCCCGACGCCACCGATCTGGATGAGATCAACCGGGCGCTGCGCACTCACTACATCTACGAGCTGGTCCCGGCGCCGGACGGCGTATCCCTGGATCACCGCCACCAGGGCGATCCCGTTGACGGCGCGATCGCACGGCTCTCGGAAGCCATCGCCCGCGAGCTGATCCAGGGCGATACGGCTCGGCTGCGGATTTGCGACAACGCGCAATGCCGCTGGGTCTTCAAGGACACCTCCCGCACCGGCAAGCGCAAATGGTGCAGCATGCGCAGCTGCGGGAATCGAGCCAAGGTGGCGCGCCATCGCGCCCGGCAGAAAACCTCGTCACCCTCTGCCTTGTAGGCACGGGTCGGGTCCGGGGTAAAATCCTCGCCCGGAGGGGTGTCCGAGCGGTTTAAGGTGCGGCTCTCGAAAAGCCGTGTGGCGGCAACGCCACCGCGAGTTCGAATCTCGCCCCCTCCGCCACGGCTACCCCACCCGCGAGGGCATGCCCGACGTCAGTTGGCTACGGCGCAATCGACGATATCCCTCGCGTGCCGGTGGCAGCCAGCGGATCGACTTCGGCATGATCCTGACCAGGCGCGGGAGCGCGAGCCTGGCTGCGGCGAACGTGGCGCGCTGCGCCGGTCCCAATCGGAGACCATACCCATCGCGGAGCGGCAGCGGCAGGAGGGCGGCCGTGACCGCCCGCAGCGGCGCGAACGCGATCGGCGGCACCCCATGAATCCGTGGCTCCAGCACGAACCGGCCCATTCGGCGGGCATCGTCGCCCACCGCCACGGTTCCTCGCTTGATCATGCTGGAGAGATAGGCATCGAAGGCCTGGATGTCCGCGGGATACATCTCGCGCGGGATGCCGAGCAGCGTGCCGATCTGCTTGGTGTCCCGAAAATAGCGGTCGCGCTCAACCTGGCGCAGGGGCCCGATGAACGCCTGGTAGCCCCGCAGTGCCGAATACAGCAGGGTGGCGTGGACCCACAGAAGCAGGTCGGGATCGAGTGCCGAGTATCCCGGGCCGTTGACGGTGCGGTGGCGGGCGTTGATCACACGAAGCGCCTGCAGCGCGTCGGCGCGTGGCCCAAAGACGATGGTCATCGTCAGATCAAGCGTCCGCCGCAGCCGTCCGGCGGTGTCGTCGGCAAACCGGCTGTGGTCGCGGACTCCAGCCGCAACCAGCGGGTGCGCCAGTTGCATCAGAAGGGCGCAGGTGCCGGCCAGCGTTACCACCGTCTCACGATTCACCCGCCAGATCACCGAGTCGGGTCCGAACAGCCCGGGGTCGGGGTGGCTCGGCTCACCGTGGCCCGCGGTTGGGACGTTTAGACTTCCTGACGCCATCGATTTGAGTCTAGCGACCGGTCCTCGCGACGACGCCCACTACATGGAGCGGGCGTTGGCCCAGGCTCGACAGGCCGCCGACATGGGGGAGGTCCCGGTGGGTGTCGTGCTGGTCCGCAACGGCTCGGTGCTGGTGGAAGCGCACAACCTGATCGAAACCACGCCCGACGCGACGGCGCACGCGGAAATGCTGGCGCTGCGGGAGGCGGCGCGATTGACGGAGTCGTGGCGGCTGGACGGCGTCACCCTGTACGTCACGCTCGAGCCCTGCCCCATGTGCGCCGGCGCCATGGTGCTCGGCCGGATCGATCGGCTCGTCTACGGCGCCCCTGACCCGAAGAAAGGCGCGGTCGACTCCGTCTACGACGTCCTGCGGCACCCGGCGAACAACCATCGGGTGGCGGTCAGCTCGGGATTACTCGCGGAGCCGGCCGGGCAGTTGCTGCGCGAGTTCTTTGCCGCCCGCCGCGCGCGGCCCTAGTGATCTCCGGCGGCGGGTTTCGCGGGATGGGTATCGTGCTGGCTGGGTCCCGCGTGCGCCTGCAGGTCACGCTTGCTGCCGTTGAAGACCTGATCGACCCGCGAATGGGTCCGGCTCACGATCGCGGCCGACTGCGGGTCGCCACCGGCGCTGAGCGAGCCGGCCATCGCATCGAAGCTGGCATCGGCCTGGGCCTGGCGCTCGGTGACATATCGGCTCAGCACGGCGATCGCCTGATTGTCGAAGGCGGTGCCCGCCACCGACTGATCGAACTGCGCGACGGCGGCGTCGTACTGGTTCACCAGCCCCACCGCCTCTGATTTGCGCCCGGCGGCAAAGAGCCGCTGTGCTTCCTGCAGGCGCAGGTCGGCGAAATGGAGCTGCAAACGCGCCCGATCGACCGAGTCGAAGGTGAACGTCAGCTGAGCCTGCTCGGCACCGAGCTTGACCGTGTAGAGCGGGTCGCCCGGCAGGCTGCCGCCGGAGGCCGCCACTGCCGTGAGGCCACCGGCCACCAGGGCCACGGCCACCGCGCCGGCGAAGGCGAGCCGGACAGCCGGCCGTGGCCAGGCCCGCAGCGGATTGCGATGTCGCGGGTGGCGCTGACGCGCCGCGGCGGCGAGCATCTGGTTTCGGGCTCGCAGCCGGAATGCCGGATCGGCGGCCGGCGCCTCGAGACCGCCGAGATCCACGGACAGCCGGAGGAGCGCGACCAGCTCATCCCGGTCGGCCGGATAGCGGCGCAGGACCTCGGGCAGGTTGCGCCTCTGCTCGATCGCTTCGAGGCACTCCTGCAGCGGCCGGCTCAGGTCACGCACGGCGAGCCTCGACCTCCTCGGGCTCGAGCAGAAAGCGGTAGAGGCTGGCGAGCGCCCGATGCTGCATCGAATGGATGGCGCCTGGACGGCGCCGCGTCAGTCGAGCGATCTCGTCGACGTCGAGGTTGTCGATGAAACGCATCGCGATCACCTGCTGCTGCTCGGGGGTCAGCCGTCGCATGGCCTCCAGGAGCCGCCGCCGGTCCTCCGAGTTCTGCGCCATCGCAGCCGGGTCGCCCTGGGGCCGGCTATCGCGCACCTGCTCGGTGAGCTCGACGGGGTTGCGCCCGGACCGGCGATAGCGGTCGACCAGCATGTTGTGCGCGATTCGGTAGAGCCAGGAGGAGAAGGCCACGCCGCGTGGTCGGTAGCGTGGGAGCGAATCGACCATTTTCAAGAAGACCTGCTCGGTGAGGTCTTCGGCATCGGCCTGATGGCGGACTCGGGTGTAGAGATAGCGGTAAATTCCATCGAAATGCCTGTCATAGAGTTCGGCGAGCGCCCCTGGATCGAGTGCCTGGGCGCGGCGGATGATGGCGTCGTCGGACGTCTTCAAATCGCCTACAGCATATAACGGGAGTTGGGCCGAATTTGAACGGGCGCGGGTGGCGAACCTCTTATAATCACGGGCGCGGCGGTGGCTTTAGCTCAGCTGGTTAGAGCATCAGATTGTGGATCTGAGGGTCGAGGGTTCAAATCCCTCAAGCCACCCCAAGCCACAATCCGCGTCAGAGAGGAGGCTCTTGGAAGGCCCGGTGTTCTTCGGCGGATTTATCTTCCTGCTCCTGTGGTTCGTGCTGTTCTGTGCGGCGGCTGGACTGGTGGCGTATTTCATCGTCCCCGCGATCGTGCAGAAGGTCCGGCACGATAACGCGCTCGTCACCCTGGAGCAGCGCTTCGCCCGCGGTGAGATCGACAGCGACGAGTTCAAGAAGCGCCGACAGGAACTGCTGACCCGATGATTCTCGAGGGGAAGAAGATCCTGGTCACCGGGGTGCTGACCCCCGCCAGTATCGCCTTCGCCATCGCCGACCAGGCCCAGCAGGAGGGGGCCGACATCGTGCTCACCAGCTTCGGGCGGGCCATGAGCCTGACCGAAAAGAGTGCCCGCCGGATGAAACCGACGCCCGAAATCCTGGAGATGGACGTCAACAACCAGGACCAGGTCGACGCCCTGGCAGAGACGCTGAAGCGCCGTTGGGGCCGGCTCGATGGGTTTGTCCACGCCATCGCCTTTGCACCGGCTGACGCGTTGGGCGGCAACTTCCTGACGGCGCCCTGGGAAAGTGTGCAGAACGCATTTCGGACGAGCGCGTACTCGTTGAAGGCGATGGCGCAGGCGCTGAGCCCGCTGATGGCAGAGCAGGGCGGCAGCATCGTCACCCTCGACTTCGACAACTCCACGCAGGCCTGGCCCTTCTATGACTGGATGGGCGTTTGCAAAGCGGCGCTCGAATCCGTCACGCGCTACCTCGCACGCGATCTCGGCCACCACCACATCCGGGTGAATGCGCTCGCCGCCGGACCACTGAAAACGATGGCCGCCAAAGGCATTCCTGGATTCGAACGGTTCGAGGACTCCTGGGGCAAACGCGCGCCGCTCGGGTGGGACAGCACGGACCGCACCCCGGTGGCGAAGATGGCGTGCGTGCTGCTCTCGGACTGGAGCTCCGCGACGACCGGAGAGATCGTCCACGTGGACGGCGGCTACCACGCGATGGGGGCGGAGGTCGCCACCGAGCCGCCCGACTAGGGCATGTAGCGAAGGCCAAGGTTCAGCAGCTTCTGAACCGAGGCATCGAGCTGGGCCCGCCGGTAGCCGCCATCGAGCACCGCCGCGTGGATCGCATCGTAGGTGGCGTCCGCCACCTGGATGTCATGGGAGACGATCACCATGTCGCCGCCGTTCTCGAGAAAGCGGACCGCGGCGGGCGGCGGTGGATGCTGGGGACTGAGCGCTCCCATCTGCAGGTCATCGGAGATGACGATCCCGGGGTAGCCCAGTTCGGAGCGGAGCAGCTGCAGCACGGCGGCGGACATGCTGGTTGGGGCGAGCGCGTCCAGGGCGGGCACGTTGAGATGGCCGACCATCACCATCTCTACATGCGCCGCGATGGCGGCCTGAAAGGGCAGGAAATCGCGGCTGCGCAATGTCGGCGCCGATTCCGCCACGAAGGGAAGGCTGAGGTGTGAGTCGGCGTTGGCCGTGCCGTGACCCGGAAAGTGTTTCGCCGCCGCATACATGCCGGCGGCATGAATCCCGGCGATCGCCGCGGTCACGTCCTGCGCCACCACCGCCGGATTCTGCCCGTAGCTCCGCTCGCTCATGAAGGGGTGGACGCCGTCCCAGACGTCCGCGACGGGCGCAAGATTGATGTCGAAGCCGAGCGCTTTCAGGCCCTGCGACATCGTGGCCATCTCGGTCTGAACGGCGCCCGGACCGTGAGGACCGACCTGACGGGCGCCGGCGAGGCACGGCACCTGGGTCGCCGGGAAACACACCGTGCCCCCTTCCTGGTTCGTCGCCACCAGCAGCGGATGCGCCATGACGCCGCGAAGGGACTGGATCAGCCGGCGGATGGCCGCCGGATCCTGGGCATTCTGGTTGATCGGCACCAGGATCAGGCCACCGAACTGGTGCTGGCGCCAGTCGTCGACGACCGCGGGGCTGAGCCCGCCCTGGAAACCGACCATCATGACGGCGCCGATCTCCTGGCGAAGCGTCATCCCGCCCGGGCCCGGCATCGCGTCCTGGTTGGCGTCAGATGGCGCGCTGACGGATGGGGTGGGGCGCGGCGGCGGATGCGGCGTTCCGGACGTCCCGGACCGACCACTGGCGGTGACCGGAGGTGCGCAGGCCGCCAGCAAGATCGCAGCCACCACGCAGACCAGACGCATCGCAGGCGGCAGTGTACTACGACCCATGTAACCCCGCCCCGAATTAGCAAGAAAGTCGCCTGGGAAAGGAGGAGCGCAGATGGTAAGAAAGCTTGTTCTGGCGTTGGCCGCCTCATCAGCCCTCGCCGTCGTGGGCGCTGGCGCCGCCGTGGCCGACACCAATCCAAACGGTACGGGGCAGCCGAGCCAGTCGTGTCAATCACAACCCAGCACGCCTGGGAATTCAGCCAGTGCGCCGGGATCCGCCTTCAATCCAAACGGGAAGGCTGGAACCGTGTACGCGGGAACGCAGCCCCAGAACTCGAAGAATTCGCATAGCGTCGCACAGTACGACGTGGCCTGTTACCAGGTCAGCCACTGATCCTGCGCCGTCGACCTCAGGAGCGCCGGTCCGTCCCCTTTTCCGGCGCTCCCTCCCCCTTTAGCTGACGCCGAGGACGGCGTGATGGTCACCGCCTATCGGACGGTGCTGGAGACCCTTCTGGCCCCGCCGCCGAGGATGCAGGGTACGCCGTCGACGAGGGTGTCGGCATAGGTCAGGTTGTAGGGGTTGTAGCTGCCGAACCGACACGTCGGCCAGCCCAGGACCTGCGAGCGGACGTTCTCGGTGCCGGGCAGGAAATAGTTGTCGCCGACCTGATGCACGCCCGCCGGCTTCGCATACCACTGGTCCGGCGTCCCCGCCAGTGCTTGCTGCATGAACTTGTGCCAGATCGGTGCGGCGCCCACGATCCCGGTCGAGTTGTGGCTGAGCGGCGTGTTGTCGGGGTTGCCGATCCAGACCGCGGTGGCGAGCGTCGGCGTAAACCCAATCGTCCAGTTGTCCTTGAACAGCTGGGTGGTCCCTGTTTTCGCCGCGACGTGGCGGCCCGGCAGGGTGAGATCCCCGTGGCAACCGAACTCGAGGCAGCGGTTGCGGTCGTCGGACATGATCGACCCGATGATGAAGGCGACGTCGGGGCTGACCGCCTGGTAGGCATTCTTTGACGGGTCGTAGCTGAAGACATCGCGGCCGCTCGCGTCCTTGATCGACACGATCGGCGCCGGCATGTGGCGGGTGCCCAGGTCGGCCAGCGTGGAGGCGCCGGTTGCCATGTCCACCGGCGTCACTTCGTAACCGCCGAGGGTCAGACTCAGCGAGTAGTTGTCGTCCGGCTGTGTGAGGTGGGTGACCCCCATGCGGCGGGCCATGTTGAGCACGTTGGGGATCCCGACCCGCAGCTCGGTCTTGATGGCGGGGATATTCAGCGTCATGTTGAACTGCCGGCTCTCGATCGCGGCGGTATACGTGTAGATCTTGAAGGTCGATCCGGGCTGACGCGGCGTGTTCGCCATGTTGATCCAGCCACCCGGCCGGCTGTAGTTGTCGCCGCCCACCATCGCCAGGATCTCACCGGTCTTCGGATCCATGCTGACCAGGGCGGCGTCGTGGAAGTTGTAGTAATTCCCCTTCTGCGCAATCTGGTCGCGCACTACCTGCTCGGCGATGTGCTGCAGGTTGAGGTCGAGTGAGGTGTAGACGCGATAGCCGCGCCGGTCAGAGGGCAGGATGTGGTACTGCTGCCGGAGCGTCTGCAGAACATAGTCGACGAAATAGGGCGCCTGATACTGGTTGATCGGCGAATGGATGGTGAGCTTTAGTGCATAGGCGGCGTCGGCTTCTTTCTGGCTGATGAAGTGGTATTGCACCATCGCGTTGAGCACTTCGAGCTGGCGCTTCTTCGCCGATGCCAGGTTGATGAGTGGGTTGTACTGGGTCGGCGCCTGCGGCAGGCCGGCCAGCAAGCTCGCCTGCGCCAGGTTGAGGTCGTGGGCCGTGGTCTGGAAGTAGCTGTGCGCCGCCGCCTCGATCCCGTAGGTCTGGCTGCCGTAGAAGATGGTGTTCAGGTACATCTCGAGAATCTGGCTCTTCGTGTAGCGCCGGTTCATCTCGAGCGCGAGCACGGCCTCCTTCGCCTTGCGCTGCAATGAGTTATCGGGGTGCGGGCCGATGAACAGCTGCTTGACCAGCTGCTGGCTGATCGTGCTGCCCCCCTGCTTGATGCCGTGACTGGCGTAGTCAGCCAGGGCGGCGCGAAGCACTGCACCGAAGTCCACCCCGCTGTTGGCGTAGAAGCTGTGGTCCTCGATGGCGATGGTTGCGTTGATGAGGTTGGGCGAGATGTAGCTGAGCGGCACCGCCACCCGGTGGTCACCCTGGTCGCCAACGTCGGCCAGCAGATTGCCGTGCCGGTCGAAGATCAGCATGTCCTGCGGCAGCCCGCTGGAGGCCAGGCCGGTGATCGAGGGCAGGTCACCGACCGTCTGGGCGGCCACCGCCGGGACTGTCAGCAGCGGGACGGTCAGCAGGACGATGAAGGCCACGATCAGGTTTCGCTGTAGCCCGACCCGGCGACGCCGATGCCACTCATGGAGGTGGTAGTTGGCATGGCGGTAGCGGTGCTGCCGGCCGTAGCAGCGTCTCACGCGTTGGCCAGCAACCCGTAGAATCCGGCCGCGACCAGCCAGCCGAGCGCCAGAAACAGCAGGCACCAGGCCGCGACGCCAGCCAGCCAGCGGGTGGTCGCCCGAGCGACCCGCCGGCGGTTACGGCGTTCGAGCCGCCGGCCGTGCCGGGACGGTATCCGCTGCGCCCCCGCGATCGCCATGGTGCTGCTTGTCCTGCCTTGACGTGAAGTTAATTAGTCGCTGCGTTACAAAGATGTCACGCACCGTTGAGCGTGTCAAGAAACAAGTTTCGTGATAGTGCCGCACTACCCACCGAACCGGGCAGGTGTGCCGGACGGGGCGGGGGCTGAAGCCCGCTTACCCCCCGAATGCAGCCTTGTCGACGATGAACTGCAGCTCGCCGTCCGTTGGCTGGACGTGGCTGGCGGGCAGCGCCGGGTCCCGGCTGAGGACTCGCGCGAGGGCCTGCCGCTTCCCGGCGCCCTGCACCATGAAGAGCACCGCGCGAGCCGCGTTCAGCACCGGCAACGTCAGGGTCAGCCGGTCCGGCGGGGGCTTCGGCGCATCGTGAACGGCGACGACGGACGCTTGCTGCTCACCGAGCGCATCACTCCCGGGAAACAGCGAGGCGGTATGCCCGTCCTCTCCCATGCCGAGGTGGATCAGGTCGAAGCGGGGACGGCCGCCGGCATCCGCGGGCACCTGCCTGAGCGCGGGCGCCGGGTCGCCGACCAGCGGAAAAACCTGCTGCGCCGGGATCGGCACGTGATCGAGCAGGGCGGCTTTCGCCATGGCGAAATTACTGGCCGGATCGCCAAGCGGCACCTGGCGCTCATCCGACCAATAGACGAAGAGCCGCGCCCAGGGCAGCGTCTTAAGAAATGGCGACTGGGCCAGCCGTGCGTAGCAGCCCCGCGGCGTCTCGCCGCCCGCCAGCGCCAGGTAGCAGGCGCCCCGGTCCGCAACCGACCGCTTCACCCGCTCCGCCGTCCATCCAGCCGCGGCCTCCGCGAGGGCGGCCGGACTGTCGACGATCAGCGGCGTGATCGCTGCCGCCTTCATCGCAGGCTGGCGGCGAGCGCCTCCTCGAAGAGCAGGTCGTGGCCGGGGAGCGTGAGCTCGATCGCGAGCAGCTCTTCCGCCGAGCGGCGAGCCAGTCGCACCGTCCGGTCGACGAAGTCCTGCTCGTCAACCCGAACCTCGGCGGACAGCCGCCCGCCGGGCTGGTGACTGATGCTGAAGCGAGCCTGCCCGTCCTGACCTCGGCTGTAGATCAGGAACCGGCAAACACCGTGTTCGTGGGCGTCGTCCAGGCGCAGTTCCACCGGGACCTCCATGCCGAGCGTGGTCATCCGACCCCGGATCCAGCCACCGAGAAGCCGGGCTTGCGCCGTGGATCCATCCCGTCCGTGATAGACCGCCACGCCCTGGATCTGCGCCAGGTGCACGAGCATCCCCGGCATATCGAAGAACTGCGCCGCCAGGTGTCGCCAGGGAATCAGCCGGGCCCAGTTGAAGTCGCCGATCGATGCGCCGGCGTGCTCCCGGCGCGCCACCTCGAGCAATCGCTGCAAGTCCGGCGTCTCGAAGCCCTCGTCGGTATCGACAACCAGGCGATCGGCCAGCTGGCAAAGGTCATCGAACAGCGGGTTGTCGAAGTCCGGACGGCCCGGCCACCAGAGGACGACCGGCAGATCAGGAATCAGCAGTGGGTCGACGAGGCTGGCCAGATGGGCGGCCACCTCACCGTGCGCGTGCAGCAACACCCGCTCGGTCGTGACCCGGTGCCCACTCTCGGTGCGGGTCTGGGCGGAGACTTCGGCCTCGAGCTTGGCGGCCGAGCGGTCGTGTTGGGCGAGCAGGATGAGCGTGCGAGACGGATTGGTCACCGACAGGGCATCGAGAACGTGCGAGACCTCGGTCAGCTGCCGCTCGCTGCCCACCACCGCAATCAAGTTGAGGACGCTGGCTCGGGCCTCGGCGGCGGCGTGCTCCGCGGCCTCGCTGAACTCCCCGTTCTCGTGGAGTCCCCAGCGCACCTGCTCCAGCTCGTCCTGGATCGCATGGACATCGACGAACGTCCTGGTGCTGAGCTCGCCGTGTTCGCCGCTCATGGCCGCCGCCAGCGCCGGCCATCGCGTTCGAGCAGGGCATCGGCCGCCTCCGGTCCCCAGGTGCCGGCGGCGTAGTTCGGAAAGTCGGCTGCCGGCTGCATCCCCCAGCTCTTCTCGATCGTGTCGGCCAGCCCCCAGGCACGCTCGACCTCGTCCTCCCGAGCGAAGAGGGTGGGATCACCCAGCAGGCAGTCGAGCACCAGGCGCTCGTAGGCATCGGGGGATTCGATCAGGAATGACGAGCCGTAGAAGAAGTCCATGTTGACGGTTCGCAGCCGCATCACCGGGCCCGGGATCTTCGCCGCGATCTTGAGCGAGGCGCCCTCGTGTGGCTGGATGCGCATCACGAGCACGTTCGGAGCCAGGTCCTGGATCGCGGTCCTGGCGAAGGGAAGATGCGGGGCATTCTTGAACTGGATGGCGATCTCCGACGCCCGGCTGGGCAACCGCTTGCCGGTGCGCAGGTAAAAGGGCGTTTCGGCCCAACGCCAGTTGTCGATGCGCAGCCGGGCGGCGACGTAGGTTTCGGTGGTCGACGCCGGCGACACGTTTTGCTCCTGCCGGTAGCCCGGGACCTGCTGGCCGCCCACCCAGCCCGGACCGTACTGCCCACGGATGACGTCCTTGGCCACCTCGATCGGGTGGATCGACTTGAGGACTTTGACCTTCTCGTCGCGGACCGTATCGGCATCGAAGTTGGCGGGCGCTTCCATGGCGGCGATGCTGAGCAGTTGCAGCAAATGATTCTGGAAGATATCGCGTAAGGCGCCGGCCGTCTCGTAGTATTTTCCGCGCCGCTCGATGCCAATGTCTTCCGCCACCGTGATCTGGATGTGGTCGACGTAACGCCGGTTCCAGATCGGCTCGAAGATGCCGTTGGCGAACCGGAAAACCAGGACATTCTGGACGGTCTCTTTGCCCAGGTAGTGATCGATCCGGTAGACCTGTTGTTCGGTAAAAACCGCGTGGATCGCCTGGTTCAGCGCCTGCGCGCTCTTCAGGTCGTGGCCGAAGGGCTTCTCGATAACGACCCGTTTCCATCCCTGGCCGGCGCGGGCGATGCCCGACGCGCCGAGACGCTCCACGATCACCGGGAAGAACTGCGGCGCGGTGGCGAAATAAAAGACCCGGTTGCCGTTGGTGCCCCGCTCCCGATCCATCCGCTCCAGCTCGGCGGCCAGCCGGCCGTAGCCATCCGCGTCGTCGAACGGCATGCGCACGTACGAGAGCCCGTCGGCCACGCTCTGCCAGACCGCGTGATCGACCGGCTGCGTCCGCGAGAATTTGCGCACCGCCTCCGCCATGTTTGCTTTGTATTCGGCTTCCGACAGTGCCGTGTCAGCCACCCCGATGACGCTGAACCCGGACGGCAGGTAGCGGTTCAGCGCCAGGTTGTAGAGCGCCGGCATCAGCTTGCGGGCCGTCAGGTCGCCGGAGGCGCCGAAGATCACCATCACCGCGGGATCGGGTGTGCGCGGCAGGATCAGCCCCTCGCGAAGCACGTTCTGCGTGAGCGGGGTGGTGACGGCCTGGGCCATGCGCGCTATTCGGGCTTGACCGGGTGGCCGCCGAACTCGTTGCGCAACGCGGCCAGGACCTTGGCGCTGAAGGAGTCGTCCTGGCGCGAGCGAAAGCGCATGAACAGGCTCATGGCCAGCGCGGGCGCCGGAACCGCGTGATCGATCGCCTCCTGCAGAGTCCAGCGTCCCTCCCCGGAGTCTTCCACCCAGCCGCGAAGATGCGCCAGCTCGGGATCTCGCTCAAAGGCGGACTGGGCGAGCTCGAGGATCCAGGAGCGGATGACGCTGCCGTGATTCCAGAGCCGGGCGAGCTGAGCCAGGTCGAAGCCGAATGGCGCGGCTTTCAGGATTTCGAAGCCCTCGGCATAACCCTGAAGCATCGAGTACTCGATGCCGTTGTGGACCATCTTCGAGTAATGGCCGGCGCCGGTCGGGCCGGCATAGGCGTACCCATCCGGCGGTGCCAGCGTCTTGAAGATCGGCTCCGCCTGCTTGAAGACCGCCTGGTTGCCGCCCACCATCAGGCAGAAGCCCACCTTCAGTCCCCAGATGCCGCCGCTGACGCCCACGTCGAGAAACTCGATCTGCTTGGTGACCAGGTCCTCGGCCCGGCGGATCGAGTCCTTGTAATTCGAGTTCCCGCCGTCGATGATGATGTCGCCGGGAGCCACGGTGTCCTGTAGCCGCTGGATGGTGTCATCCACCGGCGCACCCGCGGGGATCATCAACCAGAAGATCCGGGGTGCCTTCAGCTTCTGGCCGAGGTCTTCCAGGCTGGCGGCTCCGGTGGCCCCATGGCCCGCGAGCGCCGTGACCGCGTCCGCTGAACGGTCGTAGACCGTCACCTGGTGACCGCCCTGCAGCAGCCGCATCGTCATCCCGGCACCCATCCGACCGAGCCCGATCATTCCAACTTGCATTAGCGCACCGGGACCGGAACTCCCGCAGCCTGACCGAGCTTCATCAGTCCCTGCGCCACGTCGCGAACCTGGACCCGCAGCACCCGGCGGCCGTGATTGCGGAGCGCCTGGAAATCACCCAGAGCCTGCGCCTGCTTGAGGACGCCGAAGGAGAATTTCTGGCCGGGGATCCGGATGTCCGTCGGGTCGTCACCCACGAGCTGCAAAAAGACGCCGGTGTTCGGACCGCCTTTGTGCAGCTGGCCGGTCGAATGCAGGTACCGTGGTCCGTAGCCGAGCGTGGTCGCCACCCGATATTTGTCGCGAATCGCGAGCCGGATCGCGGTCAGCGCCTGGTCGTGCTCGGCATTCGGCGCGATGTACGCGAGCAGGGCGACGTAGTCGCCGGGCCGCACCTGCCCCAGCAGCGTCTGGAGGGCGGCCTCGAGGGTCGACCCGGACTGGCCCGCCCAGCGGATGCCCTCCCCTACCGTCGGTGGATTGCCCTCGCCGAGCACCTGCTTGGTCAGGTCTTTGGCTTCCTGCACATTCGGCTGATCGAACACGTTGATCCCGAGAATGGCGCCGGCCACCGCGATCGCATACTCCCAGCGAAAGAACTCGGCGCCCAGGGCCGACGGGTCCTGCAGCTTGAGCGTCACCACGGGATGGCCGGCCGCAGCCAACCGATCTAATACCTGCCTCCCTCGCTCGCGGGGGAGGGTCGGGGAGGGGGCATCGAGTTCCAGCCGGACAAACAGTCGATCGTTGCCGTACACCTCGGGCGCCCCGATCGCCTCGTCCGCAACCGGCACCAGGCCCTTGCCTCCCTTTCCGGTGCTCTCCGCGATCAGCTGTTCCGCCCAGATCCCGAAGCTCTGGATCGGCGGCGGCGCAACGATCGTGACCTTGTCGCGCCCCACCCTGGCGGCTTCCGCGAAGACGGCGCCCAGCCAGGCGCCGGGGTTCTCGCCGACCGGCACCGACGGCGAGCAGGCGTGCATCATGGTCGCCGCCCGGTCGAGCAAGGCTTCCACGTCGACACCGCCCAGCGCGGCCGGCACCAGGCCAAAGTAGGACAGCGCGGAGTAGCGCCCACCGATGTCGGGCGGGTTCAAAAAGACGCGACGGAAACCGCGCTTCGAGGCCTCATCGGCAAGCGGCGTGCCGGGATCGGTGATGGCGATGAACTGCTGCGCCTGCTGTCCCGCCTGCTGAAAGAAATACTGGTAGTGCGACAGGGTCTCGAGCGTGGTGCCCGACTTCGAGGCGACGATGAAGATCGATTTCTTGATGTCGAGCGATTGGGCGAGCGCCGCGATCGCGGCCGGGTCGGTGGTGTCGAGGACGTGGATGTCAAGCGCGCCTTTCGGCGCGCCGAACGTCTGCCGGAAGACCTCGGGCGCGAGGCTGCTGCCCCCCATGCCCATCAGGACGACGTCGGTGAACCCCTCAGACACCAACTCCTTGCGCAGCGTCTCGAGCTCCGGCGCCCGTTCCTCCATGCGGTCGGCGACCTGGAGCCAGCCGAGCCGATCGCGGATCTCCTTTTCGACAGCCCCGTTCGACTTCCAGAGTCCCGCGTCCTTCTCGGAAATTCGCCGGACGACCGCTTGCTGCTCGAGCTGTGTGAGGCGAGCCCCCACGGCGCCCTCGATCGCCCCGAGCTGCGCCTCCTGGGCGCCGACGGACCCGCCCTTGAGCTGCCGTTTCTTATTGGCGATCTCCTCGAGCAATTTCGTGATCGAGTCCGCGAACAGCTTGACGCCGTCGACCTGAAGGTCGTAGGTGACCTTGTCCATGTCGATGCCGACGGCCGCGAGATCACGCAGCAGCTGGCGGGCGCCGTCCACATTTTCGAGCAGGCTTGGCCGCACCTCGCCGTGCTCTTTGAAGGCCATCATGGTTTGCTGGGGCATGGTATTGACCGTCTCCGGGCCAATCAGCTCTTCGACGTACATGACGTCGCTGTACTGGGGATTCTTGGTGCCGGTGCTGGCCCAGAGGCAGCGCTGCACGCGAGCGCCGTGCTGGCGGAGATCGGCGAACTCGGGTTGGCTGAAGATCCGCTGAAAGGACTGGTAGGCCAGCTTGGCGTTCGCGATCGCGGCCTTCCCCAACAGCCGCTGCAGTCGCTGGCGCTCCGCCGGATCGGTGGTCGCCGCGATCTTTTGTTCCAGCAGCTTGTCGACGCTGGTATCGACCCGGCTCACGAAGAAGCTCGCCACCGAGGCCATGTCGACCGGCTGACCTTCCCGGCGGCGGCGCTGCAAGCCGCGGATGAAGGCTCGCGCGACGTCTTCATAGACCTGGACCGAAAACATCAGCGTGATGTTGATGTTGATGCCGTCCGCGATGCACTGCTCGATCGCCGGCAATCCCTCATTGGTCGCCGGAATCTTGACGAAGATGTTGGGCCGCCCGACCCGGTCGAAGAGGTCGTGCGCCATCTCGATGGTTCCCTGGGTGTCGTTGGCCACCCGCGGCAGGACCTCGATGCTGACGTAGCCGTCTTTGCGCTGGGTGCGCTCGTAGACCGGCTTCAGCACGTCGGCCGCCATCTGGATGTCTTCGACGATCAGGCTGAGCATGATCTCTTCGTCGGATTTCCCACTGTCGATCAGCTGCCGCAGGGCGTCGTCGTAATCGCTGCTGCCGCCGATCGCCTTCTCGAAGATGGTGGGATTCGAGGTCATGCCGACGACCGCGTCGTCATCGATCATTCGCTGCAGCTCGCCCGACGTCATCAGGCTGCGGCGGATGTAATCCAGCCAGACGCTGGTGCCGGCCTCGGAAAGTTCAAAGAGTGGGTTCTTGGCCATCGCTCCTCCTGTGGCGCGAACGAAGGGCGCCGCTATTAGGCTCTCACACCGGCCGCCGCCCTTGTGCCGCGGAGGCTAGGTGCCGACGCCGCTCAACGAAATCCGCTGGCTACCGGCGGCATCCGTGATCGTTACCAGCCCGGAGCGGGCTCCCAGCGCTTGCGGCGTAAACCTGACGCTGATCGTGCAACTCGCCCCGGCGGCGAGCGCGCCGCCGCAATTGGTCGTCATCGTGTAATCCGAACCGGTGAGCGCGACGCTCCCGATCGAGAGTGGCCCGTTGCCGGCGTTGAAGAGCACCACGTGCTGCGGAACGGTCGGATTCCCGACGCTTTCCCCGCCGAAATTCAAGGAGCCGCTGCTGAGCAATGGCCGGCCGGCGGTTCCGCTACCGCGCAAGGCGATCGATTGGCTGCCGCCCTGCCCGTCGTCGGAGATCGTGAGGGTGGCGCCGCGGACGCCGTAGCCATGCGGCGTGAAGTTGACGGTGATCGCGCACGAGCCGCCGGGCTGGATGGTCCGCAGGCAATTGTTCGACTGCGTGTAGTCGCCGGCGGCGGCGCCGGAGATGCGGATCGCGCGGATGGTCAGCGCACCGTCGCCGGTGTTGGTAACGGTGACGGTCTGGCCACCGGCTGAGCCGCCGAGGTTGGCACCCGGCGAGACCACCGTCGCGCTCAGGCTGGCGACCGGCTGGTAGCCGATGCCACTGAGGCGCACCGTCTGTTCCGATCCCGGCGAGGCGTTCGCGTCATCCATCACCATCAGGCTGCCGTGCCGAGCCCCTGCCGCCTGCGGCGTGAAGCTGACGCCGATCGTGCACGACTGCCCGGGCAGCAGCGCGGGCGGGCAGTGTGGCGCCGCGTTGAAATCGCCGGTGGCGGCGATGCCGCCGATGGTCAACGGTCCGTCGCCCCGGTCGGTCAGGGTGACCGTCTGCGATGGTGCGGTGGCCCCGACGTTCTGGCTGAAGTTCAGCCGGTCCGGGCCTAGCTGCACCAGCGACATGGTCCCCACACCCATCACCTGGATCCGCTGCGGGCTGTCGATGGAGTCGTCGGCTACCACGATATAGCCGTCTCGCTCCCCCAGCGTGCTGGGAACGAAGGTCACGCTGATCGCGCAGCTCGCCCCGGGGTCGAGCACCGGTGGGCAGTTGTTGCTCTGGGCGAAATCGCCATCATCGTGGATGCCGCTGAGATGGAGCGGCGCCC
>VBJI01000071.1 GCA_005880875.1 Chloroflexota bacterium
TTCGCTGAAGTGGAGGTCTGGATTGACTGGATCCTCCAGGCTGGCGTAATAGATCACGCTCCCGCAGCTGAGGCTGAAATGCCCGTCGGGGCACTGCCGCGGTCCATTGTCGAGGCTGGGATCACCGCCGGACGAACGGCCGGGCGAACCCGGAAGAATGCCGCCGGTCCAGCTGATGCCGTCAGAGGAGCGGTAGTAGCCGGAGACGCCAACGCCTCTCACAAACGGACACGGGCTGGCGCCCGGTACTGTCGTTCCAGGGCAGGGCCCTTCGTGAATCTCGTCATTGGCGCCGTGATGGGCCGGACGGTCGTGCCAGGGCCGGGGTAATCGGCTGGATGAGTCCGACGGCGATGGCGACCGGCAGGACGGCAATCGACAGCAGGCGGCGTTTGAGCATGCTTCCCTCCCAGGTGGCTGATGACGCCGGCGGCGCTAGATGGTCATTGTAAAGATCCAGGAAAAGTTGGACAAGACCTCACTTTCTCGCGCGTCGTTGCCCGATCGGGCAGGCTCGATGGCCCCAAAGTCTAGACCAGGCAACGATGGTCCGAACCCGTGGTCGACCTCAGAATGTCGGCGGAGATGAGGTGACCGGCGCACCACCAGGGCGGGCATGACGAGGGACAGGGCCCGCGCGTTGCGTGACAGCGGAGGCATGTCCCCCGCGATAAGCCGCCAGGCTTCCGGTGCTGCGCGCACCCGCCAGTCCGAGGTCCTTCGCCTGCAGGGTCTCGCCGGCAACTCGGCGGTCACCGGCATGCTGACGCTGCAGCGTGATGCAGCGACGGTCACGCCGGATTCGCCGGCCTCCACGAAAGCCAACCCCGATCCCCTGGCAGTGGTCGCGGCCGCCTTCCCAACGGCCATGGCGATCGCGGGTCAACTCGAGCCGATCCTCCGCCTGGCCGGCGCCGACCTGGCGCCTCTGGCGATCGGCGCACTCGTCGCCAACGGGTTTCGCGACGAGTCCAAGCTCACGGACGTCGCCTTCTGGCTGCATCATCCCGAGATGTCCGGCGAGGCCCTGAAGCCGGGTTTGCCGGGCTACCCGAGCCTCGCGAAAGACTGGATCGATCTGCGGACATCAGTCGTGCGGCCCGCGCTCGAGGTTCGGGATGCCAGTCCCGAGGTCGTCCAATCTCACCCGGCACCTGGGCAACGTGAGAAGTTCGAGTCGATCGAATGGGGCCCCCTCGACTTTCCGGGGACGACGGTCGCGATCAAGGGACTGAAGGCTGAGGCGCTGGACTGGTACCTGAAGCAGCCGAACGTCGTGCAGAAAGACGGGAAGGAGGGGCCATACCTGACGAGCTCGAACCAGGACGCCGCGAAGGCTCTCTTTCTCGCCCTCTCCCAGGTTCGCCCGGGTGGAGGCGAGCGCCGGGTGAACATCAACGATAGCGCCGTTATCCCCGAGGAGGCGTTCCGCAGCGACCCGACGGAGTTCTACGACTACGTCACGAGTCAGCTGGAAGGTATCCCCGGCCAGACCGACATCCAGATGAATAGTGAGGCGGCGACGAAGTTCGCAGAGATGCGGGGAGCGGCGAAGGCCGAGGGCGTGCCTCTCTTCGCGCTGAACGCGTTTCGTCCGCTCGCGCACGAAATGAAGGCGGAAAAAGCGGCCGGCAACAGAAACGCCGTGGGCGGCATCTCGCACCTGATCGGCCTGGCCGTCGACGTCAAGCTCCACATCGACAAGAAACGCGATCCTGACTTCGTCGAAACGGGCACCGGCAACTTCAACAAGATGCTGAACATGCTGGAGTCACCCGTCTACAAGTGGATCTTCATGAACGGCAGCAGGTTCGGCTTCTATCAATACCGGCAGGAGCCCTGGCACTGGGAGTACAACCCCGAAGGCTTCCGCGACCGGTTCTACGCCGGGGCACCGAACCTGAAGGAAAAGACGGAGGCGGTGCTGGAGGCGGCCCGCCCCAAGAAGCGGAAGAAGTAGCCTACGGATCGATGAGACCGGTAAGGATCGGTCAGCTCGGCGAGCTGGAGCGCACGGTCGCGGCCGAACACCTCGCCGAACGTTTCGAAAATGCGGGCGTCGCGGTGCTGGCCACGCCAGTCCTCTGTCACTGGTTCGAGTCGGCGGCCGTTTCCGCCGTTGCCGAGCAGCTGGACCCGGGTGAGGCCACGGTTGGCACCCGACTGCGCATCGAGCATCTCAAGGCCACGCCACCGGGAATGCGAGTCCGGACCGTCGCGCGAGTGGTCGCCTTCGAGGGTCGGCAACTGAGCTTCGAGATCGAAGCCTTCGATGAGATTGAACTGGTGGCGCGCGGGACGCACGATCGCTTTGTGATCGATCTCGAACGATTTCTTGCCGGGACACAGGCGAAGGGGCTCCGGGCAGGCAGCACACGAGGAGACTCCCATGGCCGCTGACGACCCGGTCATCAACCGTGTCCACTCGGCCAGCACCGCCACGATGGGTCGCTCCCTGAACCAGGTGCGCAATCACCAGCTCGTGATCGACGAGCCGACCCACCTCGGCGGGCCGGGGGAGGAAATCACGCCGGCGGACGCATTCCTGGCCGGGGTCTCCGCCTGTGGTGTCCTGCTGGTCCAGGGCCGGGCCCGCGATAGCGGGGTCCAGCTGGACCGGATTGCGGTCGACCTCGAAGCGGTCCGCGATCGGAAGGATACCTCGGTGTTCCAGCGCATCGACATGCTTTTCCGCCTCACCGGTCCATCTCAGCCGGAGGCGGTTCAGCTGGTCGAGCACTACAAAGGGCATTGACCCCTTTATAAAGCGGTCGCGGTCGCGACCACGGTTTCGGTGAAGGTGGAGGTTGGGGTTTGAGCGAACCCATATATAGAGGTATCCGGCCGATTACGACCCCGCAGGATTAAGCCGACCTGGCCGTTCCACCCGCATGACCTTCCTTCGGGTTGTCCTGAGCGTATTCGCGATCCTCAACGTCGTCTTCTGGGCGCTGCTCGCGTGGACCTGGGCTGTCAAGCCGAGCTGGGCGGCGCGGCTGCCGCTGAACCTCGGCACCGACCAGCGGTTTCGCACCACCGTGCCGGTGTGGGGTCGCCTGGCGGCGGCCGTGGCCGCGTTCTGGGCGGTTGCCGCGGTCCTCTATCTGACGGTCTACTCAGCGAATCGGCTGGCGTTCGTCGCGCTCTTCGTGCTGGCGGCCATCTTCCTCATCCTCGGGATCGGCGCAGCCGCCCGGGTGTACCAGGTTCTCCAGATGCCGAAGAACGCGATGTCGATGATGCCTCGCCGGCAGCAGGCCCGCTAGCTCGACGCGTCGCCAGTAGCGAACCGACCAGGATCAGCGAGAAACCGATAACGGCCCCCAGCGTGAAGGGCTCGCGCAGCAGCGTCACGCCCAGCAGCAACGCGACCGCCGGGTTGAAGTAAGTAATCACGGTCGCCCGTACCGGCCCGACCTCGCCGATCAGGGCGAAGAAGAGCAGGAAGGCGAGCGCGGTACAGACGACGGCGAGCACGGCGACCGCCAGCAGCACGCGAGGCGAGGGAACGGTTGAGGGGAGCTGGCGCGATGCCAGCGGGGCGTAGGCCAGCGCGGTCACGACCAGGGATGCGGCGACCACGCCGATCGATGGCACGCCGGGGAGCCGCCGCGCGACGATGATCGGCCCGGTGGCGTAACCAACCGCGACGAGCGCGACCTCGCCGACGGCGCCCAGGTCTCGGAACGAGACGTCGAGCCCGACCAGCGCTCCGACGCCCGCCAGGCCAACCACCAGGCCGCCAACGCGCCGGATATCGAGCCGTTCGTCGCCGCGGGTCAGCCAGGTCACGACCGCGCCAATCAGCGGGACGGCCGCGACCAGCAAGCCCGTCAGCGAGCTGGAGAGCCGGCGTTCCGCGTCCGCCAGGAGGAACCAGGGCAACGAGACCTCGACGATGGTGTACGCCAGGACCCATCGCCAGTAGGGGAGAAGGGGTCGAAGCCCGCCCCGGGCCGCCGCAATGGGCAGCAGCAGGGCGGCCCCGACCGCCGTTCGCAGGAACACCAGCGTCACCGGCGTCAGCTCCCCCACCGCGATCTTGATCAGCAGGTAGGGGATGCCCCAGATCACCGCCATGGCGGCGAACAGCAGCCAGCCGCGTCGCGTCATGGCACTCTGGTGTCAGCTCACGCGCTCGGGGCGATGTCCAGGTCGACCTCTTCCGGCACGACGTCCTCGCCGGTGTAGGCGGCGGCCTGCAAGCGAAAGAGCCGGGCGTAGCGGCCGTTGAGGCGCATCAGTTGCTCGTGGGTTCCCTGCTCCACCAGCCGGCCGTGCTCGAGGAAGAGAATCCGGTCGGCGCGTCGCACGGTTGAAAACCGGTGGGAGATATAGACGGCGGTGCGCCCGCGAGTCAGCGACCGGAGCCGTTCGAAGAGCTCATATTCCGCCTGCGCGTCGAGCGCCGAGGTGGGCTCGTCGAGCAGAAGGATTCTGGCGTCGCGCATGAAGGCGCGCGCCAGCGCGACTTTCTGCCACTCGCCGCCCGACAGGTTCACCCCGGCGTCGAACCATTTCCCCAGCGCGGTCTCGTAGCCCTGCGGCAGTCCGGCGATCAGCGCGTCCGAGCCCGCCTGGCGGCTGGCCTTGATCACGGCGTCACGGTCGGTCAGGGTTGGCAGGTTGCCCAGCCCGATGTTCTCGGCCGCCGTGGCCTGGTAGGTCACGTAGTCCTGGAACATGCCGCCGATCTGTCCCCGCAGCGCGGCGGGATCGTAGTCGCGGATGTCGACGTCATCGATCAGGACGCGGCCCTCGACCGGATCGTAGAGGCGGCAGATGAGCTTGAAGAGGGTGGTCTTTCCGGCGCCATTCCGGCCAACGATCGCGATCGTCTCACCGGGCGAGACCGTGAAGCTCAAGTCGGTGAGCGCATTCTCGGTCGCCCCGGGATAGGCGAAGGTCACGTGCTCGAACCGGATCTCACCGCGCAACGGCGTCGCGACCGGCACCGGCCTTGCCGGAACGGGAAGCACGGTTTTCGTCCCGAGCAGCTCGAAAAGGTTGCTCAAGTAGAGATTGTGTTCGTACATGCCGGAGAATCCGCCGAGGATTCCCTGGATGGAGGTCTGCACCGATTGGGCGGCGGTGGTGTAGAGGGTCAGGTCACCGAGCGTCAGCCGGCCGGCGATCGCCTGCAGGGCGACATAGAGATAGGTCACCGAGGTCGCGATCGTGCTCAGGTTGCCCCAGAGGAAACCGATCGCATAGCGGCGCACCACCTGGCGCCGCTGGCTGCCATAGTAGGTTTCGCCAATCAGGCGGTAGCGGTTGATGAAGTACTGACCGAGCCCAAACAGCTTGACCTCCTTCGCATAGCTGTCGGTGGTCAGCAGCGTGACCAGGTAGTTCATACGGCGAAGCAGGCGGGATCCCCAGCGGGCGATGTTGTAGCCACGCCACCCATACCGGGTATCGGCGATGAAGGCTGGGATGGGGGAGATGAGCGCGATCAACGCCAGCAGCGGGCTGACCACCACCAGCAGTGCGATCATGCTGATGAAGGTCAGGGTGGTCTGCACCAGCCCGAAGGCGGTGGAGATCATCATCACCGGCCGGTTGATGGAGTCGGTCTGCGCCCGGCGCAGCAGGTCGTAGGATGCCGGGTCCTCGTAAAACGCCAGATCGAGGCCGGCCGCCTTTTCCATCACCATCAGCTGGATCCGCATCGAAACCGAGTTCTGCAGCAGCTGCTGGGTGATGTTCCGCGCGGTGCTCAGGAAGGCGATCAACGCGAAGATCAGCAGCTGCAGCACGGCGAGGAAGATGATGGCGTTCAGGGTCGTGAGCGTCGGATGCCAGAGGCCGAGATCGAGCCGGATGCGGTCGGCGATGTGCTCGCGGTGCACGACGATCCCCTGGACGACGGCATTGACCAGCAGCTTGGAGGTATAGGCCGAGGTTGCGGGGACGATCCCGGCCACGACGGTGGCGGCAAAGAGGCCCGCCGTGACGCCAGGGCTGGCATCCCAGACCAGCCGGATGACCTGGGGCAGTGCCGCCGTCGTGCCACGGACCGATTCCTTGAGGGTGCGCCACCGGCTGCGCCAGTCCTTCGGTCCCGGCTCTGGCGGCTCCTCGATCACCGGGTCGCCGGTCAGGCCGCTGTTGGCCGGCCCGCTGTCGGGATCCTTGCTGCGTCGACGTCCCCACATCCAGAACGCGGGTGGGCCGCCGTGCGGTGGCATCATTCCCACGGCGCTACCCTACCGTAGAGCCGGACCTCGCTCCAGGTTCCATCTCAGGCGACGCGCGCGAACGGTCCGGGTCGAACCGTCCCAATCTTAGAGTTCGCTTAGCCATCCCTCAGAACGGGTTCATCTCGATAGCCTTCAATCGAGAGACTGTCAGCGCCAGGGAGGGTGCCATGATCAATCGACCGCAGCTGGCTCGTCCGGACGCCGGAAGCCCGACCGATACCGCTCGAGAGCTTGCCGCCCGGGTGCCGGCACCGATCGAACAGATCCTGTTCGAGGTCAAACGTCTGATCGTCGGCCAGGACAAGCTGCTCGAGCGCTTGTTGATCGCCTTGCTGTCCGGAGGGCACGTCCTTCTCGAAGGGGTCCCCGGCCTCGCCAAGACGGTGACCGTCAAGGCCTTTGCCCAGGTGCTGGGCGGGAAGTCGGGCCGCATCCAGTTCACCCCGGACCTGGTGCCGGCGGACCTGGTCGGGACCCGCATCTACAACCCGGGTCGTGCCGAGTTCAGCACCGAGCTGGGCCCGGTCTTTTGCAACCTGCTCCTCGCCGACGAGATCAACCGCGCTCCCGCCAAGGTGCAGTCGGCCCTGCTGGAAGCGATGCAGGAGCGGCAGGTCACCATCGGCAAGGAAACGCACCCGCTGCCCGAGCCCTTCGTGGTGCTGGCGACTGAGAACCCGATCGAAACCGATGGCACCTACCCGCTGCCCGAGGCTCAGCTCGACCGGTTCATGCTGAAGGTGCTCGTCGATTACCCCAGCTTCCAGGACGAGGTCGTGGTGGTCGAGCGCATCACCGGTCCCCAGATCGACCTCCGCCAGGTGGTCACGCTGGATCAGCTGCGCGAGATGCAACAGGCGGTGGCCCAGATCTACGTCGACCCGGCGGTGCGGACGTATGCCGCGACCCTCTCCTACGCCAGCCGGCCGGGGAAAGTCAAAGGCCTCGAGGACCTGGCCTCCGCCATCGCGTACGGCGCTAGCCCGCGGGCATCGATCAACCTGGTGGCCGCCGGCCGGGCGCTCGCCTTCATGCGCGGCCGGTCGTACGTCCTGCCGCATGACCTGAGCGAGGTGGCGCCTGAAGTGTTGCGCCACCGGCTGGTGCTCACCTACGAAGGGATCGCCGCCGGGGTCACCGCTGAGGCGGTGGTCCGGCGCGTGCTCGACCGCTTCCCGCCGCCGCGTATCGATCTGGGGGATCGGGTTGCCTCCTAGCGCGCTCAGCGGCCCCATCCCCATCGACGAGTTGATGCGGCGCTCCCGGTGGCCGGTGCTCCGGCGCCTGGGCTTTCATCCCGGAGGCGACGAGCAGTCGCGATTCCGCGGGGTTGGGATCGAGTACAGCGACGTGCGCGAGTACCAGGCGGGCGACGATCCGCGGTCCATCGAATGGAACATCACGGCCCGCTCCGACCGTCCATACGTCCGGGAGTCCTTGCCCGACCGTGGCCTCGACGCCTGGATGCTGATCGATGTCACCCGCTCGCTGGATTGGGGAACGGCACGCTGTCTGAAGCGGCAGCTGGGGCTGGAGTTCGCCGCCACGGTTGGGCAGCTGCTGACCGCACGCGGCAATCGAGTGGGCGCCCTGCTGTTCGACGAGCGCGTCCGAGCCATCATCCCGCCGCTGTCGGGGCGCAGCGCGCTGCTGCGCCTGGTCGCCCGGGTGGAGCGGGCGGCGCAGGATCCGGGCGGAGCCACGGACTTGCGCCGGGCCCTGACGGAGGCCGGCCGGTTGATCCGGAGACCGTCGCTGATGATCGTCATCACCGATTTCATGACGGCGGACGGCTGGCAGCAACCGCTGAGCTCGCTGTCCATCCGTCACGAGCTGATCGCCGCCTGGATCACCGATCCACGCGAGCGTGAAATTCCCGACGTGGGCGTCGTCACCTTCGAAGATCCAGAAAACGGTCAACAGATTCTGGTCGATACCGGGGATGCCCGCCTGCGCTTGCGCTTCGAGAGTGCGGCCGACGCGCAGCGAGAGGCGATCCGCAACGATCTCCGGCGGGCACGGGCGGCGATCGCCGAGCTGACCACCGGTGCCGAGATCGTGCCGCAACTCGTTCGCTTCATCAAGCAGCGGGAGGCGCAGCGCGGACGACCGCTATCGCGCGCCTCGGCATGAGCTTCCAATCACCCCTGCTCCTGCTCGGGCTGCTGGCCATCCCGATGTTGATCGGGCTGTACCTCAGCAGCCAGCGACGGCGCCGCGCCTACGCGGTACGCTTCACGAACCTCGCCCTGCTCAATCAGGTGATGGGCAAAGGGCCCGGGTTCCGCCGCCATATCCCGGCCATCCTGTTCATCGCGGGGATTGCCGGGCTGCTGCTCTCGATGTCGCGCCCGCAGGCGACCATCCGGATCCCGAAAGGGCAGACGAACGTGATGCTGGCGGTGGACGTCTCCGGATCGATGGCGGCGACCGACGTGCAGCCGACCCGCATCGATGCGGCGATCGCCGCCGGCCGCACCCTGATCGACAAGCTGCCCAGCAATGCCCAGGTCGGGCTCGTCATCTTCAACTCGCAGGCGCAGGTGCTGGCGCCGTTGACGACGGACAAGGGCTCGGTGAAAGACGCTCTCGGGTCGCTGGCTCCGGGCGGCGGAACCGCCATTGGGGATGCGGTCCAGGTCTCGGTCGCGCAGCTGGCGAACATCGTGGATCCCAACGGACCAAAGTCGCAGAACTACGCGATGGTGGTGTTGCTGACCGACGGCTCCTCAAACACGGGCATCGACAACGCGACCGCGGCCGCCAACGCGGGCCAGGCGCACATTCAGGTCGATACCATCGGGATCGGGGCGCGCAACCAGACGACCCTGGTCCAGGGTCGCGTCGTGGACGGGGTCGACGAGCAGGCGCTGCAGGCGATCGCGTCGGCGACCGGCGGCCACTATTACTACGCGGCCGACGAGGCCCAGTTGAGCAAGATCTACAGTGACCTCGGCTCGCACATCGGCTGGGTCACCAGCAAGCTGGACCTGACGGTGCCGCTGCTGGCTCTGGGTACCATCATCCTGGTGATCGGCGGGCTGTTCAGCCTGCGCTGGTTCCGGCTTCTTCCCTGATTCGTTCCCGCAGGTGGCGCTCCGATGGGCCGGTGTAGACCTGGCGTGGTCGCGCGATCTTCTGCTCCGGATCGAGCAACCCCTCCTGCCACTGCGCGAGCCAGCCCGGGGTGCGGCCGATGGCGAAGAGCACCGGGAACATGTCGACCGGAAAGCCGATCGCCGAGTAGATGATCCCCGAGTAGAAGTCGACGTTTGGATACAGCCGGTGCTTGATGAAGTAGTCGTCGGCCAGCGCCACCCGCTCGAGCTCGAGCGCGATATCGAGCAAGGGGTTGCGACCGGTAACCGCCAGCACGTCGTCGGTGACCTTCTTGATGATGCGCGCCCGGGGGTCGTGGGTCTTGTAGACCCGGTGCCCGAACCCCATCAAGCGCATCTCGCCCGCCCGCACCCGCCGCACGTACTCGGGCACGCGGCTGACGGAGCCAATCTCCTTGAGCATCCGTAACACCTGCTCGTTCGCGCCTCCGTGGAGCGGCCCATAGAGGGCGGCGGCGGCCGCCGCCGTGGCGGAGAAGGGATCGGCGTGCGAGCTGCCGACGTCACGCATGACGTTGGTGGAGCAGTTCTGCTCGTGGTCGGCGTGCAGGATCAGCAGCACATCGAGGGCATGTTCGAGCAGCGGATTGGGCTCGTACTTCAGCTCGGTCGCCTTCCACATCATGTTCAGGAAGTTGCCGGCATAGGAGAGGTCATTGTCCGGATACGCGAACGGCATCCCAATCGCGTGGCGATAGGCGAAGGCGGCGACCGTGGGCATCTTGGCGATCAGCCGGAGGATCTGCAGCCGTCGGCTCGCGGCGTTGACGATGTCCTTCGCGTCGGGGTAAAAGGTGGAAAGCGCGCCCACGACGCCGACCAGGATGCCCATCGGATGCGCGTCATGGTGGAAGCCGTCGATCAGCTTTTTGATGTTCTCGTGCAGCAGGGTGTGATGGGTGATCGCATCCACCCATTGGCGGCGCTCGGCCGGGTTGGGTAGCTCTCCGTGGATCAGCAGGTAGGCCACCTCGAGAAACGTCGAGTGCTCGGCCAGCTCCTCGATGGGATAGCCGCGGTAGCGGAGGATGCCACGCTCGCCGTCGATGAAGGTGATCGCGCTGCGGCAGCTGGCGGTATTGAGGAATGCCGGGTCGTAGCTCATCAAGCCGCTGTCGCTACCGTCGCTCGTGATCTTCTGCAGATCGGTCGCCGCGATCGCGCCTTCCCGGATGGGGAGCTCGTAGCGGCGACCCGTTCGGTTGTCGACGACCGAGAGCGAATCCTCAGGCATGGGCCTCTTCGAGTTTAGCCGCGAAGCCGCGCGGACCGGCTCAGGGCCCGGCCAGCGCCTCGTTCCACTCGCGGATGGTCCATTTCCGGACCACGCCGTTGAGGACGAACGGATCGCCCCTGACGAACTCCTCGGCCGCTTCGCGGGTCGTAAAGATGGCCATCGAGCCTTCATCCTGGGGGTTGGCGAAGGTGCCGATCAGCAGCAGGGTGCCGCGATCGGCAAACTCCCGCCAGCGCGCGCGGTGGGCAGGAAAGTGCGCGGGCGCCTTAGAGCGGACATCATCGGCCGATTCGTAAAAGACGTGCACCAGGGCCTGATCGATCACGCTCGCAGACGGCCGCGTTCCCACGAGATAGGCGGCGGTGGCGCCGGCGGCGATGGTGTTGAGCAGGGCCGTGCCGAGCGAGGCGCCGACCTGGACCGCCGCGTTCACCGTGGCGGCGGCGACCCCCGCTTGCCGCGGATCGACGCCGAGCGTGCCGATGTTGAAAGCGGGCGCCATCACGCACGCGATCCCGATGCCGAGCAGGATCTCCGCCGGTAACACGTGGGTGAGGTATCCACCCGTCACCGGGATCTGCGTCAGGACCAGCATGCCGGCGGCTGCGACCAGGGCGCCGGGGGCCATGATGAGCCTGGCGGGAACGCGCGGCATCAACACGCTGGCAATCCCCCATGAGCCCGCCTGCGACGCCAGCGTCAGCGGCAGAAAGGCGAGTCCCGCCTGCAACGGCGAATAGCGGAGGACGACCTGCAGGTAATAGGTGAGGAACAGGAAGGCGCCGAACATCCCGGCGATGGCGAGCGCGGCGGCGAGGTAGGCACCCCCGCGGTTCCGATCGAGCAGGATCCACAACGGCAGCAGCGGCGAGCGCGTGCGCGCCTCACGCACGACGAAGGCGCTGAGCAGCACCGCACTGATCGCCAGGAACCCGAGGACCGTGCCCGACCTCCAGCCAGCCGAGACCACCTGGGTGCAGGCGTAGACGAGGGCGACGAGGCCCCCCGTGACCAGCACCACCCCGGGGAGGTCGAGCTGGTGACCGGAACCGCCGCGGGCGCCGCTCAGATAGCGCCAGCCGCCGACGCCGGCCACGACCGCGATCGGGACGTTGACGTACAGGCACCAGCGCCAGTTGAGGTATTGGGTCAGGATCCCGCCGAGCAGGAGTCCGATCGCCGCCCCGCTGCCGGCGATCGCGCCGTAGAGGGCGAAGGCCCGAGCCCGCTCGCGGGGCTCCCTGAAGGTGACGGCCAGCAGGGAGAGGGCGGTCGGCGCCAGCAGGGCCGCAAATGCGCCCTGGGCGGCGCGAGCTGCGAGCAGCACCCCGAAGGTGCCGGCCGATCCACCAAGCGCGGACGCCGCGGCAAAGCCGGCCAGGCCGATAAGAAACGTGCGTTTGCGCCCGATGATGTCCGCGATCCGGCCGCCCACGAGCAGCAGCCCGCCGAACGCGAGGGTGTATGCCGTGATCACCCACTGGCGCTCGGCGTCAGAAGCGCCGAGCGCTCGCTGCGCCCAGGGGAGGGCGATGCTGACGATGGTGGCGTCCAGTGCCGCCATCAGCTGGGCGAGGGCGATGAAGCCCAGCGCCAGCCACCGCCGCTCGTCCACGGGTCGAATGCTTGCCTCAGCCGACTTCATTACCGAGCTCATGTTGGATCCTCCTTTGTGGAACCTGGCCCGCCAGCCACCCCGCCGCCGCCGCGATCGCGATCACGATCAGCGAGGGAATGAGTGAGGGCTTGACGGTCATCAGGAAAGCGACGCCCACCACGATCCCCAACCGGACCCGAAGCGACGTCAACAGCACGGGATCGCGCAACCGGCGCCGCAGCTCATCGGTCAGCATTCCCTGGGCAGGCTCGATCGCCGTCTCCAGGCGGGCCATCCGCATCCCCGTTCCGAACGCGCCAACGACGGCCAGCACCACCAGGCTGCCGAGGGCAACCGCGATCCAACCCTGTGGGCCCCAGGCGGTCGCCGTCATCAAGAGGCCCGTGAGCAAGATCACGCCGAGCGATGCTGGGGCCAGCCGGCTCACGAGCCGGCGCGAGATGCCCAGCCACATCCGCGCCTCATCGCCCTGGGTCGCGTGCCGCAGGCCGCGGAGGCCGATCGCCTCCAGCGTCACGGCCGCGATCAGGCCGAACGCGCCGACGATGTGAAGAAACAGAGCGAACCGATAGAACAGCATGGCCATCGCCAATCGACCTCCTTCAACCTCGGTTGACGACCAAGATTTCGTTGTATATACTGCATGATGAAATGATTGGGTGTCAAGTCTGAGATGAGTCCCCGCCCGTATCGACTCGGTCAGCGCCAGGTGTCAACGGATGAGACCCGTTCGAGGATCCTGGACGCCGCCCGAGCTCAGCTCGAAACGCAGTCCAGCTTCAGCATCGACGCGGTCGCCCGCCGCGCCGATGTGGCGCGCATGACCGTCTACTACCAGTTCGGCTCGAGACGCGGGCTGCTGGAAGGGGTCTTCGATATGCTGGCCGCGCGCGGCGGGTTGCGTGGCCTGCCATCGACATTCCAGCAGGCCGATCCTCGCGTTGCCCTGGACGGGTTGATCGACGTGTTCGCTCGCTTCTGGTCGTCCGATCGCCTGGTGCTCCGCCGCTTGCGCGCCATGGCGGCGCTGGATCCCGAGCTCGACGAGGTGCTGCGCGAACGCAACGAGGGCCGGCGGCAGGGGTTGCGCGTCATCGTTTAACGGCTCGAATCGCATGGCGGCAAGCGCAAGGCGACGAGCGACCTCGTCGATACGCTCTTCGCGTTGACCAGCTTCGAGAATTTCGACGTGCTCGCCGGCGCGGAGCGGACGCCCGAGCAGGTCGCCCCGCTGGTGAAGCGCGCGGCGGCCGCCATCGTCGGGTAGCGTTTCTCGCTTCCCGCGTAATCCTTTCGAAAGGCAGGCGGCCGCATGCTGCGTTCATCAACGATTTTGAGGAGGTGAACAGACC
>VBJI01000221.1 GCA_005880875.1 Chloroflexota bacterium
GATCGTCTAGCGTGGAGCGCGATCGTCAACCGCACATTTCATGGAGGTGTATCCAATGTTCAACGCGCTGCTGATCTCGTCGCTCTACGTTCTCGACCAGGACAAGGCGCTCGATTTCTACGTGGGAAAGCTCGGTCTCGAGGTCAACACCGACCAGGACCTGGGCTTCATGCGCTGGCTGACCGTCAATGTTCCGGGCGATACACGCCAGGTCCTGCTGGAAACGCCGGGTGCGCCGGGGCTCGATCCGAAGACGGCCGAGCAGGCCCGCCAGCTGGTGACCAAGGGCGCGACCGGTGGCCACCTGTTCTTCACCACGACGGACTGCCGGAAGACCTACGACGAACTTCGGGCGAAGGGCGTCGAGTTCACCGAGGAGCCGACCGAACGACCCTATGGCATCGACTGCGGTCTCCGCGACCCATTTGGCAACCACATCCGCTTCTCTCAGCCGCTGCACATGGCCGTCTCGGCGCAGGGCGATGAGAAACCACGGTCGCGGGAGTCCAAATAGGCGTGGGTTAACCTAGCCTTTTTAAGGAGGACGGGATGAGCGGAGTTCGGGTGCTGGTTGGGACGAAAAAAGGCGCGTTCGTGCTGACATCAGATGGCAAGCGCCAGGGTTGGGAGGTCAACGGGCCCCACTTTGGCGGCTGGGAGATGTACCACATCAAGGGGTCGCCAGCCGACCTGAACCGGCTGTATGCATCGCAGTCGACCGGCTGGTTCGGACAGTTGATCCAGCGTTCGAACGACGGCGGCAAGACCTGGGAGCCGGTTGGGAACAAGTTCGTCTACGAGGGCGAGGCGGGCACCCACAAGTGGTATGATGGCACGTCGCGGCCGTTCGAGTTCAAGCGGGTTTGGCACCTCGAACCGTCCCTCGATGATCCGGACACGGTCTACGCCGGCGTCGAGGATGCCGCCTTCTTCCGCACAACCGATGGCGGCCAGAGATGGCAGGAGCTCCCCGGCCTGCGCCAGCACCAGACGGCGCCCGACTGGGCGCCGGGCGCCGGTGGCATGTGCCTGCACACGATCATCCAGGATCCGAAGAATCCACAGCGGCTCTTCGCCGCCATCTCGGCGGCCGGCGCTTTTCGGAGCGACGACGCCGGCGAGACGTGGCAGCCGATCAACCGCGGCCTCCATTCCGACGGCATCCCCGATCCGGATGCGCCGGTCGGCCACTGTGTCCATCGGATCGCCCTCCATCCGTCACGTCCGAACGTCCTGTTCATGCAGAAGCACTGGGATGTGATGCGCACCGACGATGCGGGCGGGTCCTGGCGCGAGGTCAGCGGCAATCTGCCGACCGACTTCGGGTTTCCAATCGATGTGCACGCGCACGAGCCCGAAACGATCTACGTCGTTCCGATCAAGAGTGACTCCGAGCACTATCCGCCGGACGGAAAACTGCGTGTCTACCGCAGCCGGAGCGGGGGAGACGAATGGGAGCCGCTCACCAAGGGTCTGCCGCAGCGGGACGTGTACCTCAACGTGCTGCGCGATGCCATGTCGGTCGATTCGCTCGATCCATGTGGCATCTACTTCGGAACCAGCGGCGGACAGGTCTACGGATCGGCCGACGCGGGGGATAGCTGGACGCCCATTGTTCGAGACCTGCCGGCGGTGCTTTCGGTCGAGGTTCAAACGCTGCCGTGATTCGAGTCGTCCTGCCCACGCACCTGCGGCGACTGGCGCAGGTCGGTGGCGAGGTTCAGCTCGAGGTGCATGGTCCGGCGACCCAACAGTCGGTCCTGGACGCCCTGGAGGCAGGCTATCCAATGCTCCGGGGCACGATCCGCGACCAGGTCTCGCATCAGCGCCGGGCGTTCATCCGGTTTTTCGCCTGCGAGGAGGACCTGTCCCTCGAACCGCCGGATAGACCGCTACCGGATGCCGTGGCGACTGGGGCCGAGCCCCTGCTGGTCATCGGGGCGATGGCAGGCGGCTGAAAGTCGGAGTTGCTTTAGGATCGTCGCGGCTAAACCTCAATAAGATGGGGGTTCTATGGATCGCGCCCTTTGCCCGGTGCTGATCGGTCGCGAACGTGAACTGAGCCGGCTCGAGGATGCGTTGCTCGACGCGCATCGCGGGAACGGGCAGGTGGTCGTGCTCGCCGGCGACGCGGGCGTCGGGAAGACCCGGCTCGCGATGGAGCTGCAGGAGCGGGCCCGCCGCGCTGGCACGGCCGTGATGGTTGGCACGACCAGCGAATCAGACGTCGCCCTGCCCTACCTGCCGTTCATCGAGGCGATCGGTAACTATCTGGCCGGCGCGGATCTGGAGCGGATCAAGCTCGACCTCGGGCCGGCCACCTGCCGCCAACTCGGCCAGCTGCTGCCGCAGTTCGAGCTCCAGACCAGCCTGATCGATCCCGGCGAGCCCGCCCAGGCCAAGCTTCGTCTCTACGAGGCGATTCTTGTCCTGTTCCGCTATGCGGCCGAGCGCAGAGGCCTGCTCCTGGTGCTCGAAGACTTCCACTGGGCGGATGCTTCGAGCCGGGAGCTCCTCGAGTACATCGCCCGCCGGCTGCGCCGTCGAACCCGGATGCTGCTACTCGTCACCTACCGCAGCGATGAGCTCAATCGGCGGCACCCATTCCTTCCGCTGATTCAGGGCTGGCAGCGCACCGGCGTCGCCGAGCTGATCCAGCTGGAGCCGCTGCCGGCCAGCGGCATCGCGAGCATGGTCAGCGCCATCTTCGAGAACGCCCCGGTCGAGGCAGATCTCCGCGACTTTCTCCACGAGCGGACCGAGGGGAATCCCTTCGTGCTCGAGGAGTTGCTCAAGGCGGCGCTGGACCGTGGCG
>VBJI01000222.1 GCA_005880875.1 Chloroflexota bacterium
CCGTCCGGGTCAACTTTCCGAAGTTGGAGGTGGTCGCGCCATCCGGACCGACAAACGCGCTCCAGGCAATGATCGCCGTGGGCAGCAGGAGAAAGAGCGCGACGTAGCCGAGAAATGGGATGACGCCCAGCCACGAGAGCGACAACCGCCGGCCGCCCCTTGCGGGGCGACCGGCAGTTCGTACCGCTGGACTAGCGGCTACCGTCAACCGATGGCCTGCGCCCAGTGAGCGGCCAGATACGTCTTTGCCTGCGTGGCCTGAGCATCACTAAGGAAGACGGGCGTACCGTTCACCGGCGGCAGGGCCGCGGCCGCCGTCGCGTCGATCTTTCCGGAGGCCTGCATGGCCGCCATCCGTACCGGCCGCGCCAACCCCTTGAGCCAGAGATTCTGGCCCTCGTCGGAGTAGAGGTACTCCATCCAGAGCCGCGCCGCGGCTGGATGGGGGGCCTGCTTGTTGATCGCCTGGGCGTAGTAGCCACCCAGAATCGCGTTCGACGGCACGAACACCTTCCAGGTCGGTACGTCCTTGCCGTGGGCCGCCGAGAGATAGTCCCAGTCGAAGACGACGGGGGTCGTCCCATTCTTGACCGTCGCCGTGGTCGCCTGGACGGGCACGAAGTTGCCCTTCAGCTTGAGCTGGTGGAAGAAGTCCACACCTTTACTGATGTCGTCGAGCGAGCCGCCGTTGGCGAGGGAGGCCATCATGACGCCGTTCAAGGCCGCGTTGGCCTTGGTCGGATCGCCGTTGAGGGCGACCTTGCCGCGGAAGCCAGAACCCAGCAGGTCCTGAAGGGAACTGATGGTGGGCACCTTGCTGGAGTCGTAGCCGATCGACATGTAGCCGCCGTAGTCCTGGAACCAGAGCCCGGTGGGCTCTTTCTGGGCGGGCAGGATGTCGCCCCAGGTCTGGACCTTGTAGGGAGCGAAGAGGTTGGTGTTGGCCAGCGCGACGGCTATTCCAATGTCCAGGACGTCGGGCGCTCGCTTGGTCCCGGCGAGCGACTGGACCGCGTTGACCTCGTCCTGGCTGCTGCCGTTGGGGTTGTCCGATTGGATCGGGATGCCGTATTTGGCGGTGAAGCCGCTGATGATCGCGCCGTAGTTCGCCCAGTCGGGCGGAAGGGCGATCACGTTCAGCTTGCCCTCTTTCTTGGCGGCGGCGACGAGTTGCGAGAGCCCGCCGAAGTCGGAGACGGAGGTGGCGGCGGCGGCATTGACCGTTGTGGCGGTCGAGGTGCCTCCGCAAGCGGTTAACAACGCCATGGCCGCGGCCACCAGTACCAGGGGCCGGGCGCGGTCGAATCGTCGGAGTCGGGTGAGCTCCATGATCCCCTCCCTTCAAAGGTTGAGCCGGTGTACCCCCCGTTTAACCATCTCCCGGACCGGATGTCAAGGAAGGGGAAGTTCTGGCATCGTTATGGCGGAGGTTGACGCTGATCGCCCAGGACCATGCCGTCGGCCTGGGGCAGGTCGATGCCGAGGAGGGGCGCCAGGGTCGGGGCCCAGTCCGCCAGATGCGGTCGCCGGCGGGCGAGTGATCGAGCGATCCGTTCAACCGCCGGGTGCCCGCCGCCCACGATGGCCAGGGTGCGCGCGGTTGCCGGCGCGCCGTGGAATCCGCCCACCGGGTAACCCGGCGCGGCGAAGATGCGTCCGGGTTTGGCACCGACGATCGCAACCTCGGACGGACCTTGATGCGCCGACGACCAGGACTCGATGCCATCGATGGCCTCCAGCCTCTTCCCGGCAGCCTGGGGATCCGTATGGGGGAGGAGATGGACCAGCGCGGCGCCCCCGTCCGGGATGACCAGGTCCCAGGGAGCATGGTCGGCCCCGCCCATCAGGTCGATCGGCGGGGACGCGTCGCGAGGCTGCATGTCGTGATCCGAGACAATGACGACCACCGTATCCGGCCATCGATCGGCGGCGGCATCGAGAATCTCGCCGACGGCGGCGTCGGTGGCGGCGTAGCAGCTGCGAGCCGCGTCGCTTTGCGGTCCATGGTCATGGCCGACGGTGTCGGCCTCGTTGAGATGGCCGAACACAAACTGATTGCGCGCATCCCGAACCGCCCCCAGCAGGTGCGGCAGCACGGCTGCGTTGGTCGGGTATCCGTGCGCGTCCAGCGCCGTGCCCAGCGGAATCACCCCATCCGGAGGCCAGCGAAGGTCAGCGGCATCCGTGCAGAGCAATCCGCGATCATCGCCGACGGCGGCGGCCGTACGGAGGCCGGCGGCGCGGCAGGCCTCGAAGATGGTCGGGACCCGCGGGATCTCCGCACCCGCCCACTGCGGCAGCCTCGCGAAACGCCATGCGGTGGTCCGCACGCCGTGCTTTTCGGGGCGGCAACCGGTGAGCAGGGAACAGAACCCGGGATCGGTAGAAGAGGGCAAGTCCGTAACTCCGCCGTCGGCTGCGCGGCCGCCCTCCTGCCCCAGTTTCCACAGGCGTGGCGTCAATCCGGCACCAACCGCCCGATTGGGAAAGCCATCGAGGCCGAGCAAGATCACGCGAGCCATGGCTCCTATTCTGGCCGACCCTGTACCTGGCTACTCGCCCTTCCAATCGGGCTTTCGTTTCGCCAGGAAGGCCTCCACCCCCTCTCTGAAGTCTCGTGACAGATAACACGCCGCGATCAGGTCGGCGTCCGCGTTTTCCGGGGTCAGCCGATCGCGCATACGGCGCAGGGCTTCTTTGGTCGCCCAGAGCGTGAGCGGCGCGTAGGAGGCGACCTCTTCAGCCAGTTCCTGTGCGCGACGCGGCAGCGACTCTTCGTCCGGCGTGACTTCGCTAAGGACGCCGGCCGCGAGCAGCTCCTGCGCGTCCATCAGCCGGGCCCGCATGACGATGTCCTTGGCGCGGGCGAAGCCGAGGAGGGCCACGAGCCGGCAATAGTTCGCCATCGACAGGCAGTTGCCCAACGTCCGGGCGATCGGGAACCCG
>VBJI01000218.1 GCA_005880875.1 Chloroflexota bacterium
GAGCTCAAGGGCCGTCTCCACCTGCTGCTGGAAGGTCGACTCAAGGCGTATCAAATCGCTCCAGACGGTCGGGAGCTGCTCTTAGAGTTGATCGAGTCGGGTGGCTTCGACGGGATGCTCTCGGTCGCGGGGCGGCGCGGGCACTTCACCGAGGCCCTCGAGGATTCGCTGGTCGCTTCGATACCCTGGGTAGTGGTCGAACGGCTTCTCGTCGCAGACCCACGCATCGCCCATAACTTGTTCTGGTTGATCACGGCGCGCCTTGAGACGCGGGAGGAGCATCTCGCGTCGATGGCCCTGCGGGATCCGACCCAACGCCTCGCGCGGCAGCTATTGGCACTGGGAGAAACTCTGGGGCGACGCGATGCGGGGCATGTCGTGTTGAGCCAACGCCTGACACACCAGACATTGGCGGACATGCTCGGCGTGCGGCGCGAGACCGTCACGCTGCATCTGCACGAGTTGCTGGAGATGGGGGCTGTGAAGCTTCGCGACGGCCACCTCGTGCTCAACGACCAGCTGTTGCGGCGACTGGTACAGGAGGAGAGCCCGCAGCCTGCTCCGGCCGGCTGATAGGGGCATGTTCGTCGACGCACGGCCGACAACGGAGTTCACAGCCTAACCTGGAGCTATGCGACAGTCTGACGCGACTCGGGCGAACGAAGACGGCAAGCGTGCCCTACCGCCGGAGCCTTCTACCAAGCGAGGCCGGACCTGGCGGCGCTTGGTTTGCGCCATGCGCGGCCACGAGCTGTTTCCGGCGATCCCGACCCACGCCCTCCGCTGTGATTATTGCGACCGGGTCTGGACTTGGATCGATCTGTTCCGGGCTCGCATCCCGCGAACTCGCTGGCATACTCAGCGTGCCTACGACGATCCTGTCTACCACACGTCGATGACGATTGGGACTGGTACTCGGCTGAAATAAAGTACCTCTTCTGCTCTGCCCAGTTCGTTGTTACCGGGCGCACAGCTCCCAGACGGAGAACACGCCAGACTGAAAGCAAAGGAGGTGAAGAAACATGAAGTGGCTATCCTTCATTAACGGAATAGCCGGGATCCTGCTGATCCTCGTTGGCGTGAGTGGAATAGTCGGCAACCATCTGGCCGCCGCCAGCGTAGCCATCGTTGGGCTCGTTGTCCTAGTCCTGTCCACTCTCCGCTGGATCACGGGCTTCGCCCGTTTCTCGGCGGGCAGCCACGCCTCGATGCACACCGCGTAGCGGTGCGCCGATCCGCGGCAATCCGGCGGTGGTCGTATCCACCGCCGGCCATTTAGCCTTCGGTCCGAGCGCGTCGCTTCACCGGTCGAGGCAACAGTCGTTGGCACGTGATTGGAGCGGGGATCTATCTACTGTGCCCTCGCAATCCCAGGGGCATCCACGTGGTCGTGGGATTCCTTCACGGTTAGTTAGACGGGAACGAATCGCGCGTCGGGCCTGTCGGTGGGTGCACACACAGCCTCAACTCGCTGGTGCTGGCTAGGCTCTCTTGGGACGTGGCGGATGAATGAATCTTCAGCGGCTGAGCCTACCAGTGCCCGGCGAAATGGTAAGCACGGCCTGACGGTGCTTCTTGTTGGAGACGATCGCGATGTCGCGCAGAGGTTGGCCTTCTGGCTCCGTTTGGACGGCCATCACGTTCTGTTGGCCCATGAGGGAGAAACGGCCATAGACCTGGCCGCCAGCTCTGGGGCCGATCTCATCTTTCTCGACCTCGAACTTCCTAAAAGTGACGGCGTGACGGTGCTCCAAACCTTGCGTGCCCGTGACGAAACCCGGCCGACGCCGGTTGTGATCTTGTCCAATTCCACGGAGCCTGGCCTTATTGCGGCGTGTTTGGCTCTTGGCATTCAAGGTCACCTGGTCAAGAGCCAGCTCACGCCCGGTGAGTTGGCCGTGCGACTCAATCGCTGGACTGCGTGAGCTTCCGGGCGTTGCGCAAACGGCCGGCGTTGGGAGGCATAACTGCGACCCGTCGAGAAAGCTCAGGCGATCAGTAGTGGATACGGACGGTAACGTCGCCCTTGCGATCGAGCAGCGCCACCAGCGTCGTATCCCCCGAGCGCTCATATCGTAGATCGAGACGGGCATCGCCGACCCTGATTCCGTGAATCACGACGCTGCCAAGCCAGGAGGGCAGACAGGGCCGTCGGATGTGAAGTTGCCGGCCGGGCGCATCGGGGATGATGCCGAGGATCGACTGCAGGAGGAATGGGATGGCGCCGGCGGCCCAAGCCTGTGGATTGCAGGCCACCGGGTAGCGCACCGGCACGTTATATTCGTCGCGAGAGAACCCGGCAAAGACTTCAGGCAGCCGGAAGTCCCGGAAGTGCGTGGCGGCCTCAAAGATGGCCGAAAAGACCTGGAGGGCCTCCCGCTCGAACCCATACCGTTTGAGGCCGGCGACGATCATGGCGTTGTCGTGCGGCCATACGGACCCGACCTGATAGTCGATTGGGTTGTAAGCGACCTCGTTGGCAGCCAGTGTTCGAATCCCCCATCCGTTGAATAAGGCCTTGTCCAGCAGACGCCTGGCAACAGCTGCGGCATAGTCAAGGTCGACGATGCCCGACCACAATGCCTGACCAGGATTGGAGGTGATCGATTGGGCTTGCCGGCCGTTACGCTGCAGCGCGACCGCCAGATACCGTTCTCGCGGCATCCAGTAAGCCCTTTTGAACCGCCGCCGTAGGTTATTCGCGTCGATCTCCAGTCGGTGGGCCCGCTCCTCGTCACCGTCCTGGCGGAAGAGCCAGGCGGCATCGAGCTTGGCTCGATAGACATATCCCTGGACCTCGACGAGAGCGATAGGCGGGACGGCCAGCGAGCCGTCCCTGTTTCGGATGCTGTTGCCCGAGTCTTTCCAACCATGATTCGCCATGCCCTTGTCGGACTTGGACTGGTAGTCGGTGAAACCGTCGCCATCATGGTTGGCGTCCCGATCGATCCAGCCCAGAGCCGCGTCGACGTTCCCGTGGAGCCGCTGCCAGATGT
>VBJI01000219.1 GCA_005880875.1 Chloroflexota bacterium
TGGTTAGCCAGCTCCCTCCCCCGCTGGCGGGGGAGGGCAGGATGGGGGCCTCCGCCGTTTACGCCGCGAGTCGTCGCAATTCGTCTGGATGCTGGGCCCGGGCGGCGGCGGCGCCAAAGTCGACCAGGCCGGCCTTGACCAGCTCGCCCAGGCTGCGCTCCATCGTGTTCATGCCGTCCTTGATGCCGGTCTCGAGCACGTTGCGAAGCTGACGCGTTTTCCCTTCCTTGATCAGGTTCTGGACGGCAATGGTATTGAGCAGGATTTCGAAGGCCGCTACCCGACCTGGTCCATCGCGGCGGGGCAACAGCTGCTGATAGATCACCGCCGCCAGCGTATTGGACAGTTGCACGCGGACCTGCTGCTGCTGCTCGGCCGGGAACACGTCCACCATCCGATCGACCGCCTGAGTCGTGTCGTTCGTATGCAGGGTGGCGAGCACCAGGTGGCCGGTTTCCGCGATCGTGATCGCCGCCGATATGGTCTCGAGGTCGCGCATCTCGCCGACCAGGAGCACGTCGGGTGTCTGGCGCAGGGCGGCTCGCAGGGCGTCGGCGAAGGAGGCGACATCGGCGCCGACCTCGCGTTGCTCGACGATACTGCGCTGGTGCCGGTAGACGTACTCGATGGGATCCTCGATGGTGATCACGTGACAGGGCCGGGTGGCAACGATGTCGTTGACCATCGCCGCCAGGGTGGAGGACTTCCCGGAGCCGGTCGGTCCTGTTATCAGGATCAGGCCCTGGCCGAGACGGGTCAAGCCGCGAACGATCGTCGGCACGCCGAGTTGGTCGAAGTTCGGGATCTGGTACGGAATCAGGCGCAGGGCCAGGCCGACGGAGCCGCGCTGTTTGAAGGCATTGATCCGAAAGCGCGCCTGCCCTCGCCAGTTGAAGGAGAAGTCGAGGTCGCCCTCCGCCTGGAAACGAGCCCAGCGCTCCGGGGAAAGGAGCTCCCGGGCCATTTGCTCGATCTGGTCCGGGCGAAGCGGGTCCCGGGCGATGGGCGCCAGGGCGCCGTCCTGCCGCATGGTCGGGGGGGCGCCGGCGGTGAGGATCAGGTCGGACGCCGATTGCTCCAGCAGGATCTGGAGGTAGGCGTCGATGATCAAGGGGTGTTGATCGCCCAGCTGGCCCGGAGGCGCCATTGATTGCTTGACATCCTGTGCAACCTGCTCGGCGCAGCCTTCTTGCTTCCACTCGGGATGGCGCTGGGCAGCTTTTTCGAGGTGGTTCTCGATCGTTTGCCCCGGGGGGAGTCGCTGCTCTGGCCACCCTCGCACTGCCGCACCTGCGGCCACCGTCTCACGGCCGACGAGCTGATCCCGGTGATCAGCTATCTCGCTCAGCGCGGCCGGTGCCGCGCCTGCGATACGCCCATCGGGCGAGGCGTCCCGATCCGGGAGGCGCTCAGCGGATCGGCGCTCGCCGCGCCCTGGGCCGCGACCGGCTGCGCCAATCCGGTCGCGGCGCTGATCACGGGAATCGTGCTGCTGGTCGCGATCTGGATCGGCTACGGCGTGCTCCGGCGGCGAGGTTCGTCGACGGCTTCCAACGGCAATTAAGGTCACGACATCGCGTTGCCCAGGTAGCGGTGCGAGAGACGCTCGGCGTCCGGCGGGTGATCGGCCTGGCCCTGTTGCTCGCGGCGGTCTCGGCGGTCGCGTACCTGGAGCGGTACCTCGGCGGCAGCCTGGATCTCCGGCCGCTGTATTTCCTGATCGTCCTCTGCGGCGCCATTCTCTTGCCGCGGCTGCTGGCGCTGGCGGTCGCCGCGAGTGTGGCGATCGTCAGTGTGGGAGTGAGCGGCGCCGAGGGAATCACACTCCAGGTCAACGGGCTCACCCACCTGCTGATGTACGGCTACGCCGCGCTGTTGACGAACAATTGGGAGCAGGAGCGACGCCGGCTATTGCGGATGAGCCGGGTCGACGAGCTGACCGGGCTGCACAACCTGCGTTCCCTGAAGGAGTCATTGCCGACCTGGTTGGGACCCGCCGTGCGGACCGGTCGTCAGATGGCGGTGATGATGATGGATATTGATGGCTTCAAAACCGTCAACGATCGGCTTGGCCACGGGGTCGGCAACGAGCTGCTCAAGGAGGTCGCCAACCTGCTTCGCTTTGCCGTCCGGGTGGGCGATGAGCCGTTTCGGTTTGGCGGGGACGAATTCGTTTTGCTGCTCTCGGACGCCGATGGTGACGGAGCGCTGGTGGTAGCCCAACGGATCCAGGACATCTATCAGAGCATGGGCCAAACGCTGCGCGGGACCGACGTCGCGGTGTCCTTCAGCATTGGCATTGCCGTCTTCCCGGTGGATGGCGCCACGCCCGAAGCGCTCATCGAGCGCGCCGACGTGGCGTTGCTCGAGGCGAAGCGAAGCGGGCCGGCGAAGATCGTCCGCTACCAGTCGAAGGCCGCGGCTTAGGGCCGGCAGGTAAAGGACTGCGGCGTTACGCCGTAGGACGGTTGCGAGAAGACGAGCTGCTCGGTCCCGGCGGATGCCGGGGTCCAGCTGTCGGTCACGACCGCGTGCA
>VBJI01000220.1 GCA_005880875.1 Chloroflexota bacterium
ATCAAGAAGGGGACGATAAAGAGGACGCCGCCGTACAGGAACCACTTGAGTTGCTGCCGCTCCTGACCTCTGGCGCGCCTGAATCGCACGACAAGCGACGCCAGTGCCCCGACGACCGCGATAACGAGCGGGACGACGGAAAGGTTTTCCAGATTCGTTAGAAGGGGTGCTTCGCCAACCAGTCCCATCGGGTTGCTGATGTGTGGACTGCTCGATAGCGGTCCGGGCATCAGCGCGTTGCTGATCCCCGCCAGGACGATGAATCCCATACCAAACCAGGCTGGGAAGCGCCAGCGCGGCGAGAGAGGGCGGCCGGTTGGAAAGAGCAGGGGGACGAAGATGACGAGCAGCGCGCTGATCGGAATCCAGAGCCAGCCCGCACTCAGCCAGGCTATCGCCACGCCAGCAGGCCAGGATCCGTGGCCCGCCGTGCGGCTAAAAGTCGCGTACACGGACCCAGCGAAGTTGAAAGTAATCACCAGTCCGACAAGCGTGAAGATCCATCCCAAGGCATTTCTCGGCTGGCGCGAAACAACCAGCGCGCCGATCAGTGAGATGGAGAGCGCCCACACTGTCGGATAGGCGGCTGAGAGAGGGGCTGACATGCCGAGCCCGGCAACAAGGTCAAGTGCCAGGCCCCCGATGCTCAGCGCGGCGGACACCCCTGCGGCGGCCCAAGCGACGCGGGTCGCGGCGCGTGCGCTCATGCGACAGGCTCCAGGTCCCGAATTGGAACGAGGCCACTCACGGTCGTGCCTTGGCCTGTGGATTGGATCGCGAGCCGTCCGCCAATGGCTTCGATGCGGTCGATCATGTTTCGAAGTCCCGACCCACGGGAGTCCCGAGCAGCATCGAACCCGGTCCCGTTATCGGTGATGTCGAAGCAAAGCCCGGTTTTGCCGGACCGCAAGTTGACCTGGACCTGTGAGGCCTCCGCGTGCTTGGTGACGTTCTGCAACGCCTCCAGGCAGACGAAGTAGACGGCCGCCTCGATGTCGGGCGAATATCGGTCGAGCTGGTCCGTGGACACGATGACGGGCATCGGCATCTTCTCCGCCTCGGCGCGGACAGCCGCGACCAATCCCTGCTCGCTAAGCAGAGGTGGGTAGATGCCGCGCGCCAGCGCGCGCAGCGTCCGCAGGGCCTGCTCGCTTTCCTCTTCAAGTGCCTTGACCGAGGCTCGTGCACGTTGCGGGTCGCGCTTTGCCAGGCTGGCCGCCAGTCGCAGTTTTACGGTTAGCGCAACCAGGTTCTGTTGTGCCCCATCGTGAATATTTCTCTCCAGCCGGCGACGCTCCGCGTCCTGCGTCGCCACGATCCGTTGTCGTGACGCTCGCAGCTCGACCGCCTGACGCGAGATCTCCGTGAGTCGAGCTTGTAGCTCAGCGGTGAGTCCGACATTGCGCAACACCAGCCCCGCCTGGGCCGCCAGGTCGGCGAGCAGCTTCTCTTCGACAGGCGTCAGCGCATCACCCGAACGCTTGTTGATGCTGAGGGCACCAAGCAGTTCGCCCTGGTGCTGCACCGGCACGATCCGGCTTACGCCTGGTACGGCCGTCGGCAGCTGGCCGGTGACGTCTACAGCCGCGGGTGGTGGTCCGTCACCGATTGGCCAGGAAGCGGCAGGGGCGATAGCATCGCCCCGCCGGATCCAGACATCTGCCCGCGATGCGCCGGTCCCTTCGCCCAGCACGCTGGCCATTCGTGGGAGGACGTCCTCACTCGAATAAACGTCAGCAACGCGCTCGGAAAACTGCGATAGAACTTCATAGGGGGTGGCGCGCTTGCCATATACAAGGCGGTTCGCGACTCGCTGCACGCGTTCACGGACCGGTTGGAACGCGACGGCGACCACCGCCGTCGCCAGGATGGAAAGCCCGAGATTTGGTTTGCTTCCCTGCCCCACCAGGTGGCCGATGCCGACCACGATCGCGACATAGACCAGCGTGATGAAGGCGGCCATCGCGCCGAAGAGGACCGTCTTGTTGATGACGACGTCGATGTCGTAGAGGCGGTATTTCAAGATGGCGAAGCCGATCGACACCGGGATGGCGAGCAGGGCGGCGATTAAGGTGATCCAAAGGAGAGGGGTCCTCACGTGCAAGGGCACTCCCACGACGAACAGTGCCGCCGCGCAGCAACCGCATAAGACGAACACGCTGCTGAGCCATTTGAGTTGGGCGCGAACTTCAACATTTGCCGTTCGATACCGTGCGAATAGCGATGTAACAGCCAGGACGACAGCAATGCTGGTGAGGCTGCCGGAAAACCGAACCAGCCAATCAAGGAGGCCCCTGGGAAGGGTTAGAGGAAAGGGATTAGCGAACTGATAACACGGGCCGGGAATCGCCGTGCTCCAGACGCACGATGGACCACCTGTCCAGAGACCCATCACCGGATAAACAACGGCTGCAGCAATCGTCAGGGCATATGCCAGCACTGCCAGCCAGAGCACCCAGCGCCACCCTCGCGAAAGGACACGACCGGTTGGAAAGAGCGCGGGCAAAAACACGAAGAATAAGCCGTCCAGTGGAAGCCACAGCCACTGCACCACCCACGCGGCCCACAGGCCGCCTCGAAGCCCGGCGGACGAATCGAAGATAGCAATCAGGCTGTACAGGACGACGAGCGCGTTGGTGGAGGCAACGAATCCGATACCCAGACAGATCCAGCCGATCCAGTTCGTTGGTTGGCGGGATACGATCAGCCCGCCAATCACCGCGAACGACGCGACGAGAACCGGCAGCAGGATCTCATAGGGTAATGGCCAAAAAGCCTTTGGAAGCGAGCCAGCAGGCATGAGTAGCGCCATGGAGTCCGCGACCAGAGCGAGGACGATTGCCAGGATGGCCACGGCCCAACCCAGGCGCGGCGTCTGGAACCTGACCAGCATGTGCCGATCGTGACCGATGTGGAGGTTGCCGTCTAGGGGGCGGTTACCATGCCGGCCATACGGTTAGCCTCCCCGCCAATGGGGAGGCTGCATCCTTACAGGCACGACTGCCCTGAGCTAGG
>VBJI01000072.1 GCA_005880875.1 Chloroflexota bacterium
AGGCGTCGTCGAGCAAAATACCGGTGCCCGCCTGCAGCTGGGCGCTCCCTTCCCGGAGTCGACCGCCCGCGTGGCGAGCGTGGTCGAACTGCTGCGCAACGCAGCGCGCACGGAGGTGGTACCCGACATCGCCCGGTCCCGCTGGACCAAGCTGATGGCCAATCTGAACAACGCCATCATGACGATCACCGGGCTGCCGATCGGTAAGGCGCTGCGTCACAAGGGACTTGCCCGGCTGGCGGTCGCGACCATTCGCGAAGGGGTGAAGACGGCCCAGCGTGGCGGCCACCGATTGGATCAGAGCGGACGCGCGCGAACGTTCCGGCTGATGGCCCTCCTCCCAGGCCGAATCAGCGCCATGGTGTTCGCTGGACGGCTCGCCGGGAGTTTTCCGCCCGATAGCGTCTTTGGTCCGTCGACGCTGCAGAGCCTGCGCCGAGGCTCAACGAGTGAGCTCGATTACCTCAATGGCGAAATCGTGGCGGTGGGCGAGCGGATTGGCCGGCTAACGCCGTACAACTCGGGACTGCTGCAGCAGGGACGGCAGGTCTTTGCGACGCATCGTTACCTGATGCCAGAGGAGCTCCTCCGGGAGATTCGCGCCTTAAACTGAGGTCCATGCCCACTGTTCTGGACCTGTTTTCGCCTGCGACCCGCGCCTGGTTTTCGGGCGCGTTCGCCGCTCCCACCGAGGTTCAGGAGGGTGGCTGGCGAGCGGTTGCCGCGGGAGAGCACACCCTGATGTCGGCACCTACCGGCAGCGGCAAGACGCTGGCCGCGTTCTTCTGGTGCATCGACCGTCTGGCAACCGAGCCAACACCGCCGGAGGCGGAGCGCTGCCGAGTGCTGTACGTGTCGCCGCTCAAGGCGCTCACGGTCGACATCGAGCGCAACCTTCAGGCACCGCTGCGCGGCATCTCCTTACAGGCGGAGCGGATGGGCCGAGCGCTCTCGCCAATCACCGTCGCCATCCGAACCGGGGACACCCCGCCGCGCGACCGGCGGCAGATCGAGCGGCATCCGCCGGACATCCTGATCACCACACCGGAGTCGTTGTTCCTGCTGCTCACCAGCGCCGCTCGCCAGATTCTCCCAAGCATCCGTTGGGTGATCGTGGATGAGATCCACTCCATGGCCGAGACCAAACGCGGCGCCCACCTGGCCTTGAGCCTGGAGCGGCTGGCGGCGCTGACGAAGACCGAACCGCAGCGGATCGGGCTCTCGGCCACCCAGCGGCCGCTGACCGAGACCGCAAAGTTCCTGGGCGGCGCCAACCGAGAGGTCACCATCGTCGACGCCGGCCGGGTGAAGCCGATGGAGATCACGGTCGAGGTTCCCGTCGATGACATGGCGGATCTCGAGCGAGGAACAGAAGTGTATAGCGGGCCCTCGGCGGTGATCGGCCCCGAGGGGGACGGGCCCCGCCGCAGCATCTGGCCGGCGATTCATCCCCGCATTCTGGAGCTGGTTCGCCAGCACCGCTCGACCATCATCTTCGTCAACTCCCGCCGGCTGGCAGAGCGGCTGGCCGCCGCCATCAACGAGCTGGCCGGCGAGGACCTGGTGCGGGCGCATCACGGCTCGATCGCCAAGGAGCAGCGGCTTCTGATCGAGGATGCGCTGAAGGCCGGCCGGCTGCCGGGGCTGGTGGCAACCTCCAGCCTCGAGCTGGGCATCGACATGGGCGCCGTCGACCTGGTGATCCAGGTGGAGGCACCCACCAGTGTGGCGAGCGGCATCCAGCGCATCGGCCGGGCCGGCCACTCGGTGGGCGAACCCTCGAAGGGCACCATCTTTCCCAAGTACCGGGGCGACCTGCTGGAAACCGCGGTCGTGGTGGATCGCATGCTGCGCGGCGAGATCGAGACCACCCGGGTGCCGCGCAATCCGCTGGACGTCCTCGCCCAGCAGATCGTGGCGATGACCGCGTTGGAGGAATGGAGCGTCACCGAGCTGTCGGAGGTGGTGCATCGCGCCTATCCCTTCAGCGACCTCGGACCGCGCGCGCTCGAGTCGACGCTCGACATGTTGAGCGGACGGTATCCCTCCGATGAGTTCGCCGAGCTCCGGCCGAGGATCGTCTGGGACCGGCTCGAAGGCAAGGTCCGTGGCCGAGCTGGCGCGCAGCGGCTGGCGGTGGTCAGTGGTGGCACCATCCCCGACCGCGGCCTCTTCTCCGTCAACCTGCTGGACGACGGCAAAAAGGTCGGCGAGCTCGACGAGGAAATGGTCTACGAGATGCGACCCGGTGAGGTCTTCGTCCTGGGGGCCACTTCGTGGCGGGTGGCCGACATCACGCCCTCGCAGGTGATGGTGACGCCGGCTCCCGGTGAGCCCGGCCGGATCGCCTTCTGGCACGGGGACGCCCTCGGCCGACCGGTCGAGGTGGGGCGCGCGATGGGTGAGGCGATGCGCGAGTTGACAACAATGAAGCGGGACGACGCGATGGCACGGCTTCGGGAGAAGTCGAGGTTCGACGAACGAGCCGCGAGCAATCTCATCGAGTATCTCTCGGACCAGGTGGAGGCGACCGGCACCGTCCCCGACGACCGGACCGTCCTGATCGAACGGTTCCGCGACCAGCTGGGCGACTGGCGGCTGTCGGTGCTCACGCCCTTCGGCGCCCGGGTGCACGCCCCCTGGGCGCTGGCGGCTCGCGCCCGGATGCAGGAACGGCTCGATCTCGAAGTCCAGATGATCTACACCGACGACGGGTTCGCCTTGCGGCTGCCCGAGGCGGACCGCGCGCCGGACATCCAAGACCTCCTGCTCGACCCCGAGGAGATCCGCGAGCTGGTGACCTCGCAGCTCCACGGCTCCGCGCTTTTTGCCTCGAGATTTCGGGAGAACGCCGCCCGCGCCCTGTTGCTGCCGCGCCGCCGCCCGGGCGAGCGCACGCCGCTCTGGCAGCAACGCCAGCGCAGCCATGACCTGCTGCAGGTAGCCAGCAAGCACGCCGAGTTCCCGATCCTGATCGAGACCTACCGCGAATGTTTGAGCGACGTGTTCGACATGGACGGCCTGCACGAGCTGATGCGGGCCGTGCGCGCCCGGGAAGTCCGGACGGTTGTCGTCGACACCGAGCGAGCCTCGCCCTTCGCCTCAACGCTGGTTTTCGACTACATCGGCCAGTACATGTACGAGGGCGATGCCCCGCTCGCCGAACGGCGCGCCCAGGCGCTGACGCTCGACAAGGAATTGCTGGCCGAGCTGCTCGGCACCGAAGAGCTGCGCGAGCTGCTGGATCCGCGCGCCATCGACGAACTCGAGTTGGAGCTGCAGGGCTTGCTGAAGCCGCGCTGGCCTCGAGACCTCGACGAAGCGGCCGATATGCTCCGCCGGCTCGGGGACCTCAGCTCGAGCGAGGCGGAGGCGCGCGGCATCCGGGCCGACTGGCTCGAACAGCTGGAGCGGGAACGGCGCGCCGCCCGGGTCCGGATCGCGGATGAACCACGCTGGATTGCGGCGGAGGACGCCGGCCGATATCGCGATGCGCTTGGAGTCGCGCTCCCGGTCGGCCTTCCCGACGCGTTCCTCGAGCGTGTCGAGGCGCCGCTGCCCTCCTTGTTGATTCGCTGGGCGCGGACGCACGTTCCCTTCTTCAGTGCCGATCCCGCCGGCCGGTGGCATCTCCCGGTCGCGGCGGTGGAGCACGAGCTGCGCCGCCTCGCCGGTCGCGGCGAGATCGTTGCCGGTGAGTTCCGACCCGGACAGGCCGGCCGCGAGTACTGCCATCCCGACGTGTTGCGAACGTTGCGACGGAAATCGCTCGCCGCCCTGCGCCGGGAGGTCGAACCGGTGCCCGTGGAGACCCTGGGTCGCTTCCTACCGGCCTGGCATGGCGTCGGGGTCCACGCGTCGGGGGTCGATCGCCTGGCCGAGGTCGTGTTTCAGCTGCAGGGGTGCGCCATCCCCGTTTCGGCGCTGGAACGCGACGTGCTCGCCGTGCGGATGCGCGACTACCGGCCCCAGCTCCTCGATCAGCTGGTCTCCATGGGCGACGTGGTTTGGGCTGGCCGAGGGTCACTGGGTTCCACTGATGGGCGAGTGGCGCTCTTCCTTCGATCGGACGCGCCCCGCCTCCTCCGAGCGCCAACCGATTTACCGAGCGCCGAGGTGCATCAGCGGCTGCGCGAGCATCTGCAGACCCGGGGCGCCTCCTTTTTCCGCGACCTGTACTACGCCACCGGACTGGGCGACGAAGACGCCGTCCTCGAGGCGCTCTGGGACATGGTCTGGGCAGGCGAGGTCACCAACGACACCCTGGCCCCCCTGCGCATGCTCGGGCCGCGCACGCGACGGCACTCGCGCCGGCCGCTGATGCGACTCGGCCCACCGGCCTCCGCCGGTCGCTGGTCGCTGGTCAACGACCTGCTGCGCCCGCCGGTGTCCACCACCGAACAGGCCCACGCAACGGCGGGCGCGCTGCTCCAGCGGTATGGGGTGCTAACGCGCGAGGCCGCGCTCGGGGAGAGCATCCCGGGCGGATTTGCCGCGCTGTACCCGGTACTGCGCGCCATGGAGGAGGCGGGGAAGATTCGCCGGGGCTACTTCATCGACGGCCTGGGCGGTCTGCAGTTCGCACTTCCCGGCGCAGTCGACCGGCTTCGTGCGGCGCGAGACGACGAAACGAAAATCGTCGCCCTGGCGGCCGCCGACCCGGCGAATCCCTACGGGACCTCGATTCCGTGGCCAGAGCTTAAGGGCCGGATGGCTCGCGTGGCGGGCGCCTACGTCGTGCTCGACGGTGGCGAGCTGCGCCTCTACCTCGAGCGCGGCGGCCGGTCGCTGCTCACGGTGACCGGCGTGCAACCGTCCCACCTGCAGGCGCTGGCCGCGATCGCCGCCCGGGTCGACAAGCTCGAGATCCAAATCGTCGACGGCCTTCCCGTCAAGGACTCGCCGCACGAGCCGCTGCTGCGAGAGGCGGGGTTCGGCACCACGCCGAAGGGCGTCGTGCTCTGGCCGGAACGCCGGCCGGTCCTTGCCTGAAGGCGACACGATCTGGCGGACCGCCGCCGCGCTCAGGCGGCGGATCGCGGACAAGGTCGTTCTCGACGCCCGCCCCGCGCCACTCGCGCGCCTGAAAGGCCGCCGCGTCGACGGCGTCGACCCGAACGGGAAGCATCTTGTCATCGGATTCGAGGGTGGAATCGCCCTGCACTCGCACATGCGGATGACGGGCTCGTGGCACCTCTACCGGCCGGGTGAGCGCTGGCGGCAGCCCCAGTGGCGCGCCACCGCCGTGCTCGCGTTCGATGATGTCGTGGCGGTCTGTTTTGCCGCGCCGGTCATGGAGCTAGTCAGCGACCCGCGTCGACCGGTGGCCCACCTGGGACCGGACATCCTGGCGGAGTCGTTCGACCTGGACGAAGTCCTGCGGCGCGCGCGGTTATGCGACGCGCCGACGCTTGGGGAACTGCTGCTGGAACAGCGTGTCTGCGCCGGGATCGGCAACATCTATAAGTGCGAGGCGCTATGGCAGCTACGCCTCAACCCCTGGAGTTCGGCGGCCGGGCTCGACGACGAGACCCTGCGCCACGTCTACCTCACCGCTCGTGACCTGATGCGACGGAACCTGATCACGCCGATCCACCGACAGCGGCACGCGGTTCATGCCCGGGGACGGCGACCTTGCCCGCGGTGTGGCGCACCGATCCGCATCGAGGCGCAAGGGGCGCAGGCGCGGCTCACCTACTTCTGCCCGCGCTGCCAGGGATCAGACGCGAACCGGAAAAAGAGGGTGTAGGGTCGGGCATTCAGCCGCGTTGAACTGGCGACCATGATCGACCAGGATCAGGCGCGCAAGTTCTGGGCCAATTGGGTTCGTCGCGAGATCGGCGGCAGCGACATGGTCCAGGACGCCGCGGTCAGCGCCGCCGTCAACGAGATCCTCCAGGGGCGCGACAACCAGGCGGCTGCCGATGCCGCCCGGCGCACCGCGCAATCGCTGGGCGTCGGTGTACCGACCCCCCACCCCGGCCCTCCCCCACCAGGGGGGACGGACATTGTTGCCACACCAGTAGCTGGCCCAGCGCCGGCTGGTAAGGACGGCCAGCCGCTCGCCTGTAGCCTCTGCGGCTCAACGCCGGCAGCGAACATGACGATTCACGAGCACAACGGTCGCCTTATCTGGATGGTCCACAAGACCAGCAAGGGTCCATTCTGCCGAGACTGCGGAACCGCCATGCTCCGACATCATCAGAACAGCACGCTCTTCCAGGGATGGTTTGGGATCTTCTCCTTCTTCATCACCCCGGTGACCCTGCTCCTCAATCTGAACGCATGGCGAAAGGTCAAGGCACTTGGCCCACCACAGCGAGATCCCGCCGCGCAAAGCCGGATTCCCGCGCCGCTCAACCCGGGCAAGCCGTTGCTGAGGCGGCCGGGACCCTACGTGGGCGGCATCGTGGTTGCGGGCGTGATCGCCTTTCTCTTGATCAAATCGGCAGACACCGGCGGATGCCTCGACAACAGCACCGAGCTTTCGAACCGTGTCACCACACTCCACAACGCCTACGTGGCGACCTATAACAGCAGCTCGACGGCGATGGATGCCTGCCAATCCGTCGATTGTGAGAAGGCGCCGAAGCTCGCCCTGGTCTCAGCGCTCGGCACCTACAACGACGGGTTGCGCAAGGTCTGCTGGCCGGACAACGCCAAAGCCGACGCCACCACCTTGATCGACGCCAACACCACGCTGGCGCAGGCCTTCACCACCTGGGCCGGCGCAACCACCTTGGCACAGGATCGGAACCTGGCGGCCGACGCGCAAACCAAGGACGACCAACGAAGGGCCGCCGATGCCCGCCTCGCGAGCGACCTGAACATTCCGACTGCGTCTTCCTCGCCATAGCCGAGCGTCGGGCTCGAGCGCTAGAAGCGCCCGTACACCGGCATGACGGTGCCCGTGATCGCCTCGGAGGCATCGCTGCAGAGGTAAGCGATTACGTCGGCGATCGCCGATGGGGCGACAGCCTTCGCCATCAGTTTCTCCGGCAATGACTGGCGATTGGCCAGCGTGTCGATGATGGCCGGCACCACCGCATTCACGCGCACGCCTGACGCCTTGAGCTCGGCCGCGAGCACCTCCGTGAGCTTGATGACGCCCGCCTTGGCCACCGCGTAGGCGGCCGCGCCCGGCTCGGCCACCAGCCCCGACCGGGAAGCCACGTTGACGATCCCACCGGATTGCATGCGGCGGCCGGCGGCGCGGCACGACCACCAGGCGGATCCCAGGTTCAAGTCCAGCATGAACGTGAAGTCATCGGGCGTGCTGTCGGCCAGCTTGCCCCCGCGAAAGCCGCCGGTGGCGTTGACCAGCCATCGGGGGAGACCGATGCGGTCGATCCGCTCCCACAGCTCGTCGACGGCGAGTCGCGACGTCAGGTCCGCTGTGTCGCCAGAGACGAGCCCAGGGTATTTCGATTCCAGTCGCGAGACCTCGGATCGCGAACGCGCAACGGCGATGATGCGGTCGCCACGGCTGGCGAAAGTGTCGACGATGGACGTGCCCAGACCGCCGGTCGCGCCCAGGATCACCGCCAGCTCGGCCATCGTCAGGCCACTCGGCTGAGCCCGTACCGCATGAAGAGGTGCGACTCGTGTCGCCGGAGACTGAGCAGCCGCCCTGGTTTCGGCGTGCGACCGAACTCGATGTCACGGATCAGCCCGAACGACCGGTCATCCCTCTGGCCGGCCAGCACCGGCGAGACCGTCAGGAAGAGCTCGTCGATCCGATCGCTCGCCACCAGTTGGCCAAAGAGTCGGGGACCGCCCTCCGTGAGGACGGATCGATGGCCCTCCTCGGCCAGCGCCCGGAAGATGTCGCCGACCTGGATTCGGTCGGCGCCGGAAACCGCTCGCACTTCCGCGGCTCGTGGCAACCGCCTCCGCAAGTCGGCCTCTCGATCGCTGGTGGTCAGCACGAGGGCTCCCGCCTGTAACGCGCGGTCGGACGGATCGAGATCTCCACGCCCGGTAACGATGACGAGCCGCGGGGAGGAGGCTCGCTTTAGCGCCTGACGCAGCTCCCGGAAGGCGTCGGCGGCAGCAGGAAAGATGAAGTCTGGCGTCCAGAGCGCGCGGCCGCCTTCCGCCCGAACCGTGCCGGCGCCGACGACCACCGCATCCGCGAAGGCACGCAGCAGCCCCATCACGAAGCGGTCGGCCTCATTCCGCCCGCTGATGATTCCACCTGAGGGTGCCCTACCCCCTTCCAGCGCTACGATCCCATCGATCGAGCTGACAAAGTTCGCATAAACCGTTCCATCCCGAATGGCAAGCCCACCGTCGTAGAGCTCAGCGAGCTGGACCGGAAGGGTGCCGACGGCAAGATCGGTGGACTCGAACAATCGAGCCAGCGGCTTCAGCTTCGATGTCCATTGGTGTGCGCGCCGGCGATGGCGAGGAATTCCTCGCGAAGCGCCGGAGTCGCCTCGTAATTCCCACGCCAGAACGTGGTCCGGGTGGTCTGCTCGGACTCCCGGACGCCGCGCATCTGGGTGCACAGGTGCACCGCCTCCAGATAGAGCGCTACCCCGTGGGCCTGGAGAATGCGAGACAACGCGTTGGTAATCTCGCTGCCCATCCGTTCCTGCACCGTGAAGCGTCGGGCGAACATTCGCACCAGCCGGGTGAGCTTGGAGATCCCGATGATGTGCTCGTGGGCGACGTAGCCGATGAAGGCGTGACCGAAGAAGGGAAAGGCATGGTGCTCGCAAAGCGAATAGAAGGGAATTGGTCCCTCGACCACCTGGCTGATTTCGCAGTCGGGGCCGCCGCGGCACTCCGTTGGAAACGCCGTGACCAGTTTGGCGTCACCCTCGTAGCCTTCGGTCGAATCGAACAGCGCGCTCAGGAAGCGGCCTGGCGTCTTCGCCGTTCCCGGCGTGTCGAGCGGCATCCCCATGGCCCGCAGGATCTCGGCGGCATAGCCCTCGAATCGCTTCCAGTCGGCGTCGCTGATCCGGCGTGGCTGGACACGCTCCCAGTCACGGTCTTCGACGTCTTCGCCGCGCAAGGCGCCTACGGTTGGATCGAGCTCGCGCTCCGCCATCAGTTCGGTTGCAAGCTATTGTCCGCCCGCCGGACTTCGATCTGGCCGTTCTGTATTCGGGTCTCGTAGCGCACCTGGCTGATGGTGGCGGGGCCGCCCTTGACCTGCCCCGTGAAGATATCGAATCTCGAGGCATGCCACGGACACTGCACCAGGTTTCCATCGAGCTCGCCTTCGGAGAGCGGACCGCCGGCGTGGGAGCAGGTCTCACTGATGGCACACACGACGCCCCCCTTCTTGCAAAGCAGGATGGGCGTATCGCCGGCCATCCCCTTGACCAGCACGTTGTCGTGGAGCTGGCCCTCGAGCATGACCTTGGTGAACT